>JAKOGY010000012.1 GCA_028658405.1 Dolichospermum sp. ST_sed8 | reverse complement strand
TCGTGATTAATTTCCGATATTCGAGTGTATTCTGGTAAATCAGAAATTGCTGATTCAATAGGTTTGTATTCTTCTTGATTTAATTGCGCTTGAGGATAAGGATTTGACATTCCAAATCTATTGGCGATAAAAATAGCTCTTGGTCGAATTTGTGGGACTCCATAAGCCGCAGATTCTAAAATTGCCACAGAAATATGAGGATAACCAATAGATTCAAAAGCTTCAATAATTGCTGTCTTTACATCCCCTTTTTGAATTGTCAAAATACCCGGCACATTTTCCATGACTACATACCAAGGACGTATTTCTGAAACAACACGCACAAATTCATAAAATAACCTATTTCGAGGATCTTTTGGATCACGTTTTCCGGCTACTGAAAATCCTTGACATGGTGGTCCACCAACAACAACATTTACATCAGGTGAGCCTATTTGTTGCAGCCAATCTTGGGGAGAAAATTGTTCAATATCTCCACAAAAATGATGACATTGTGGGAAATTTTTTTTGTGCGTAGCAGAAGCAATTGGACTAATTTCTACACTAGCCAATGGTGTAAATCCAGCTTGGAATAACCCTTGTGTGATTCCCCCAGCACCACAAAACAGATCCACAAAAGTATATTGAGATAATGGACTTGCGGGCGAACTAACATCAGTAAATATCTTATATGGATCAGAATTTTCTTGATCTAGTTCGCGCTGAATACGCTGATAACGCCCTAATTTCGGCTTTTTTTGCTTTTGGCTAGGATTATACTCATCCTCGTTAGGCAAAAAAGAAATTTGTGTTCCTTGCATTCGATAATTGATATGAACGTTTGTTTTACTGTGACATATAGTCTACAGTACATCAAGCATAGCAAAATTAGCAACCTAATCCTAAAAACGAGAAAATTTATTTCGCTCCTATTATCTAGATAAAATAAAGGAACGAGTTAAGTTAAAAAAAAGGAGAATTGAGATCCTCCTGTTAACACAGACTAAAAAAATTATAACACACAGCTAGATGCTTGATACTTTCTGTTACAAATTTGAGAACGGACGATTTCAACTTCTATTTATACAAGAATTTAATACAAACGGCAAGTTTAATTGATGACATCAATTAAAATTCCTAAAATACCTGTTATCTTTAAGTTATATGCTGTTGCTGTTTGTCTGCCTAATTGTTCATCTATAATTAGCCAATCTGCATTTAATTCTAATGCTAAAGCTATTACCGAAGATTCTCCTTCATCCAATTTGTTTTTTAAAGATTGTCCTAAACTAACATTATTAACAGGTTTTACAATAATCCAGTCATAAGTTTTGACTTCTTTTGCTCCTGGTATTGAATCTCCCCATTGTGTTAATTCTTAAAAAACGGCTGATGATATGATAATTTCTCCATAAAGTTGTTCTAATAATTGGATTTTTCCTATAGCTGATAGATTAGTAATAGGTGAAGTATTGCTAACTATGATCATAAATTTTAGATAATTTCCAAGTTTTTTAAATCAACGTCTAAATCAGTTTCATCATAATGAATATTAATGTTTCTCATAGCTAATTCATTTTGAAATTGTAGTAAAGGCATTTTAGCCAATTGAGATGCTTTACCGATACTAATTTTTTTTCTTTCAAACAATAAGATAATCAATTCTAAAACTAATTCTTTTTCTGATAGTCCACTTGCTTGGACAATATCTTCGGAAATGACTAAGCTCATTGAGATCCTCCTGTTAACACAGACTAGAAAAATTATAACACACAAGTAGAGGCTTGGTACCAGGGGAAACGCATCTAAATTTTATGCACCTGAAATAGCTCAGATTGATTATCAAGGCTGGGACTTAGTTGTTAAGGAGGATAAATTAGAGAATCGGACAACTCAAAATTTGACATTTTCAACAAAATTAGAGCTTACTAAGCAGATCATCATAATGTCGCACTTCTAATAACTGGTTTTTTTCATCCACAATGACAACGGTAGGAGAGTGACATTTTAACTCTTCTATAGTAAACTGCCCATAAGTCATGATAATCAAGCGATCGCCAACTACACCTAAACGTGCGGCTGCTCCATTTAATTCAATAGCTCCTGAATTAGCTGGAGCAGGTATGGCATAAGTAATAAAACGCTCACCATTGGCAATGTTCACTACTTGTACTTGCTCATAGAGAAATATACCAGCTTTTTTCAAGAGAATCTCGTCAATGCTGATACTACCCACATAGTTAATATTTGCCGCTGTGAGCGTACAGTTGTGAATTTTTGCTGACAAAAGAGTGCGCTGCATTTGATTTTAAATTTTTTTTTGCAACCAGTGAGAGATATAGGAATTAGACTCAGTAGGTTGTTACTGATTATTCCATAATAATTGATTTATTGGGTAATGAGTAATTCACATTACCATCACCCATGATCTATTATGCTTTAGCTTTAGCTGCTTGAATGAACTTTTCTACCAATGGAGCTACTTTATCCACATCCTGCCAGCCGAGAATTTGCGTTACCTTTTTTTCCAAATTTTTATAACTGCGGAAAAATTCGGCAATTTCCTCTAATCGGTGGGGGGCTATGTCTTTAAGTGACTTTACATGAGCATAGCGCGGATCTTTATCGGGAACACAAAGAATTTTTTCATCGCGATCGCCACCATCAATCATTTCCAAATAACCAACTGGTCTGCACGCAATGACGCAGCCGGGAAACGTTGGCTCATCCATAATCACCATACCATCTAAGGCATCGCCATCATCAGCTAAGGTATTAGGGATAAAACCATAATCATAAGGATACTTAACTGAAGAGGATAGAACCCGATCTAGAGCAAATGCTTGTAAATCCTTATCGTATTCGTATTTATTTTTACTTCCACCAGCAATTTCAATCAATACATTAATCACACCTGGCTTGGGTTGGGCAGGAATCAGAGATAAATCCACAACAAAAATCCTTTAATAAAAGTGAATAAGCGGTAGCAGCTATTTTTGCTCCCAGTGTAAAATTTTAGGACATTG
This sequence comes from Dolichospermum sp. ST_sed8, assembly GCA_028658405.1. GTDB lineage: Bacteria > Cyanobacteriota > Cyanobacteriia > Cyanobacteriales > Nostocaceae > Dolichospermum. The sequence continues at coordinate 39,376 of JAKOGY010000012.1, read as the reverse complement.
TGGATCTCTTCTCCTGTGATTCCTTGTAAAGTGTTGGGGAATTTCACAAATTATCACTAAAAAAAGGGATAAGAAGAAAACCCCCTACTCCCTGCCCCTTATCGTCTTCTCTTAAATCTTTTTTAATTCCTAAATTCTACTGTATATTTTAATCTCCACGAATAGGTAGGTTATAGGTTAAGGATGGCTGATTGTTTTTAACATTCGTTGAAGAATAGTGGGCAATGATAAATACTGGTAAAGTGAGAGTAATCAGAGCAATGACCGTTCCCACAATGTCTGCCAAACGTTGGGAATATGTATCGGAAGAATTGGCAGACTGGCTATTTAAATTCATACAAAGTTGGAATTAATCAGAATCACTAGTGAGTTGACGCTCTAAAAAAGAGCGTCTATACTATTCTAACTATTTTTTCGCTATAAACCGTAATGTCAGTTATCCCTGACATTTTTCATGATTCAGAACTTTGGTAGGGGCGCAGGGCCTGCGCCCCAAGGTCTGCGCCCCAGAACCTGCGCCCAAAAATTGATATGTTCTGCACCCCTAAATCGGTGATTACACCAAAACTATGCGGCTACTTTTTGTCCTGTAGTTGATTCTTCAGATCTTGATGACTCTTGTTTTTCTTTATTTCCCTGTTCTGAATCAGTATTTTGTTGTACTTGCTGGAGGTGAATATTATTCACTTGAGTAATAAATAGTTCTATTGCCTGACTTACTCTTTGTTGCTGTTTATCTTCCTCTGGAATATCATAACAACGATAAGCTGGGCTAATTCCCAAAATAAACTTCTCCTGTTCAGCTTCTAACAATTCAATGATTGTATTAGCAACCATCGCATTTTTTTGAAAGGGAAAGGATGTAACTATACTAGCAACTATGGAAGCAATAGCCGGGCAAATTACAGGCAGCCATTTTAACCAAGGTTGTCCTGTTTCCAATTTATCCACTAATACTAGAATTGGGGTGATACCTGAAAAAATAACAGTAGAAATTTGCAGAACATAGTAAAGATTTCTAGCAAGATTTCTAGTCTGTTTATAATCGTCAATTAATTCTTGACAATATTCTAAAGCTTTGGCTCGTGCTGGTAAAATTGTATTGTAGTCCAATGTTGTACCATTACTTAATAAGGAGGTATAGAGTTCAGCTTTTTGGGAAAGTTCATTTTTTTGTGCTTCCTTTTGAGCATTCTTCACTGATTGTCTATTGAGAAGAAATAAACCAATAGCAACAGTTAAAGCAACAGAGGCAGCAGTTATATATTGTTGATCACTAGAACCAACATAAATAACGAAAACTGATGTCATGGCCACTGCGGCTAATAAATAATCAATCAATTTGAAAAAAAACAACATATTTTCGCCTAGTATATTTATTGTGGGAATGTTGAATTGATGACTGAGAAAAATCGTTGCAAAAAGTATTTTTACAAACAATGATGTATTTTACACGAAAGTGCCATTATTTACAAGTTGATATATAGGAATCATAAATGATATTTGAAAAATTTTAAGTAGGGTGGGCAATGCCCACCAAAACCCTTATCCGGTGGCAATACTGCTCGGTTAAGGAAATCAAGTAGGCTAAAACCCTTGAAATATCGTTGTCTATAATGCCCAAAAAAGGCTTAACCGAGTAGTATTGTATCCGGTGGGCAATGCCCACCCTACGTATATTTCAGAAATAAAATATTATTCCTATAGCGGTGAACTAAAGACAAGAAAAGAAAAATATTCTGACTCCTACCTCCTGAGTTTTGGGCGCAGGCCTTGCGCCCGAAACTCCTGCCATAACAGATAAAAATGCTATTAATGACAGAATTAAATAGCAACGCTGTATTTTTTGCGCGTAGCTATGGCTAAAGCTAAAACTAAAAATGTTAAAATTCCTGCCAGATATAAAGGATAGCCATAAGTGATCGGTTGAGATTGTTGAACTATTATTCCAGCAATCACTGGACCAATGCCATTAGAAATACTTAAATAAGATGCGTTTAAACCTAATGCAGTTCCCTGATCTTGTGGTTGAGCATTGAGAGAAATCAATGTACTAATCATGGGTTGGACTAAAGCATTAAACAGCGCAAATAATATGCTAACTACAACAAAATAAGTAATACTAGGCCAAACAGGCATTAACATAAATGATAAACTGCGAACAAATAAGCCTAAAAATAATATTTTCACCACATTAAATTTGCGACGGAGAACAGATACACCCCAAGTTTGCATAATTACGCCCAATGTGCCAAATGTGAGAAATAAAAGGGTTAAAGATTGATTATTTTGCTCTAAAACTTTAATAAAATAGGGTTGAAAGGCATAGGTAAACATGGTAAATGTTGTGCCTGTACAAAAGTTAATGAATAATAAAATGCCAATTCCTGGCATGGCAAAACCTTTAATTAAATTATCTAAACCTAAATCAAATATATTAGTAGCTTTTGGGGATTTATTTTTGAGAGTTTCTGGTAATAAAAATATTGTCATTAACATCGCTATCAAAGCAACTGCACCGGAAACTAAAAATGCCGTTCCTAAAGAAATTTGTTGTGCTACTAAACTTGTAGCTGGACCAAGAACAAAGCCTAATCCCATTGCTGCACCATAAATCCCAAATGCCTGAGCGCGATCTTTTTGACTGGTAACATCAGAAATAACGGCTTGGGCAACAGAAGCATTTCCGCCTGTGATACCATCTAAAAATCTGGCTAAAAATAGTAAACTTGCTGTTGTGGCAGTTCCGGCTATGGTATTAGCAATTACTGTTCCTGCTAAACTGATTATTAATAATGGTTTCCGTCCAAATCTGTCAGAGAGTTTACCAATTACGGGAGTGGCAAAAAATTGAGCAATAGAGTATGTGGAAAATAATAAACTGGTTTGGAAATCATTTAAACCAAATTGTTTACCATAAAGATAAATTATGGGGATTAAAATTGTAAAACTCAGGGAGTTAATAAAAGCAATTAAAGCAGTAATCCAAAAAATTCGATTCATTGTCAATTAAATATATTTATCTTTAGTTATCCTACCATTCACTAGACTTTTACTTACTGCTCATGAAATTTAAATTACAGAGATTTTTCCAGAAGCTAGGAAAACACCAGCACACACTTTATGCAAATACAGTTGTGACTATTGAAGCGATGATTGGTGTGATGGGGATTGCATTAATGACGGGATTGGCATTTGCACGGTTTTCTCGCCCGACTGCTCGCGTTATGTTTAGTCGTGTAGCGATAATTACACAACATGAGGGAATGCCAACTTTAATTTTTCGGACTGCTAACCAGCGCCGGAATATGATTTTAGAGGCACAAATGGGGGTGTATTTGATGCGCGATGATATTACTTTAGAGGGTGAATCTATCCGAAAAATATATGATCTGAAGCTGGTGAGAAATCAAACACCTAGCTTTTCTTTATCTTGGTCAGTAATGCACATTATTGATGAGTCTAGTCCTTTGTATGGAATGACTGCGGAATTATTAACTCAAACTCAGGCTTTGCTAATGATTTCTTTGAGTGGGATTGATGAAACTGTGGCACAGATTGTCCATGCACGTCATAGTTATGGTGCTAATGAGATTTTGTGGAATCATCAATTTGTGGATATTATCCACAATACACCTGATGGACATCGTTATTTTGACTATACGCATTTTCACGATGTCTTACCAGTTTAATTGATCTTGTTTAAGTTCTATGGATAAAAATGCCTAATCAAGTTTGGTTGTCACAGTTAAAAATACATCGAGCGATCGCTGTTATTCGCGCCCCGAAGATGGTATGGGGTGAGAAAATGGCTTTAGCTGTAGCATCTGGGGGAATGGGGTTAATTGAAATTACGTGGAATTGCGATCGCGCACCGGAATTAATTTCCCAACTCCGCAGCCAATTACCTAACTGTATGATTGGTACAGGGACGTTATTTAATGTCCAAGAATTACAAGAAGCGATCGCTTGTGGGGCGCAATTTCTCTTCAGTCCCCACACTGATCCGGAAATGATTAAAGCCGCAGTCGCCAAAAATATCCCGATGATTCCCGGTGCATTGACACCGACGGAAATTATTACCGCGTGGAATTATGGCGCAAGTTGTGTCAAGGTGTTTCCTGTGCAATCTGTGGGCGGAACAAATTATATTAAAAGTTTACAAGAACCCCTTGGGCATATTCCCTTAATCCCTACGGGGGGTGTAATGTTAGAAAATGCTAGGGCTTTTTTAGAAGCTGGTGCAGTAGCAGTGGGTTTAAGTGGGGAATTATTTCCCAAAAAATGGGTATTAGAAGAAAATTGGGACGGGATTACTGAACAAGCAAAAGCTCTTATGCAGAGGTTACATTAAAATTTAACTCAACTGGGCTACAAGTTGGTTTTCTACTAAGATTTTATTTGTCAATAAGTCCTCAACAGTAATTCTTAAAAACCGTTTTTCATCAATTTGAAAATAGATTTTAATCCGATCGCTTCCCGGATTTCCTGGAGGTCTAAGTTTGGCAACTTTACTGGCACTTGCTGTATCATTGAGGGGTTTAACGGTGGTTGCGCGACTATCTAACTGACGAGTAATTAAGCGATCGCCATCAAAGTATACCTCTGTTCCTCCCGTTTCCGCGCCCAATTCCCCGACAATTAACTCAATGCTGGGTTGATTTTCCACGGAAGCACCCAAAACTAATTCTACGGGTTGAGTCATGGGATAAGGTTGTCCAGTTTTAATGATAGGATGCCAACTATGACGTTGATTACGGCGATCCCAATAACGCACACCATAGCTATGATAAAGATAGTCTTTAACTTCTATGCCTTGAGTGATTTGTAATGCACCATGAGCGATCGCTTCAAAAGGCAGTTGACGACGAATTTTTTCTGGTTCAAAATATTGTTCTATCCATGTTTGCACCACTGGCAATTGCACAGTTCCCCCCACTAATAATACTGCATTAATATCATCAATTTCCATCCCGTAACGTCGTGCTTGCTGTAACAATGTCATCATGACATCATGCAGCTTATCAAAAAATCCGTTTTCCTTCAAAATATTTTCAAAAGTATAACGATCAAGATCCATTTCATAACTTTCAAAGGTCTGATCATTAAAATAAACTTCACTCGCTTTATTTTGGTGAGATAGCTGAATTTTCACCCGTTCTGCTAGTCTTGTGGTGAGAGAACTAACTGGTAATCCTTGGGTTTTAGCAAAATAATCTACTATCCAATTATCAATATCTATTCCGCCCAGATTTTGCCCTGCTTTGGCTAATACACGGGCTGTTTTAGTCTTTTGTTGAGAATCTTCACCCAGACTTTTATCACCCCATTTAAGAAGAAATCCTAGAGGTTTGGTTTTGGCTTGTTTACCTTGATCTAAACTCACTAAAGATAAATCTAAAGTTCCACCACCAAAGTCAACAACTAAGAGAGTTCCTTGATCTGTTAGACCATATCCCAACGCCGCAGCGGTAGGTTCATCCAACATTCGTACCTGTTCAACTGGTAGTGATTGACAAACTTTCCCTAACCAGTAACGATAGGCTTCAAAGCTGTCTACAGGTGCAGTTAAAACCAAGGAATCTATTTTTCCTTCTAGGATGGCTAATTCTTGAATTACCTTGCTTAAAAACCATTTTCCTACTTGTTCAAATGTAATGTTTTTACCATCGAGTTCTGGTAAAAAACCCTGAATATCTGCACCGATTCCTCGTTTAAAATTACGGAAAAATCTGGTATCGGTTTTTGTGTCTAAACCGCGATCGCACACCTGTTGTCCAGCTATAATTGTTCCCAAACTGGCATTTTCCACATAAACCAAACTAGGAATCAGTGGAGGGTTGAGAAATTGTTGTGTTGATAAACCAGGTAGATTCAGGGTTTCTGCTTCCTGAGTAACAGGATTCCAACGGGTTATAACTGTGTTACTTGTACCAAAATCAATCGCGATCGCCATATTTGTAATTATTTCAGGGAATAGGGAACAGGGAACAGGGAACAGGGAACAGGGAACAGGGAACAAACAAATATTACCAATTACCAATCATCCATTATCTAATTATGGCTTGCTGAATAAAGCTAAAACCGTTTATTAATAAGAGTTTCGTGGATTTTTAGGATAAAAAGTGCAAGGTTTTGGCTTATAGTATCTCAAAACAGTTGCATTTTTCCCTGTCGGATATGGGAAATTGAGGATATCCAGATAGCTGAGACTATTCCCTATTCCCTATTCCCTATTCCCTATTCCCTGTTCCCTGCTATAGCAACTTTTGTGATATTAAATGTGTCAGAGTCTAAAAATTACCCAAATATCTGTTTATGTCTGTTGACGCTAAAGGTATTCCCGGTTTACCTGATTTAACACATCCCCAGGAATTGCTGCAATTTGGTAATCAATTACTCCAAGGTTCACTGCTATTATTTTTTTTAATTATAGCGTTAGGTGTGGCGATCGCCTTAATTAGTTTTTCTCTACGACGATATCCCACAGAACAAGCGGTTTTTTTCGGTCAATGGTCAATTCGTTACTCCCAATTATTGCAGGGATTACAGCATTTAGCTTTAATCTTAATTTTGTTAGTAACTGGCTTTTTTCTCTGTTCAACTTTAAGCAATCGTTACCATTATTGGGAACAGACAAAAGTGGCACAAGTTGCTGCTACTGTAGCAGGTGATAAACTGGAACAAGTTTCTCCCCAAGTTCGCTATATTACTGAAGAACCTTATGTTTATAATACCCAAGTTAATGGCAAAATAGTTAAAGTTAATGATAAACAAAAAGTTACTCGTTATCTAACTTTAGCAAGTTCAGAAATTCAAGTTAAAATTAATCAAAGTGTAGATGTCCAAAATCGTAGTTCTATTTATCAGACAGACTACACAGCTAATTACAAAGTTATTAACCAACTGAGTGATATTAATAGTTTTTTCTTGGAAGTACCACCACCTAATGGTTCTACAATCCTGCGGGATTATAAAGTAGAACGTAATAACACAATCTTAAAACAAACAAATAACGATAATTATAGTTTTCCCTTCCGTTTAGAACCGGGGGAAGAAACTACTTTTAAAGTTACCTATAAAGCTGATGGTGGACCACGCTGGGTTTATAGTGCTACAAATCAGTTACTTTCTAAATTTCGGCTGGTAGCGATCGCTAATTTTAGTAATGCTGACTTTGCTAGTGGAATTATTCCTGATGATATTAAAGTTGATGATAAAGGCACGCAATTTACTTGGAGTTTTGCCGAAAATGTGGCTGTTAAAAATCCTTTTGGTGTCTTTACTAGCACTAAACCCATTGGCAAAACTGGTATTATTCCCAGGTTATTATTGTTAGCACCAGCTTTGTTTTTATGGTGGATATTACTGCTGTATTTATCCCTACCCATGACTTTAAAAAATGTCGTGATTGCTGGGGGAATTTTCTTTGCTTGTTTACTAACTTTAACCTACATGACACGGGTAATTAATGCTGAATTAGCTTGGTTGATGATTGCATTAATTTTATTAACTTTAAGCTATGGTTTAGGTGCAAATCTTCGTGTTTCCCTAGCCGCAATTATTTGTACCATCGCTGGAGTTGTCTTACCTGTATTTGGGTTATTAATTCCCTTTACAGGGTTAACTTTGAGTATTGCCAGTTTACTATCAGCAGTATGGTTAGCTGTACTGCATTGGTATGGATGGTATAATTTGCGAGAGACAAGTTAACAATTCAAAACTCAAAATTGTACTGAAATTATCCGGATATGGTAGAAGCCACGGTGGATATTCAAACAGTAGATGCACCTTAATTAAATGATTACCCTTGGCTTTTAGCTGAGGGTTTTTTCTTTTGGGTTTCTATCTTAACAAATTTTCATCAGAAAGTCAAAAATTTTATTTGAAAATAGCCGGGAGTAAGTTGGGAGCTAACCATAAAGCATAACCAATAAAGCCAAATAGTAAAGTAATTAAGAAAGTAGCAATATAGCTAATGCACATTAGCAAACCATCAGCTTCAATGGTAGCAACTGCCAAAAGTAAAATCCCCACAGTGGGAATGGGATTAGTAAAGGGAATGGGAGAAATTAATAATATTGTTAACCAAGAGATGCACAGCCCGTTAAATCGCCAAATCCAAGGATGATTAGCGATTTTTTGGAATCGGGGACGGGCAATTTTTTCTAATAATCTAGTGACTCGACGCAGATTTTGTAAGATAATTTTGGCGAAAGCGTCAGGAAATTTATAGTTAGCGATTTTTTTGGGTAGCCAAGGCGTTCGCCTCCCCAAAACCATTTGTAATGATAATATTAAGCAAGCCCCACCTAAAGGACTACTTAAGCCTGGAGGCATGGGAAATAAAAAGGGTAATACAAGTAATGTGATGACCAAGCTAAAACCCCGTTCAGAGGTTTCTGCGAGGATATCACCTAAAGTTAACGGTTGTTCACTTAAACGTTCTAGTAGAGATTTAATTTCTTGAGAAAAGCGTAAATTCATAACTATGATTTTTTTGATGATGATGATTGTAGTCTTCTTAAGATACAGCAGAATTTAGGAATTAAGATATCATCAAATAAATCATATCAATTAGATAAATCTATACTGGAGATGATATTTCTGGGACAAAAACTGCGATCGCTTGCGGAAGCACTCGAAATACAGCCGGGGTGTGGGTGGTGATTTCTCCATCTGTATTAATCGAATGAGGTTTTCGGGTATATACTGTGATTTCCTGACCTTGTAGGGCGCGGACATTCGGCCAATCAATATGTCGTCCTTGACGCATAGCCGGAAGCAAAGGAAGAATTTGCCACCAATGATCCATTTCTAAACTATAAAGATCCAACCTTTGATCATCTATTGCTGCATCGTGAACTACAGCCATTCCCCCACCATAATAGCGACCATTTCCCACAGCAATTTGCACAGTTTTGACATGAATTGATTGGTCATTTATGCGAATTTCTGCACTAAAAAGGCGAGATTTCCAAATTACTTGAAATGCGATCGCAGCATAAGCAAATATTCCCCAACGCCGTTTCATCTCTTTAGTTAATTCTTGAGTAATTTTCACACTCAAACCCAAACTTGCAACATTGAAAAAATATTTATCATTCACCAAACCTAAATCAATCCGTCGCAACTGTCCATTGGCAATAATTTGACAAGCTTGGGGAATAGAATTAGGAATACCTAAAGTTCTCGCTAAATCATTAGCAGTTCCCAAAGGTAAAATTCCTAAAGGTAATTGAGTATCAACTATAGCACCTACAGCAGCGTTAAGAGTACCATCACCACCACCGACAATCACTAAATCAATTTCTTGTTGGTAACGACGAATCATATCACCCAATTGTCTAGGATTTTCTGTAGATTCTGTAATGAGTTTTAAACCCAGTTGATTTAAACAATTTATCGCTTCCTGATAACGTTCTTGTCCTTGACGAGAATGATGATTGACTAATAGCAGGGCGCGGGAATTCATGGGCGTACCTTTTATAGTTCGTATATTGAATTATATACATTATTTACCGATAATTTCAATCAAGGATTATCAAAAGCTGAGAACATAACTTATTATTTTATTTTTAAAATATACGTAGGGTGGGCATTGCCCACCGAATACAGGCTTGAGTAGCCATTACCCACACTTTTCATTTATTATTCCTTTCTTTTTTGCTAATCTCTATCCAATGGAATATCTATTCTTTAATATTATTGGGTTTATTTATATAGTAGCGGCATCTTTAAAACCCAATATAAATATGAATTCATCAACTATTTTACAAAACATTGAAAAACATCTTCCTATCGTAGGAAATGTACATACCAAAAGTCCGATTGCTTACGGAGCAACCCGCCTCGCAGTTAGTACAGTTAATACAGTGCAAATGGCCATAGCAGAGTCTTATATCAACGGATTAGAAGTACCAGATTCTGCGTTAAGATATCTTTTTGATAGTTGTATGCCCGTGTTTTTTAAGTATTTTCCATCCCTGCTTGCACCCTATGAATGGGTATTAACAGAAACAGATCATACTGCCGAAGGTGCGAGGGATTTAATGAAGATTCAGTATGATTTGCCTCAAGCTATGTTGAATCCCATGTTAGGTAATGGAAAACTTATTTATCCCAAATACAGTATGGGATTGTGGGAAAAAGGAGCAGCCAATCTCGAACAATCACAAATACAAATGATTGATGATGTGATTGACAAATTAGAGATCAAAGATGGTGATAATATTTTAGATTTTGGTTGTGGTTGGGGCTGCGTAGCCAATTATATTCTTGCTAAATTTCCCCATGTCAAGTTTACAGGAATTAACTTGAGTCACCACCAATGTGAATATATGCGTCAGAAAATGCAAGATCCTGAAAGTTACCTGAATTCTGGTCGGTTTACTCTCTATGAAGGAGATTTAAACGATGCCGAATTTGCGACAAAGTTTGATAAAATTCTCTCAATTGGCGTTTTTTGTCATGTAGGTAATTTAACAAAAGCTTTCCAAAAACTGGCAACTTTTCTCAAGGATAACGGCAAGGTTTTTATTCACATTATCACAGTTCGCACCCCCAATAATATATCCAGTGTTTTCACTCACAAATATATTTTTCCCCACGGACGTTACTGGAAATATGATGCAGTTCCCAGCCATAATCAACACCTAAAAACTATTGATAAATGGTATATTAATGGCTCTAATTACTCCAAAACTTTTGCTAGTTGGTTAAAAAACTTTGATGATTCTCAAGCGATAGTCAAAGATTTAAATTACGGGATTGACTATGCAAAATTTCGCCGTATTTGGCGGTTTTATTTAATTTGGTTTGTCGCTAATTTTGCCAGTTGCGATGGTGAATATAATGGTAATGGGCAATATTTAATGGTTCATGCCTAATCTTTTACCTCCCGTATGTTGGGTTGATGCTCATATTACCCAACATTATTCAAAATTATTAAAAGCTGATGAAATTGTAATTGTCAGAATCAGGATGTCCATGATTTAAGGATTTTCAGGATTGTTATTGGTGGGATGCTGAAATTGTAATTGTCAGAATCAGGATGTCCAGGATTTAAGGATTTTCAGGATTGTTGTTGATGATTTTTCTGTGAATATTGAAAGATAAATAATAATAATTACAATAACAGGAGATTCTCCATCATCCAAAAATTGCCATTATTCATGAATAATAAAAAATAACATCCTGAAAATCCTCTAATCCTGGTTATCCTGATTCTGACATTCAAGATTGTTGTTGATGAATTTTCTGTAAATATTGAAAGATAACAATAATAATTAAGAATATAGGCGAACTAATGTTCGCCCAAAATATACTAACCTACATCATCATGAGCAAACCGATTAAACAAGAAATCTAACGCATAATTCCGCAATTGATAATATTGAGGATCTTCCATAATTCTCGCTCTATCTCTGGGACGAGAAAAAGGAATTTCCATCACTTCCCCAATTTTGGCATGAGGTCCATTAGTCATCATTACCAACTTATCAGCTAAAAACAAAGCCTCATCAATATCATGGGTAATCATCAAAACCGTACAACGATTATCACCCCAAATCTTCAACAATTCTTCTTGCAATTCTTCCTTAGTAATAGCATCCAATGCCCCAAAAGGTTCATCTAAAATTAACACCTTGGGACGAATAGCTAAAGCCCGAGCAATAGAAACCCGTTGTCTCATTCCCCCAGACATTTGCATAGGTTTCTTTTCCATTGCGTCACCCAAACCCACCATTGTCAAATGGTCCCGGACAATAGCCCGTTTTTCAGCTTCCGGCTTAGTTGGATAAACGGCATTTACAGCCAAATAAATATTTTCAAAAGCCGTTCTCCAAGGTAACAAAGCATAGTTTTGGAAAACCACCATTCTATCGGGACCAGGTTTGGTAATTGGTTGTCCTTCTAATAACACTTGTCCAGTTGTAGGGAAATTAAAACCAGAAACCATGTTTAACAGCGTTGATTTACCACAACCAGAGTGGCCGATAACGCAAAGAAATTCACCTTGTTCAACGTTGAGGTTAACACCATCAAGGACGGTAAATGGTCCTGATTTGGTGGGATAAACTTTGCAAACGTCTTTAATTTGTAGGAAGGGCTGAAGACTGGTTGTAGCGGTGTTGGTAGATTTCAAGTTACGGTTTTGCATTGTTTGGTAATTGGTAGAAAGTTTCGCGCAAAGAAAAAAGAGAATTTTATTAGTTTTGTGGGATGGGCATCTTGCCCGTCCCTTGCATTTCTAGGCGGACAGGATGTCCACCCCACAAGATTTATCCCCCCTTTAAGCTGCTGTTCTTCTGGGGGCATCTAGGACTACTTCAGCTATGGAGAAATCGCGTTTAATTTCTAAGTCGTTGAGATAGCTAATGGGGTCGTCAGCGTTGAAAGGTTTACCATCAAATAGTTTGATAGGTTGACGGGTATAACTAATATCTAAACCCAGTTCTCTGGCTGCTGTACTGAAAACACGAACTCGACATACTCGTTCGACAATTTCTACCCAATTTCTGGGAAAAGGTGTATCACCCCAACGCGCTAATTGAGTCATGATCCAAATTTGTTCAGTCCGACTGGGGCGATTAATCGCAGACTCAGAATAAAATTGGTGATGGGCATATTGCCGCATAGGATGATCTAAGTCACAAGTATCACTATTGGGGTTTTCGAGTTGGATATATTCAATATCTGTGCTGACATAATCCCGACTTGCTAAAATTTGCCTAACTTCTTGGGAGTTGGCAGGATCTGCACAATATTGGCAAGCTTCTAGTAAGGCTTTAGTTAAGGCAATATGGGTATTTGGATAAGCTTCTGCCCAATCTTCTCGTACACCTAAAACTTTACCAGGGTGTCCTAACCAAACTTCTAAATCTGTGGCAATTGTAAAGCCTGAACCTTCAACTGCTGCCCGATAATTCCAAGGTTCACCTACAGAATAACCATCAATAGTTCCACCTTTTAAATCTACTACCATTTGAGCAGGAGGGATATTTTTCATAGCCACGTCATTGTCGGGATCAATTCCTCCTGCTGCTAACCAATAGCGGAGGAGTAAATTGTGCATGGATGCGGGATGAACTACACCCATTCTGTGTGTTTGTTCGCGGGTTTCCAGGAGGTAATTCTTGAAATCGGATAAGCTATGTATACCCTGATCATAAAAGCGTTTGGCTAAGGTAATGGCGTTACCGTTGCGGGTCATTGTCAGGGCGGTGACAACTGGTAAAGGTTCGTTTTTATTTCCTCCCAAACTTAACCACATAGGCATACCAGAGGGCATTTGTGCCGCATCTAAATATCCCCCTGTCATCCCGTCTACAATTCCTCGCCAACTGCTTTCCCGGACTAAATTAACCTCATCTAGACCATGTTTAATGAAAAAGCCTTTTTCTTTAGCAATAGCGAGGGGGGCGCAAGCTGTGATGGGTAAGAAACCAATTTCTAAATTAACTTTTTCTAACCCATGTCGGACAATTGCAGCAGTTTTCCGCGCCCGAATTTTCTTGATGCGTTTTTGTTGGTTGAGGAAGTAAATCATTTCACTCCGCAATGTGTAGTAACTGGGATGTTTTACTACTTCCATGCGTTTGCGAGGACGAGGAATATCTACTTCTAAAATGTCACCAATTTTTGATTCTGGTCCATTGGTTAACATGACAATTCTGTCAGATAACAAAACGGCTTCGTCTACGTCATGTGTCACCATAACTGCGGTAACTTGGTTTTCTTCGCAAATTTTCATCAATTGTTCTTGCAAATTACCGCGAGTTAGGGCATCTAATGCACCAAATGGTTCATCTAATAGTAATAGTTTAGGACGAATTGCCAAGGCGCGAGCGATCGCTACCCGTTGTTTTTGTCCACCAGATAACATCCCTGGTTGTTTCTCAGCATGGGGACGCAAACCCACCATATCTATATGCCGTTCGATGATTTCTTTGCGTTCAGATGCAGGCATTCCATTGAATACTGAATCTACTGCTAAAGCAATATTTTCTCTGACAGTTCGCCAAGGTAAAAGCGAATAGTTTTGAAATACTACCATTCTATCTGGACCTGGTTTTTTAATTCTTTGTCCTTCCAGAGTTACTAAACCTTCTGTGGGTAAATCTAACCCTGCAATCATATTTAAAAGAGTTGATTTACCACAGCCAGAGTGACCGATAAGAGAAACAAATTCACCCTTCTTGATTTCTAAATTAATATTTTTAAGGGCGATATATTGACCGCCACCGGTTAATTCAAAAATTTTATCAACTTGATCAACAGCAACAAATACAGACATATTATTTGGTAATGGGTAATGGGTAATTGGTAATTGGTAATTGGTCAGTTATTGTCTCTTTGCCACTGACAACTGACCACTGACCACTAACTATTTTTGTTCTGGTAAAATCCAGTTTTGTAGTGCCACCATGAGTTTATCTAAAATTAGACCAACAACACCGATATAAACTAGAGCTAAAATAACTTCACTAACGTTGTTATTTTGATAAGCATCCCAGATAAAAAAGCCAATTCCCACAATCCCAGACATAACGATTTCTGCCGCAATAATCGCCAACCAAGCCAAACCAATGGCAATTCTTAAACCTGTGAAAATGTAGGGTAATGCAGAAGGAATGAGAATGTTAAAAAAGTATTCTTTTTTAGAAAGTTGTAAAACTTTAGCAACGTTGTTGTAATCGTCGGGAATTTGAGTTACACCCACCGCAGTGTTAATTAAAATTGGCCAAATTGCGGTAATGAAAATTACGAATAATGCGGCTGGTTCGTTTTGTCTTAAAGCAGCTAAAGAAATAGGAACCCAAGCTAAAGGCGGTACTGTTCTGAGTAATTGAAATAGAGGATCTAAAGCTTTGGACATGGTTTTATTCACACCAATCAAAACACCCAAAGCAATACCGACAATTGCCGCTAAGGTATAGCTAATAGCCACCCGTTGCAAACTAGCCCAAATTTGCCAAAATAACCCTTTATCAGTGCCTCCCTTGTCATAGAAGGGATATAAAATTAAGATCCAAGTATCTTGAACAACTTGGATTGGTCCTGGTAAAGTTGCCCCTGGAGTCCAAGAAAATACTTGCCAAATAGCTAGAAAAATAGCTAATGCAATCAAGGGAGGGATAAGTTCAGGAAGTTGCTTTTGCAAACCCGATAAAAATTTATTCTCAAGTTTAAGACTTGTGGAACGTTTCTGAGCTACGGTCATGGATGCTTCCTCAAATTTACTAATGACTACTGACTAATAACTAAACGCTAACTTTTTTGATTTTCAGACTCTTGAGATATTCTTCTGGTTTCTCAGGGTCAAATTTAATCCCATCAAAAAATGTTTCTACTCCACGAGATGTACTGATAGGAATATCAGCCGCTGATATTCCTAATTCTTTAGCGGCTTCTTTCCAAATATCTTCGCGGTTAACTTTTTTGATTAATTCTTTGGCTTTGGCTGCACCATTAGTAATGTAATCTTTGGGCAAGAATCCCCAGCGCACATTTTCAGTTATGAACCATAAATCATGACTTTGGTAAGGATAAGAAACACTGCCTTTTTCGTCTTTCCAATAATAAGCAGCCATTGATTTATCATCAATTTTCCGACCATCACCCATGTCATATTTACCTTGATATGGGTCAGCTAAAACTTCTGGTGAAGATAAGCCAAAATATTTTTTAGCAGCTAAAATTCTCGCTGCTTCTTTGCGGTTGTCAAAGTTATCTAACCATCGTTGGGCTTCCATAATCCCTTTTAATAAGGCTTTTGTAGCTTTGGGATTTTGGTCAACCCAATCACCTCTCATGGCAAAATATTCTTCGGGGTGATTTTTCCAAATTTCGGCTGTTAATGCGGCCATAAAACCAATTTTGTCATTAACCAGACGGAATGGCCAGGGGTCGCCAGTACTGAAAGCGTCCATTGTGCCTGTTTTCATGTTAGCAACGGTTTGTGCCGCAGGTACTGTCAACAATTTGACATCTGTATCTGGGTCAATTCCACTTGCTGATAACCAGTAACGAATCCATAAATCTTGGTTAACATGGGGAAAGGTAAAAGCGGCTGTGAAAGGTGTAGAAGATTTAAGTTGGGCAAATAAGGGTTTAGCCGCATCCAGTTTTAAGCTAATTCCTTTCCCTAAATGTTTATTAGCGATCGCTATTCCATTACCATGTGTAACTAATTGGGCTAGTACATACATGGGGATGGGTTTATTCCCCTTAGTGATTAAACCTGCGGTAATTAAGTGTGGCATAGGCATTTGCCATTGACCACCATCAATACCACCACCAGCAGAACCAATTTCGACGTTATCCCGTGCAGAACCCCATGAAGCTTGTTTAGAAAGTTCTACACCGGTCATCCCATGTTTAGCAAATAAGCCTTTTTCTAGGGCAATAATTAAAGGTGCAGATTCTACAATGGGAATATATCCCAACTTAACTTTTGTGGTTTCTGGTTTTTGTTCTGGGTTAATATTAGCTGCTACTTGACCAGCCGATTGTGCAGAATTGCCACCACTGTTACCTGTTTCTGGTGGGTTTCCTAAACATCCTTTAAGTAATACTGCACTGGCAGAAACTCCAGCTATAGTAATAAACTTGCGGCGATTAATTGGATTTAAAAAGTCGGACATTTTATAGCTCCTAGATTTACTAAAATTATTTTTTAGTCATAAATTTTGGATATCAAAATTAAAGCAAGATTACAATGATTTCTTGCTAATACACTAAAAAATTAGCCTTTTAATGGAAAAAAAGGTTAATTTCGCTATGGGAACAAAGTTTAATTACTTCGGGTCGTTGGGTAAGATGGAAAACCATCTCTGAACCAATTAAAATCAGTTTACAGGTTTTTTTGACAAATAGATCAATTTGGCAAGGTAATTATTAAATGAATATTATATTGGATACATAAGTAAAAATTTATAACTTAGGCTTCATTTTGTGCAAAGTTTTTAATATATAGTATTTAATTGATAATAATAATTATTTTTAACTATAATTTCCGTACTTTTAGGTTTATTTAATTACATAAAAAGGATATAAATAGATAATTCTGATATTAACTATAAATTAATATCTTCATCCATAGATGAATCGGATGATAACCATTTTTTAAAACTTCTAGATAATGGGCGCAGGCCCTGCGCCCCTACCTCCTGACTTCTCAACCTTTACCACCTGTAAAAGTAACACTTTGGATAAAGTAGCGGTTAAAGAAAGCATAAATACCTAAACCTGGCAGGGTAAACACCATAGAAGCCGCCATAATATAGTTCCAATAGCTAATATATTGACCTTTAAAAGTATTTAGTCCCAAAGGTAAAGTAAACATTTCCGGGTCAAAGAGAATCACTATGGGTAACAAAAAATTATTCCAACTACCCATAAAGACAAAAACCGCTTGTGCGGCTAATGCTGGTTGAGCTAAAGGTAAAACTATATACCAAAAAATTCCCCAGGCATTTAAACCATCCAATTGAGCAGCTTCTTCTAATTCCCTAGGGAAATTTACGAAAAACTGCCGCATCATAAAAATGAAAGTAGCATTAACCATACTAGGAACAATCATCCCTGGGTATGAATTTAGCCAACCAATCGCTTTTAAAATTAAAAATGTGGGAATAAGGGTAATTTGCGCTGGTACTGCTAACACTGCCAAAATCAGGAAAAACCAGAACCGTTTACCCTGAAAGTGTAATCTGGCTAGGGCATAACCTGCCATTGAGTTAAATAGTAAATTTAAAATCGTGACACTAACGCCAATAATGACACTGTTAAAAAACCACCGCCCAAATAGAGGTTCTTGCAGAAATATTTGTTTGTAATTGTCGAGAGTAAAATGTTTGGGGATAAAATTAAACTCACCATTAATAATCTCTGATAGAGGCTTAAATGATGCAGAAAATGCCCAGAGAAAAGGAATTACAGTAATAATTCCATAAACTGTGAGGAAAATATATAATATAACTTTGAAATATAAAGGATTAAAGATTTTAGTCACATTTTATAGCCTCCAAAAAATTGCCGCTGAATTAATGTGAGGATGATAATTACAGATGCTAATAAAAAGGCAATTGCTGCCCCATATCCCATTTGTAAATTCCGAAATACGGTTTGATAAATTAGCAAAACTAAAGTGAGAGTAGCGTTGTTTGGTCCACCAGTTCCCCCAGAGAATATATAAGATTGATCAAATAATTGAAAAGTACCAATTATCCCCATAGCCATCACAAAGAAAGTCACAGGTTGTAATAAAGGTAAGGTAATATAAATAAACTGTTGCCAACCATTAGCCCCATCAAGTTCTGCGGCTTCATAAAGTGTTTGAGAAATATCCTGTAAAGCTGCTAAATAAATCACCATAAAAAACGGTGCTGTTGACCAAATATTCATGATCATAATTCCTTTCAAGGCAACATTTGGATCTCCCAACCAATTATAAATAGGCAATTTTAGAAAGGCTAAAAAATTATTTAGTAGTCCATTAGTATTATAAATCCACATAAAAATCAAGGTCAATACAGCCGAAGATGTGACTGTGGGTAAAAAGTAAAGAATCCGCCACCAATTTTTACCACGAATGCCAGAATTGAGTGTCACAGCTAAACCTAAAGCCAAAATAGTTTGAATAGGAACAACAATTGCCACATATTCTGCTGTATTTTTTAAAGAAATTCCTACTCTTTCATCTGTTAACAACCGATAAAAATTACCCAAACCAATAAAACGATAGTTAATACCTCCCAACATTTGCACTTTGTGTAAGGAAAGAAATACAGCATAGAGAATAGGTAAAATTACAAATGTGCTTAAAACTAAAAGACTGGGAGTTATAAATAAATAACCTGTAAAATTGTCCTTGATTTTTCTGCTGATCCTAAACATTCTCTTCCTTCTTCCTTCTTCCTTCTTCCTTCTTCCTTCGTGTCCTTCGCTCCTATCCCTGACGGAACGCTCCGCGAACGTGGTTCATTAACTCCTGATTCCTGTAGGGGCGTATTGCAATACGCCCCTACTACGCTATCAGCAAGCCCTAGTAGTCTGTCAGATAAATTTTGACGGATAAGAAACGAACCACGAAGGCACGAAGGACACGAAGGAAGAAGGAAGAATCAAAATGGCAACAAATGAACCCGTCAATTAGTTCTTGACAGACTACTAGATATCCGCCTGAATTTGCTGATTTGCTGTATTTTGTGCCTTTAACATGGCTTGTTTTAAAGGTTGTTGTCCTAGCAAAACACTAATAAACTGATTATCAAAATTGTTGATAATTGTGGCAGGATATTTACCTAATTGCCAAGGCGTAGCATAATCAACTCCTGCTACTAATGAAGCTCTCAAAGGATCTTGATCATAACCTAACTGCTGTGCCACTGATTTACGGGCTGGTAATGCAAATCCTGTCCCTGTCCATTTCTTCATGCCTTCTTTACCTGTCAGATAGGAAATGAGTTCCCAGGCTTCCGCTTTATGCGGCGCTTGTTTATTCATCACGTAAGCTACAGTAAAAACCATTGTTGCTTTTTGATGATTAATTTTAGGAATCTCTGCTGTCGCAAATTTTAGTTTGGGGAATGTTTCTTGGAGATAGGGAATTGCCCAATTACCCTCTATTACCATTGCTACTTTATTTTGTCCAAACATTTCACTCCCGGAATTTGTCCCGACATCAGATTTTTGAGCAGATGATCGATCCTTTTGATATTGGTTAATTACTAATTGTAAACCCTGTAAACCTGGATAATTAGCAAAGGTAGCATAACCATTTTTATCTACAATTTCTCCCCCAAAAGCTGTAATTTTATATGCCTGACGCGCTAATTCGGGAACTTCACCAAAGCCATATTTATTAAGTTTGCCTGTTAACTGTTTTGAATAAGTGCGTAGTTGTTCCCAGGTAGTGGGAGGACTAGTTAAACCAACATTCGTAAATGCTTGTTTGTTATAAAATAAAGCTAAGGTAGAATAGTCTTTAGGAAGACCATAAATATGATTTTGGTATCTAAAACTTTTGAGTAAATTGGGTTCTATGTCTGTTAGGTCAAACTTGGGGTTAATGTAATTATCAAGGGGTTCTAGGACATTCTGACCCATGAGAAAAGGGGCTTCTAGCGCATCTAAATAAAACACATCTGGGGCTGCTTCTCCTACTAAGCGGGTTTTAATCACATCCATATATTGATCAGCGATCGCTTCATACTTGACTTTTATCTGTGGATGCTGCCTTTCAAAGTCTTGAATTACCTGTTTTAAAAGTTTTTGTTCTAGGGGATTACCTATCCAACCACTGAGTTTAACGGTAATAGGTGGAGATGATTTTGGTAATAGCAAATTTTGACAACTAATAATAGCGATCGCTATTGTGATTACCAATCCTAAAAAGTTAAATAATCTCTTTTTGAACACAATGGAATTGAGATTAATTCAAAATTGACATATCTACCAACATAATACAAATGCTGTTACCGATCATCTCTCTATAGAGTGGGTTTAATTTCTCTCACTTTTGAAGCTTCTATATATTCTTCTTTCTTCTTTCTTCCTTCTTCCTTCTTTCTTCGTGTCCTTCGCTCCTTCGTGGTTTATTAACTCCACAAGAGGGGCAACCACAGGGGGATTGCCCCTACCGTATTTCCACCGTCCCCTTATATCCATCAATGATAACTTGCTGACCATCTTGCAACAGGTATGTAGCACCACGCACATCCATAACAGCAGGAATACCATATTCACGGGCGATAATTGCCCCGTGGGAAAGTTTACCACCAACTTCAGCAATTAACCCCCCAGCTTGTACTAGAATAGGTGCCCAACCGGAATCTGTGTAAGGGACGACAAGGATAGTATTTTTATCAATATCATGGGCTTCTTGCAAAGTTCTGACTATTTTCACCCGTCCTTGAATTTGTCCTTGACTGGCAGGAATACCTAATAAAATGTTATCAGATGGATCAATTACAGGAGCAATGGGGTGAGGAGGGTTATAACCGTAAACAACGGCAGGAATTTGGATAATTTGGCTATCTTGGAGAAATTGCGATCGCCTGTTGGTAACTAATTCCAATAAGCTATTCCTAAAAGCCATATCTGAATTAATGATTAAATTGCGAATTTCATCTAGCTTGAGAAAGAAAATATCTCCCTGTTCCCCTAACACTCTAGATTGAAGCCAAATCTGTTCTAAAGCTAGAAATGTCCAGCGTAATTCAGCTAACAAGCGGGAATAAACTTCCGTTACCCTACCTTTAAGATCAACGCGTTTTTGGACTAAATTTGCCTGTTCAGTCCGAGCATCATCTAAATTTAGCACTTCAGGAGCTTGTAGCAACTGCACAAATAATTGTCTAACTATTTGGGGATTTTCTCGCCAAGTGGGAACAGAAATATCTGTACCTACCTCACTTAAATAGCCATAATCCTCGATTAATTCATCAATTTCAGATAAAATTCTTTGCCCTTGGGTCGTTTCTGCCAATTGTGCAAATACTTGTTCTGGTTTAAACTCATAATTACCAGCTATTAAGATTTGTTTAGCATCCTCCGCTAAAACACGCATAGCTCTTAATGATGCTACTTCTGGGGTTACACTATTATCAATTTGTTCTTCCTTTGCCCCCAAAACCGCTTGGCGGATAGCTGCACTCAAAGGCGCTAAAATACTATAATAAGTACCCCGGTGTAATAATTTGAGAATTAAATCTATTCTAGTTAATAACTGATCTAGAGATAATTCTGCAATCACCACATTTGATAATTCGGTTAATCCAGGGATAAAAACTTGACGATAATCCGATTTAAAATCTTTGTCTAAATCAAGTTCCCGCTTGAGTAACTTTGTCAGTCCTGGTAAATTAGCCAAAGTGGAATCAATTGGCGGTTTACTCATACTTGCACCTCTAGTCAGAAATTCCAGACTTTCTGGGGGTAAACCCATGCCCAAAAAGATTTCTCCTAATAAGGAAGCATTAAAGTAGGCTCTAGAATAATGCAGTGTTGCTGTTTTGGTAAAATCTAAGCCCTTAGCGCGTTCGCCTAAAACTATACTAAAAATTTCTCCCCACATACCACAAGTTAAAGGAGAATTAATAGACCAAGTTAAGGGGTGAATAACTCCCGGAATCACCTCAGCCGCGATTTTTCTTGTCCATAAGGGTAAAAGCGTAGTGATGGGTCTTGCTTGTAATACCCACAGGTTCTGACCATCATAACTCCATTCAATATCTTGGGGAACACCTAAATAACGTTTTTCCAAGCGCCGGGCTAGGTATGCAACTTGCTTAATTAATGCTTCGGAAACTTTACCACTACCTTCAAATTGCAGACAAGATAATTTTTCATTATCAGCAACCACGACTCGATATTGTTCTGGTGTCACTTTTCCCGACACAATTTGAGAGGGACTACCAGATACAGCTTCTATAACTACAGCCTCACCTTGTTGAGAAATAGGATCTCGGCTAAAAGCTACCCCCGAAAATACACTTTGCACTTGTGGTTGAATGAGTACCCCCATAGCCGCCTCTTCTGAACTGCTCCGACGGCGATATTCGACGGCACTGGGGTGATTATAGGAGGCTTGGACTTGAGCGATCGCTTGCCTTAGTTCTGCCTTACTGGTAACATTTAAAATTGTTTCATATTGTCCCGCGGCTGATGCCTGTTGCGAGTCTTCCCCAATTGCCGAAGAACGTACCACTAAAGGTGAAAGCGACGACGGTTGCAGAAAATCAATTAAATAGTTAGGATCATCATCAGGGCCTAGTACCCAACCTTTAGGAACTGAATAGCCCCAACGTTTAACTTGCGATAATGTCGCTGCTTTAGCTCCTACGACTTCCCCATCTAAATCATCATCTAAGGTAATGATCTTATCCTCATTACTTAAATATTGCATCACCTGTTGGGATTCTGGATTTGCTTCCTCAACTGGGAGGTTAAGATCATCAGGAATTTGGTTATAAATCCAGTAAATTAACCCCGATAAAGCAAAAGCAGCCATGATTCTGGGTATATCCTGGGAATGGATAATCCCGACAAATAGGGGAAATATGACTAATACCCCTAATTTAATTGTTTCTTTGGAGCGAGTAATTAAAAAGCCAATAGCTGCAATCAAGCTGACAAATGCGGCTACTAAGGGATCATGGGCCAGCAGTCCCCAAGCCACGTTGGTTGTTCCCGCTCCTTTAGTAGCAACATATCTACCGATAACCAAGGCTATTAAAGCAATAATTTCCCAGACTGGTTGTAAAGGAAAACAATATTGGGCAATTATGACAACGGCAACACCCTTGAGGGCTTCAGAGACGACACAGATACTTCCCGCCAACTTACCACCATGATAAAAGGCGGCTGCCACGCTAATATTTCCTGTACCCACATTGGCTAATTTCTTGCCACTCAGAGCATAAGTAATCCAGCCAATTAGCGGGATTGCTCCTAAAAGTGGACAAACAATTAAAATAATTAAAATACCCAAAAAATTAATCATGATTCTCTAATCTAAAATTTAAAATTTGATGACACACTCTAAGAGGATGTTTAAAAAGTTCTTTTGTCGGTATCAAAAGTTTTAGATCCCTCTAAATCTCCCTTAAAAAGGGAGACTTTGATTCCGGTCCCCCCCTTTTTAAGGGGGGTTAGGGGGGATCTAAAAGTGCCTAAAGTCACAGCGAAACACTTTATGGCTACGCCACGCAAGCTATCAAACAACCTCTAAATTTGTAATTAACAAAAATGAATTGCCGAATAAACATAAAGCCCTTATAAATCAATATTTACAAGGCTGTTCAAGGTTGATAATATCAAAATAATAAGCCATACGTCCTAATCCCAGAATAATGTAGTGTTTCTTAGTCAATAGTAGGAAAATATTTCCCTGCTATTGACGTTTGCGGTCGGTTTGACCAGTCATTATTTCTAAGTAAAGTTTGCTTCAACCTAGTTATCTAAGCTTGTTAAGGTAAAGACACTTTCCTTTCAGAATGTTTAATCAGTACCGACAGATCATGGAACTAGCGAATCCCAAGGTGTCATGACTTAAATAACGTTTACCCTTTGACTACGCTTGTGGGTGGTCTGGTTCACATCTAATCCGTATTACTACTTTTTAGAATGATCCCTTGATACCAGAAAAACTCAAACACTTTTTCAGGTTCGATAGGACACTAGAGAACAATCGAAGTCTTGCTAGTGTCCCAAATGTTATCCCAGGAATTTAGCCTAGTGCATAAGCGGCAGTAAGCGCCCAAATAATCAGGCCTGCAATTGATCCTAAAAGTACCACAGTAGAGATTGTAATCAGTTTAGGTGAATCTGCACCTTGAAATTTCATAATTCCGCGATTTAAATCGGACATTGTTTTCTAAGCCTCCTTTATTACAGGGCTAATCTGTCCGTTCTGATTTTAGTCTTTCTGTTGCCAGATGGTGTTAAATTCTCATTACGATTTTTTTTAAGCTTGGCAACAAGAGCCAAAATGGAAATCAAAAAGTAGTGTAATTTAATACCCTAGTATTCTGGAAATATCGCTAGGTAAAACTAGACCTTATATATATACTATTGGTGGGCATTGCCCACCAAAACCCCCTTAAAATTTTTCAACTATCATTTATGATTCCTATATTTATTACCAAAAAGATTAATTGTCTCTAATCCAAAGAGCTAAACCACCCCCACGCCCACGGGCAGCAATTACATCTTCAGTCACTAAAAAGAAAGCAAAAAAAGGTAATTTAGCTATGGGTTGATCATCAAAATCTGCACTTTCAACTTTACCTGAACGAATCTGTTTATTAACAAACATCCAATTAAATAAACTAATTTGCATTTGGATAAAATCAAAAGCCAATAAATTCTTTTTTCCTAAATATTTTATTGGTCCAGTCAATTTAAATAATATCGCTCCCAGTTGGACTTGATTAGCAATTTCCCCTTTTTCTAAATTCTGTTCTTCCGTAGGACTAAAGCAAATATGAATTTTCGTGAATTTTGGTACATACCAACCCTTACCTAAAATAATTCCGCCATGATTTCTAACTTTTTTAGTACCAGTAGCAAAACAAAGCCGCCATTTACCACTGAGAACTTCAAAAGGATAATTTAACTTTTGCAGCTTTGCGGTTTTTTCTGCTTCTAGCAACGCATTTACTATTACTTCAGCGGAGGGGACTTGATTTCCTTCTCGATACGCATTAGCAGCAAGGGACAAGGAGTTAATAAAATCAGCGGTGGAATTAGATATTAAATTAGCCATCATAAAGGTATTGTTGACTTAACGAATTTTATATTTTTTCATAAACCAACTCAATTGTAACGTTTATTTAATTAGCTTCTTAATAAGAGTATAATGAATATACGATTTTTAGCTAAAATTTTAGTCGCTAGAAACTCAAGTAATTGTCTGTGGTTTGGGAAGTGCAATACTCACCTGTAGATATAATAAGGTGGAAATATGGATACTCAAAAACTCCTGAAGTCGTATAAATCAGGAGAAAGGAATTTCCCTGGAATGAATCTGCACCAAGCTATGTTAAGACGTGCTGATTTGAGAGGAATAAATTTAGAAGCAGCAGATTTAAGCGGTGCAGATCTTAGTCGAGCAAATTTGAGTGGTTGTAATCTCAGTAGAGCGAATTTAACTAATGCTGATTTAACTAGAGCAAATTTAGAAAATGCCAACTTAAGTGAAGTTAACTTAATAGGTGCTGATTTAACCAGAGTCAATTTGAGAAAAACCAATCTGAATCGTGCTGATTTGCGAACTGCAATTTTAACTTCAGCAACCCTAGTAGGTGCAAATTTGAGTCAAGCAGAAATCAGTGGTGCTGACTTTAGAGGTGCAAATCTCCATAACGCTAATTTAATTGATAGCAATATCAATGAAGCAGAATTTATGGGTGTTGATTTAACAAAAATAATCATTACAGAATCTGAGCTAACCGGAGAAATTTTGCATATAGGGTTATCCCACACCTGGATAACTTGGGCTGGTAGTTGTTAATATTCTGGTAATTTGGTGAATATTATAGTAGGGAACAGGGAATAGGGAATAGAGTTGAAAGTCTTTTTCTGTATGGTTTTCTAGGAAAATTTTGTATCTCATTCAACTGCATACCGCTATAGAAATTTACCAAATTAATCAATACTATCCCCAAAAAAAATGAATGAAATACATTTATATGGGTGAGGCAACCTCGCCCTTTATTTTATGACAATTAATGTAGTCAATATATTATTATTCAATAAGTAAAATGTCCGCAAGAGCGGACATTTAAGGGCTTCTGTCACTTTTATTGGCTACAATCATGTCTGAAACATGATGCTTTTATTGTTAATGATGAGAATAAAAAAATCAAGTCTTTTTCAGATATAAACTAGACATAATTAAGTGAATTATATCTTAATATTAAATGCAAATTTTCAAAGTTTGAAGGATATTATTATTTAGATAAAAAACATCATTCCTCAGAGTTATATCGGCGGGAAGTATAAACCCAAACATTATTATCCTGCTGAATTTGTCGAGTGTGGGAAGAACCGATAATAATCACAGTTCGCATATCTGCTAATGTCGGTTCTAACTCTTCCAGGGTAATAACCTTGACTTCTTCTCCCTTTCTCCCTAGATTTCGCCCTAACACGACTGGAGTATGAGGTTTGCGGTGTTCCATTAAAATCTTTTTTGCGGCTGCTAGTTGCCAAGTGCGTTCTTTGGATACAGGATTATAGAAAGCAATCACAAAATCACTGGTAGCCGCAGCCGTGATTCGTTGGGCGATAATTTCCCAAGGCTTCAAAATGTCAGATAGGGAAATCACACAAAAATCATGTCCTAAAGGCGCACCAATGGTGGCTGCTGCGGCTTGCATAGCGGAAATACCAGGAGCGACTTGAATATCAATAGTTTGCCATTCTGGTTTATTATATTGGTCTAAAACCTCAAAAACTGCCGCCGCCATTGCGTAAATACCGGGGTCGCCAGAAGACACAACTGCTACATATTTTCCTGTCGCCGCTAACTCTAAAGCCTGATACGCCCTTTCTGCTTCTACTCGATTATCTGATTCATGGACACATTTACCATCTGCCAGAGAACCGATTAAATTAATATAAGTTTTATAACCGACTAAATCCGTTGCTGCTGCCAGAATTTCCTTTACTTGTGGTGACATCCATTGAGATGCACCAGGACCTGTACCAATAATAGCTAATTTTCCCTGGGGTTGTCCTATGGTAGTGGGGTTAATAATTTGAGTTGAGATAGCGACGGCAATAGTAGTTGAGGATGATACAATTTGGGCATCTGCACCTGCGGCTGCTAAAATCAATTCTGTTAATTCACTTTTGGGAAAAAAGCGGATAGGAACTCCCAAAGACTTAGCGACAGAGTGAAGCTGGGAATTATTAGCTAGGTGAAGTGGTGCAAATATTCCCGCGACTGCGGCAGGTGCTAAGTTAGATTCTTTGAATATTTCCTGAATTTGGGTAATTGTGTTTATTTCTGGGTTGGTGAGAGCGATAGCAATTTTTGCAGGATGGTAAACTAAACAGTTGTAACTAAAATTACCCAGTTTTTCAGTAATTTGAATAGTTAACTCGCTATTTTCATCAATAGGTAAATTACTTTCGCTTAACCAAGGTGCTGTTCCTTCTAACTTAACTTTTTCCCCTGCTAATAAGTCAGCAATAAATTTTTTCCCATGTTCTGGGTTAGCTAAATGATATCCAGCCGGAGGAGATAACAAAGCGGTATGAAAGCGGATATCTCCTGTGGTGGTAATTGCTGGTTTTATATTTAAAGCCTCTGCAATTTGACGGGCTAAATCATTTACACCACTCAGCCCACCTAAGAGCGGTACTACAGCAGTTCCATCTTCTGCAATAGCTAAAATAGGTGGTTCTTGTCCTTTATTAGTTAAAATAGGGGCAATTGTTCTGATGAGAATACCAGCGGCACAAATACCAATTATCGGTGTACCAGCGGTGAATAGTTCTCGCACAGTTTCGCCAAAATTGGTAAAGCTAATATCAACATCATTGGTACGACTAACTAAACCATACAATTTCGCGCTTGGGAAGATATTGGTAATTTTTCTCCCAATGATAACGCTATTTTGACTCAACACCACAACCGCAGCCACTACCCTTACCCTTGTGTTCATAGAAATTTTCTTGTCAGTTATCAGTTGTTATTCATAGAAATCAAAAAAATCATAGTTCAGACATTCACATAAATCAAAAAAATCAAAGTCCCAACTACAACTTATTTTTAGTAGGAATCACAATCATCGAAAAATAAGGAACGTCTTCTGGGTTAACCTCATCTAAAGGTAATATGCGCTGCTGTGTGGTTGTAGCGCGTTCAATGTATCTGGCTCTGGAAGCTAGTCCTAATTCATGGAGAAGATTCCTGATTTTCGGAAAATGACGACCAAGTTTCATAATAGCCGCAGCGTCAGTAGCTAGAAGTTGACTAGTGAGAAATTCTACTGGTAGTGGTGCAGGTAAAACCGTGAGGACATCATTGTAATAGGTAAATGGTAAACCCAAAGCCACAGGACAGGCCATGAGAGAGGAAACTCCGGGGACGACTTCTGTTTTGTACTTATCAGCTAAACGAGTGAAAATATACATAAAAGAACCATAGAAAAACGGATCTCCTTCACAGAGAACCACCACATCCCGACCGGCTGCTAAATGGTCAGCAATGGGTTGAGTTTCTTGGTCATATATAGACTTAGCCTTTTCTGGTTCTAAGGCCCGAGGAAGATGAAACAGTACCTCAATCTGACTATTATCCAAGTAGGAAGAAACAATTTTTCTGGCAATACTTTCCTTGTTCGTCGCTGATTGATAAGCAATAACTGGGGCAGAACGGAGGATACGCAAAGCTTTTAATGTGATGAGTTCAGGGTCTCCAGGTCCCACACCAATTCCATAAAGACGACCTCCAGAGTTAGTCATTACTCTTCCTCACTGGATAAAGCATTCACAGCAGCAGCAGCGATCGCACTTCCGCCCCGTCTGCCATGTAAAGTCATAAATGGGACATTGCGGCTATCTGCGGCCAATGCGGCTTTTGATTCAGCCGCACCCACGAAACCGACCGGAAAACCCAATATTAATGCTGGTCGTGGAACTCCATCATCTAGCATTTCCAATAACCTAAATAGGGCTGTTGGTGCATTCCCAATCACTACTACTGCCCCTTCTATATGGAAACGCCATAATTCTAAAGCTGCTGCTGATCTTGTATTCCTGAGTCTCTTAGCTATTTGTGGTACTTCTGGGTCATTGAGGGTGCAGATAACGTTGTTATTTCTGGGTAATCTGCTTCTTGTCACCCCTTCGGCTACCATGCGACAATCACACAAAATCGGTGCCCCGGCTGCTATAGCATTTCTCCCTGCTTCTGCCGCTGTGTGTGTATAGCCTAAGTGTTCAACAATATCCGTCATTCCACAGGCATGAATCATCCGAACTGTAACTTTAGCTATATCCTCTGGTAACTTGTCTAGATTGGATTCTGACCGAATAATTTCAAAGGAATTACGATATATTTCGTTGGCATCGCGGATGTAGTCAAACATGAGATTTTTAAGTGGTGAACGTGAACTGTGATTTATTTGATGAAGATGATTATAGAACTTACGCACAAATAATGGAGAAATGAACCACGTTCGCGCAGCGTCCCGGAGGGATATAGGAACGAAGAACACGAAGAAAAGAGGGTTTAAGAGAGATTTTGCATTAGCACTTAAATAATTGGTTTAATTGGTGGCTTTGACGATAGATGAAGTCTCGAAAGGATTCATGTAAGCTTAGACGGTGTTTTTGATACACTTCCAATACTTGTTGAATCAGAGTCGGAACTTTTGCCACGTTTACATATTCGTCAAGTAAATGACCAAGAACATAAACTTGATAACCTGGAAAAGTTTCTTTTGTAGTTTCTGTGGTAACACCAAGTAAGGTAATATCAGCTTCAGTGTGTTGAGCGCAAGATTTACTGCAACCAGTAAAGTGGATATTCACTGGAGAATCTAGAATCATAGAATTTTCCAGGTGTTTTGCCAAGTTTAAGGCATCATCTTTAGTTTCTGTGGCCGCAGCAGCACAGCCCCGTTTCCCCGAACAAGCTACTAAGAAACTTTTAATGTCGGTTGCTGAAAAGTTTAAACCTAAATTGGTAATTTCTTTCTCAACTTCTCTAATTTCATTTTGGGGAATATCCGTTAATAGTAAGTTTTGCCAAGGTGTTAACCTGATATTATCATCACCATATCTTTTGGCAATATTTGCTAAACCTCTAATTTGCCAAGTTTCTAATCTTCCCAAGGGTAAGACTATGCCAATATAGTATAATCCGCTTTGGCTTTGGGGATGAATGCCAATATGAGTTATATCACGCAGAGTCACAGAGGCACAGAAAGGGTTTTTTGTAATATCAAATATATGATTTTGTTGGGCTTGGTAAAGATATTCTTCAATTGTAATATTATTGATGATTTCTCGTAAACGTGGTTTGCGTCGGTTTTTAGTGTCTATGTGTTTTCGGTAAGTCTCAGCTAATGCTGCTAAAACTGGGATTGCTTCTCCTGGTTTTAATAAAATTCCTGTGTCTTTCGCTGGTTCTCCTTTTTCTCCATAACTAAGATATAATCGCAAATAGACTTTGCTGTTAACTAATTCTGCTGCTAATATAATATCATTGAGGCGATCGCTTACAGAAACTTTTCCTCTACCATCAAAGCACACACTAAATTTTGCCGATAATTCGGAAAGTTGAGAATGTGTAATTATATATTCTTCCCAGGCTTTGACTAAGGGACGAGTATCTATTAACTCTTCTGTGTCAATCCCCGCAGTGGGACTAGTCATGATATTGCGAATATGATCTACATTAGCATTGGTAGAAGCTAAACCCAATGCTTGTAATTCTTGCAGAACTTCAACATTTATGTCTTGTTTGATTTCCCTAATTTGCAAATTAGCCCGGTTAGTAATATCAATATAGCCACTACCATGATTATCAGCAATATCTGCAATAGCCTGAAACTGTTGATAATTAATGATTCCCCCTGGTATTCTCAGCCGATAAAGAAGACCATCTTGGGCGGGTGTGTTGTAAAATAATCCTGGACAAGCAGTAAATGGAATTTGCAAAATTATAACTCCTTCTCTGTGTGACGCAGAGACAGAATGGAAGTGAACACCAAAAGAGTTAGCATTCTGACTTACTCAATTTGAGATTTTTAATCAAACTCCAATCATCTCAAATTGCTTTACAGTTGCGGCACAGTCCCGGAATTTCACCGAAGTTTCCTAACTCTCAGATTTAGCAGTTTACCATAAGATGGTATTTTTGGCTATTGTCAATTTTTTTAATCATTAGGAGGATGCCAACCACTCATTACCCAACGTTTACGAGCAACTATAATAACAGGGTTATTCATACGTAACCTAATTATTGTAGCGCGACCTATAGGAGTAATACCCTCAACTTTTGTACCGTCAGCACTCCAGATAAAATGTTCTGACCATTTCTGTTTACGAGGATGAAAAAGTGATATTGTTTCACCACTTAAAGGATCTATAGACTCAGTTAAATTACTCTTGTATTCATTACAAGAACGACAAGCTAAACACAAATTTTTAAAACTTGTATCTCCCTCTTGTGAAACTGGTTGAATATGGTCATAGGTCATAGGAATACCGCTATTTGCTTCAGATGTTAAGCAATAACAGCAACGTGATTTATCATTATCAATGATTTGGTTTCTTAAATTTTCAGAAATATAAGTAGACACAAGAATTTCAATATTTTAAAGATTTGGTAAACTATATCCACGCCAACGGAGTAAAACTGCGGATTGGGCTTTACGTAACATGAAAAGATCAGCTTGATATCGCAAAGATGTTAAATTTAATCTTTCCGTTTCTGTTAGTGTACCATGAGAATTTTTCTCTAGTAAGGTATTATATTTTTCCATATCTGTTACTGTTTTATGACTATGGAAAATTTGCCAAAGAGCATTATCATTTAACTTATCTAAAGCCGCTAGTTCTGCTTGAAATTCCTCTGGTACATCATCCCATGCTGGTGGACTACCCACTTGTAAAGCATGAAGTATAACTTCCTCTAAAGGGCGCTGGGTAGCATGGGCGGTATTAACTAACCGTTGATAGATAATTTCGGGTATTTGTAGTGTAATAGTTTCAGTAGGCATATTAAATTACTACGTTGATTTTTACTAAGACTATTGATATTTTTAGTATATCCTGAGAGATGGTTTTTAATTGAGGCGGTTTGGTGGGATAATGAAAGATGTATATTAACAGTAAAGAACCCTCGATAAATTAACCGAAGGCTTATTAGTTAAGGTTTGATAATTGATTTAGGCGATGGTTTTTACAGATTCTTCTTTCTACCAACGAATAGAAGGGTTATGATACAAGTAAGGACTGAGAATGCAAGACTACCCAATGCGTTACTGAATTTTATATCAAACATTCCTAATGTGATTTCATTTGTTGTGTTTGTGTCTGATTTGTCAATTTACTTAAATATCCATAACTCAAAAATACAGAAAAGCATCAAAATATATACACTCTATAAATTTTTGTTATTTAAACATAACACTACAAATCATCAGAAGTTAAACCAGTAAATTTACTGATTCTTGCTAACATTTTTGGACCAATCTCTTCATTATCATGAAAAGCAAAGACAAAATCAGCCCAATCGGGATGTGACAGAATTTTGTGTGAACCCGATTGACGTTTGATTTTCCACCCAATACGTAACAAAGCAGCTAAAACGCGCTTTGCTTTTTGACTTGACCATTGACTCATGCTGCTGCAAAAGAAACACTAAATAAATCTGGTTTTACTTCCCCATGTTCCAGTTTATCAGCCAAAACACGCAAAGCCAAAGCCTGAACCTTAGCCACCGCTTCCTGTCTTGTGTTTCCATAAGCCAACACACCGGGAAAATCAATCACGTCCGCAATAAAGCGTCCGTCTTCCTCTTGTTCAATCTCTATTTTTAAGTTCATAAGACATCGCGGTAAGGTAATAAAAGCGATATTCCACCAAAATAAACAACCCCACGAATTATGAAAAAATGGTTATCAATTATCGGTATCGGTGAAGATGGTTTAGCAGGGTTAAGTCCCATTGCTGTTTCCTGCTTAGACAAAGCTCAAATTATCTTTGGTGGGGAACGTCATCTTTCCATGTTACCCCATGACGACAACCGCGAAAAAATTCCCTGGAAATCTCCTTTTCAAACTTCCATAACCGAAATTATTAGTCGTCGTGGTCAAGTAGTTTGTATTTTAGCTAGTGGCGACCCGTTATGTTATGGTGTGGGTGCAACTATTATTAAAGATATTCCTATTTCTGAAATTACAATTATTCCTGCACTTTCAGCTTTTAGTCTAGCTTGTTCTCGTTTAGGATGGTCATTAACGGAGGTAGAAACTTTAAGTTTATGTGGTCGTCCAGTTTCTTTACTCCAATCTTATATTTATCCTGGTGCAAAATTATTAATTTTGAGTGAGGGAAAAAATACTCCGGCTAATGTAGCGGAAATTTTGACAAGTCGCGGTTATGGTAATAGTCAAATTACCGTTTTAGAAAAAATGGGGAATGTTGATGAAAATATTATCACAGGTATTGCTAATAATTGGCACAAAACAAATATCGCGGCTTTAAATACTATTGCGGTGGAATGTATTGTAGATAAAGAAATAGTTGCTTTATCCAGATTTCCCGGTTTACCTGATCATGCTTTTGATCATGATGGACAATTAACTAAAAGGGAAGTCCGCGCGGTGACTTTATCGAGTTTAGCACCTAATCCCGGTGAGTTGCTTTGGGATGTGGGGGCTGGTTGTGGTTCTATTTCTATAGAATGGCTACGGAGTCATGTTAGATGTCGAGCGATCGCTATTGAACAAAATTCCACTAGACTAAATTATATAGCTGATAATGCCAATGCTTTGGGTACACCAAATTTACAAATTATGGCGGGTAAAGCACTAGAAGTTATCCAAAACTTACCAGCACCAAATGCAATTTTTATTGGTGGTGGTGTCACAGCACCGGAAATATTAGAAAATTGTTGGATTGCGTTGCTTCCAGGGGGCAGAATGGTAGTAAATGTTGTCACTTTAGAAGGTGAACAAAGATTATATCAATGGTATGAAAAAGTAGGCGGAAATTTCTCCCGCATTGCTATTCAACGGGCTGAACCTATTGGTAAATTTTTGGGTTGGAAAGCCATTTCTCCTGTTACCCAATGGGTAGGGAGAAAGAATTAAGACTTTGTAAATATGGTTTATACTATTGCTACTTTTTGGGGTACTTTGCAGGAGTAATATTGATTTATAGTTGATGATCTGATCAAAGAATGTTCATTTTGAAAAAGAGGTTATAATTGATATTATCAAAGTAATAGTTTTAGCAGAGATAATAAAATATGTATTTTAACTTTTTTGTCAGTTCTATTGCGGGAATTGTGATCACAGTATTACTGGGGTTTAGCGTATTACAATGGTTTCACGTTCCTAGTGGTAATTTTCTCGACTGGGTAATTGGTGGTGCAAGTTTTTGGTGGTTATTAGTAATTGTGACAGTTCCGTGGAATGTGCATTTTCAAGCTAAAGAAGTTTTAGCACAAGCCGCAGAATCAATAGAAAAAAATATTCCCGTAGATGAAAAACAAGTTAATTATGTAAAAGTTTTAGCCAAGCGCTCGCTATTGGTGGCAATTAGCTTACACTTAATTTCAGCTATTGTCCTTTATATTCTAGCCTTTACAGGAATCAGTGCCGTAGGATACATAAGTTCTGGTGCAGCTTTATTATTAACTATACTGCGGCCATCTATCAGTGCCTATGAATACTTATATAATCGGTTGACAATGATTCGTCAAGCCTTTACCTATCCCCGTGAAGATATTTTGGAACTTCGTAACCGCTTTTATGAACTAGAACAAAAAGTGCAATCTTTAGAAGATCAATTAAATCCAGAAAAATCCTATTCTTTAGCAGCTAACTATCAACGGTTTACGGAAGAAACTCACCGAGAAATCGCTCGAAGTGTGGCAAATTTAGCAGAATTACGGGCTACAAACCAAACTGAACATGAGCGTTTATCGAGAGAAGCTAAAAATGCGATTGCACAGCTTTCTACAGATGGACAATTCCTAGATAATGTCAGAGAGATTATTAGATTTTTTAAATCTGCCTAAACGAAATCCATTAATTATCACATTTTCATCCGCGTTCAATTATTCTATGCGAATTAAAAATTTATGTAGGGTGGGCATTGCCCACCTTGTAACGATTTTGTCATGAAAGTTTCGCGCAAAGGCGCAAAGAAGGAGTAGAAAAATTAGTAACTCAGGTTTTAGTTGGAGATTTTGGCATTTTTAGCATTTAACAAATCACCAGGAGGAAAAGCTCCATTTTCGGTAATAATGGCTGTAATTAAATGGGCAGGTGTGACATCAAAAGCCGGGTTGTAAAATTCCACTCCTGGAGGTGTGAGGATAGTTTCACCTATTTGATAAATTTCCTGGGGGTGACGTTCTTCAATGGGAATTTGACTACCATCAATTAATTCAAAATCTACTGTGGATAAAGGTGCAGCGACGAAGAAAGGAATATTATGGGCTTTGGCAACAATAGCTAAACTGTAAGTCCCGATTTTATTAGCAGCGTCACCATTAGCAGCAATTCTATCAGCACCCACAACTACAGCATCAATTAAACCTTGTTTCATGCAGTGGGCAGCCATGTTATCGGTAATTACTGTCACCGGAATCCCTTCTTGTACACATTCCCAAGCGGTGAGTTTTGCACCTTGTAACCGGGGACGAGTTTCATCTGCATATACTCTGGCTAAACGTCCTTCCTTCCAGGCAGAACGGACTACACCTAATGCTGTACCATAACCAGCGGTTGCTAAAGCTCCAGCGTTACAATGTGTGAGGATAATCAGTTGTTCGGGGTTTTTTGGTAGTGCGGCTAAACCATGATCACCTATGGCTTGACAGGTTTGCAAATCTTCGGCATTAATCTTTTTGGCGGTTTCTAAAAGTGCTTGTTTAATTTCGGCAACTGTGCCTAATGTTTCATAGGCTGTTTGCATCATTCTCCCAATTGCCCAAAACAAATTTACCGCAGTGGGACGGGTAGAACGCAATAATTTGGCGACTTGTTCTAGTTTAACTAAAAACTCGTGGCGATCTTCTTGCAGCAGCACTTCGCTATCGCTTGTTTCAATTTCTCTTGCACCCAAATACATCCCATAAGCCGCTGCTACTCCAATCGCTGGCGCACCCCTAACAATCATAGTTGTAATGGCTTGTGCCATATCTTCGCTACGGTGAATCTCTACCACTGTATATTCATTAGGTAAGCGAGTTTGATCAATGAGTGATACTGAATTATCTTTCCAAATAACGGGATAAACCATATTGTCAGTTGTTGGTTGTCAGTTGTCGGTGGTAATAGATTATAGGGAATTTGTATATATAGCAATCCTCAAAGTTCAGAAGTTATATTTTGACAGTCTCAGGTCTAAAGACACTGAGCTTTACCTTACAATCCCTGGTAATAGATATCTTTGCAATATGTATTGTAGCAATTATTACTTACGCTAACAACAAATTTACATAAAATATCTCTAATTTTTCAATGCTGAAGATAATAATTAAATCTGGTTCGCAGTTGTTCAATTGTTAAATCTTGCGTCCAATATTCTATTAAAGCATGACCAAATGCCCAAGCGTTGCGATCTGGTGTAGAGGGGTTTTCTAACAATAATGGCCACAGGGATAATAAATCAAAGTTACGGGATTTAGAATTGTCTGTATTTAATAGGGGAAAAAGTTCATAAGCCATTTGTAATTTCCCAATAACTATGGGTAATTGTTCAATGGGAATTTGTTCTGCTAGTAAATAAGCTAGTGCTGGAGAACCTGTTGATAATGTGGAAATAAATTGCAAAGCTGGACTTTTTAAAAGTGCGGCAATTCCTTGAGTGGTTGTCATCTGAAATATGTAATGATCAATAATTTTAGCTGCGGCAAAGGTGCGGGTTTCTAAATTACGGATAAAACGAGTTAGCCGCAATTGTTTAGCAGGGTCTATGGCTGCTAATAATCCTAAAGATAAGGCTTCTATATTCCAAGCATGGCGATTATTTTTTGAATCATCTGTAACAACTGGTAAAACCAAATTAGAGAAATTTCCTAATAGTTGTTGACGATATTCTGTGGCTTCTCGAATAGAAATCTCTTTTGGCTTTTCTCCTTTTTGCCAATTATAAGGAGGTTGCCATTCGCGGATAGGACGCAAACGGTCTACTTGAGTGACAATGGTAATAATTGGTAAATCTGCAATTTCTGATTTTACATCTTGAAGAAAATCTACATCCATTTGGAGAGCAGGATCAAGTGCTGGAGTAACTAATAATAGTAAATCAGCATTACTAGCATAATCAATGACTAAATCCCGCAAATCTTCCCGTTTTACCTGTTCATAACCGGGAGTATCCCAAAGGTTGAGAGTTTCCCCATTTTCTGTTTCCCAGTGGTAATTTTGAATTTTATCTGTACTGGGTAAAACATCAACCGCAGCTAATTCATCTTGAAAAAGAGAATTAATTAAACTACTTTTACCTGCACCAGTTCGCCCAACAATGAGAATATTTACTGGCTTTTGGGCAACTATTTCTACTGGTTCAGCTTGGGTGAGAATGTCTCGCAGGGTTTGGGTTTTAACTTGGGGTATGGCGGGGGTAGGTAATTCGATTTTAGTTCCGGCATAGAGAGCGATCGCTTGTTTACATAAATTCCGTAAAGCCGCTTCTCGTAATAGTTGACTCAGATTTATTAATAATTCTTGAGAAGCTCGATTACCAACACCTTCACTCGCTTTTTTTGCCACCGCAGTCAGAGGATTTAGAACCCATTGCGCCCAATTCCAAACTTTCCATAATTTCCGCGCTGAGGGTTCTAGTTTGCGATAAACTTCATAAGTTTGATAAGCTTGTCCAACTGTTACTTGATTGAGAACAGGAGATAATTTTTGCATCCATTGATCCATATCATCTACTGTTCCCCGAATTAAACCATAAACTTGGGGAATATAAATATTTAAAAGCGGATATTTAACTTCAGGATTATAAATATGAGAAATTGCTACTACTAAATCTTGACATCTTTTCCAGAAAGTTTGCCAATCTTCCCAAATAGGTAAATCATTTGCGGCTGCGGTAAGAATATTTTGTAATGCTGTTTCTACTTCTTTAGTAGTATCTGTTCCCCTAATTAAATTATTTTCTGTAGTAGCTTCTAACTCTTCTTGAACTTCTGCTAAAACAGCTTCAATTTGATTTATTGCCGGTTTAGTCCAGCGTACCAATAACCACCGCCAACCGACAAATACAAATGTGAATAAAGCCCAAATCCAACTTAATCCCCAAGCGTGAATTTGTGTTCCTGCGGAAATGAGAAGAAAAGAGATAATTACCGCAATTGGTGAGACTAAGATAATCCATTGCCAGAGTTTTAACCGGATCATTGTTTTATACCTTTTTGGTTGTGGATATTGTATTAGTGATTTATTATTTATATTACCAGGGAAATAACATCTTATACTGATGTTTGTATCATTACATGACGAATACACAAGATAATTTGAACTATGACGATGAAAATCTGATTGAAGAGAGGTTAAAAAACTCAGTAACTTACATTCGAGACAATATTCTCAAAAAACCTATTCTTAAAGATAGATTTCCTAAACTTCCTCAAGGTAATGTTGCAATTGCGGAAGTATATATAGGAAATGTTATTTTTTGTACTGGAACACCGTCTAACAAGAAAACTCTTATTCCCATACCTGTTAGCAAATCACAAGGAGGACAATTTGAACCAACACTCCACCCCCGTACTAAACGTCCTACTGATATGGATGCGGAATACAAAATATTATCTGCAATTGCAGATCATCTAGAAATGCACTACGATCTGGAAGTAGAAGGGTATCTCTATCTTTACACTGAGCGATCTCCTTGTCCAAGTTGTGAGGATGTTATAGAACAATTTAAGCAAAAAAAAGTTTAAGAATATGAATGTAAAAGTATTTTGGGATTATCTTGATGTTCCTAGTCCGAGATGGTAATACCTTTATAAAAGTAAATCTAGTAGTCTGTCAAATAAATTTTGACGGATGAGAAACGAACCACGAAGGAACGAAGGACACGAAGGAAGAAGGAAGAAGGAAGAAGGAAGAAGGAAGAAGGAAGAAGGAAGAAGGAAGAAGGAAGAAGGTAG
>JAKOGY010000129.1 GCA_028658405.1 Dolichospermum sp. ST_sed8 | reverse complement strand
ACCCGCCCAGAACTGATAGCGTAGCGTGGCGTAAGCCATAGTTCAGGGCTAATAACCAAAGTCTACTAAAGTAGACTTGAGCTATTAGACTGGGAATGAATTCCCAGTGGGTCCATAGGTTTCACGTTAAGTTAACACCTATGAGCAATGCTAAATCCCTATGGAAGATGTGATTTTTTATAATTTTCGTATTCATAATATGCACATACTAATTGCTGCTTTACACAGACCTATAAATCCAACTGGTGTTTGTAGATATGCTGCAAATCTGGCTCAATGTCTGACCGATACTCAAGAGGTTAGCAAGGTAACTTTAATTGTTGGAGCATGGCAGAAATATTACTTTGAATCATTTTTTAATTCCCACAAAATTCAGCTAATCAGTGTAGATATTAAAAATAGTTCGTTGTCTAGAAATATCTGGTTTTTATTTGGTTTACCAAAAATAGTGAAAGGTCTTAATCCTGACCTTGTTCATTTATCTTTTCCTTTGCCTTTCCTGCGGCCACTTTTCTCTGTTCCTGTTGTTTCCACGATTCACGATTTATATCCTTATGAAAAACCAGAAGTGTTTGGATATCCCAACGTTATCTTTAATCAGTTGTTTTTAAAACAATGTATAGAACATAGTGATGGTCTTACCTGTGTTTCTAAAACTACATTAAGTAGCTTGAATTCATACTTCCCAAATATTCAATCACTCAAACCCATTAATGCTATTTATAATTATGTAGATTTTAGTAATATTGTTGCTGAAAAATCTACTAATTTAAACATGAGTGATCATGATTCTTTTTTGTTATGCGTTGCTCAACATCGGAAAAACAAAAATATAGATTTGTTGATTCAATCATTTTCTTTTTTAAAGCAACATAGTTATCTAAAAGATGCCACAAAGCTAATTATTGTTGGCAATACCGGACCAGAAACAGAAAGTTTACATAATCTAATTCAGACTCTTTATCTTCATGATCAAGTGATATTAATTCATGCCATTAAAGATAATGAATTATGTTGGCTGTACCAAAAATGTCAGGTTTTTATTGCAGCTTCATCTCAGGAAGGATTTTGTCTCCCATTAGCAGAAGCTTTATATTTTTCTTGTCAAATAGTTTGTTCTAGTATTCCCATACTTAGAGAAGTTGGTGGTTCTAACTGTTGTTATTTTGATCTGGAAGGTGATGCTGTTAATAATCTATCACAAGCCATTATTTCTACTTTAAAACAGCCTTTAAATAGAACTACTGATGATTTTCGCTTTTCTAAATTAGATATAGCATATCAATATCTAAAATTCTATTTTAGATTTGTCTGTATTTAAATAGAAAATAAGTTTCTAAAAGCAAAAGCTTAAAATTCAAAAATATCTATATTTCAAAGGAAGGTATATATCAGATGTTTAATAAACAAAGAATGTTGGGTATTGATTTGCTTCGGGGACTTGCTGCTTTTGCGGTAATTATTGTTCATTCAGGTGATGAAACATGGGGAGTTTCTGTAAGTT
Organism: Dolichospermum sp. ST_sed8; assembly: GCA_028658405.1. Taxonomy (GTDB): domain Bacteria; phylum Cyanobacteriota; class Cyanobacteriia; order Cyanobacteriales; family Nostocaceae; genus Dolichospermum. The sequence continues at coordinate 13,541 of JAKOGY010000129.1, read as the reverse complement.
ATTCAGCATTACAATTCAGATTGTTTTTTTATTTTGCTGTCCCATTTTTTTTAGCGACATCTTTCTTTTTTACAACCCGTAAGCTGGGTGAGAATATTTCTTTACAATTTTTATTAGCTAAATTTCAACGTATTTTTATACCCTACGCTGTTTGGAGTATATTTTATATAGTTTTGGGAATCATTATTTTCCCACTTATACATCAAAGTCATCGTATAAATGAGCTTTTTCAAGACCCATTTGCAATTATATTTTTTGGTGGTGCATCCTATCATCTCTACTTTATACCACTCTTATTTTCAGGAACTTTATTAGTTTTTTTCTTAAATAATTTAGTGAAACATCGCAGTAGAATTAAAATAATGGCTTTTTTATCTATTGTCGGGATTATTATTAACTATTTGATTGCATGGTCGGGTAATTCGTTTAACTTAAGTTCTCATATTGCTTTTACAAACTTATTAAGTTTGATTGAGCCTAATACAATAGAATATCTGGTAGCTAGATTCTTACTTGTTCAGGTTGCATGGATTTTAATTTGCCTACCTTATTTTTGTCTAGCAATAATTTTAAATAATCTGTTTTTAAAAGTAAATTTATCTGTATTTAAGAGCAAAAGTACAATTTTATTATTTTTATCTATTTTTATTGTTGTCAATACCTTCGGAAAAGTATTTATAGCAAGTGAAGTCAGTAATATTATCATAGCCTTCTCTTTGTTGCTTGTTGGTATCTGTTTATCAAGTCAGATAAAAGAAAGTAAGATAATTAAAGATTTGGGTAACTGTTCTTTTGGAATTTACTTAATTCATCCAATTATAAAAAAGACAATTGGAATTATTTTGACTTTTGCTGTTCCTCAAGTAACTTCCCAAGTAACGGTTATGTCTATGTTATGTTTTTCTATCCCCAGTTTTTTCATAAGTTGGTTAGTTGTATCGCTGTTAATGAAAAATAAACATTTTGCTAAATATATATTTGGTAATTAGAGTCCAGGATAAACAAGACGAAGATTAAAAATGCACAATTTAGGCTTCATCAATGACTACGTAGGAGTCTACGCTGCGCTATCAATGACATCGGAGGTAGAGCCTCTGTGATAGCATTCCCAGTCTTTGACTGGGAACGAGATAAACGAGATATCGTCAGGATTTGCGATAGCGTAAGCACGACCTAGTAGTCTGTCAAGAACTAATTGACGGGTTCATTCGTTGCCATTTTGATTCTTCCTTCTTCCTTCTTCCTTCTTCCTTCGTGTCCTTCGTTCCTTCGTGGTTCGTTTCTTATTCGTCAAAATTTACTTGACAGACTACTAGGAATCGCTATAGAAATCCGATTTGATTCTTGAACAAAATTACGTATTTGTAGGGTGCGTTAGCGTTTCGCGTAACGCAGGAAATCCTTAAGCATGGTGCGTTATGCTATCGCTAACACACCCTACGTATCTGTTCAAAAATCAAATAGTAGCCCTATATTTTCATTATTTCCCATCTCCAATTACCAATTCCCAGTTATTCAGTTTGCCCACATCTAAGGCTGCGTAGTCAATAACTTGTAATTGCCAGTTGCCTTTTGCGGGTAAAGAAAGCAATTGTTTGAGGGCAGGATGCGATCGCACTGTGTAAGTATTTTGTAATTGATTACGTCGGCCTAATGTGCGACTTTGTAATAAAATTCGCACATTATTAGGAGCAATTAAATAAACTTCTAAATCTCCTAAAAAATCATGGGTGATATTCACTGTGACTTGGATATCTGCAATATTGACAGCTTCATTAATAGCGATCGCACTTTTAATTCCCTGTCTATTATTATCGGGAATATTCACTACTTGAGTATTTTTTGCCTGTATTTGTTTATGACTAACTTTGGCGATTACACTCATTTGTTGTGCTAATCTAACTGCCCTAGCTGCATTGACTTTACCATAACCAAACCATTGACTATGACCATTACTATCATAAGTACCCCCACGGATACCCAACTGAAGATCAGGGTTATTATCAACAATTTTATCGGCAGTATCTTGAATAACCCGTTTTACTTGTTGAGCGGTTAAATCAGGATTAGCTGATAATACCAAAGCCGCTACTCCTGCAACTATGGGAGTAGCACTAGAAGTACCACCAAAATTTTTAGTAAAGTTACCTGCATCATAACCAGCCGCACCTATTTGATCTGTTGTTAATACTCCTAAGCCAAAAAGGGAAGAAACAATTGCCGGTTGTGTATACACAAAACCCGTTTCTTGAAACCACATTCCTGGAGGGGCATTATTACTAGGAGAGCAAACAGAAACATTACTGCCCCAATTACTATAAGCAGCCTTTTTATTTAAACTAGTAGATGCAGATACAGTGATTACATCAGGATGAACTGCAAAACCGCTTAACCAATTTGTCTTACCTTGGACAATATTTTTCGGCCAATTCTGTTCATTAATAGTGCCATTAATGGGACGATTGGCATTTCCTGCCGCGAACACAATCACACATCCTTTACCTTTGCGTCCATTGGTAGCAGCGCGATTAATAGCGGCTTTTTGCCGGATAGAAAGGGGAAAATAAACAGCAGAAGCTCCCCAACTACAAGAAATTACACTTGCGCCTTTTTCCACTGCCCAATTAAAAGCATCTTCAATTGATTGATCATCTAAAAAACCAGTAGTGCGAATTGGCATCATGGCACAACCAGGGGCAACCCCAATAATTCCTGAACCATTTTCTTCAGCTACAGCTAGTCCCGCGCAAGCAGTACCATGACTGGTTTCTTTTTCTCCAGGTAAGGGTAAAAAATCATTTTCTTTTAAATCTCTAGGAGCAACAACTTTACCAGCACCTTGAAAATCTGGATGTTTTAAATCAAAGGAATCATCTACTACAGCGAGAACTATAGAACGCAGACCACGAGTAGTATCCCAAGCTTGTTCTACAGAAATATGAGAACCAGCTACCAATTGATTACTACTATTATGATTGAGATACCATTGCTGAGAATAAAGAGAATCTTTGGGTTTATAATGGGGTTCTTGTTGAATAAGAATATTTGGTTCAGCCGCTAAAACTTCTGGCAGTGTTTGTAAATAATTAGTAATTTTAATTGGGTTTTCTGTGGCTTGTTTACTAACAAGAAAAACAAAGGTATTTGGTATGCCAATAACTGGTTGATCTTCAACTAAATTCAATGTACTGGCAATAGTATTAATTTTAGTATTATCTACCCAAGTAGCAAATTGAATTGTAATTTGGTCACTGAGATAAACAAAAGTCCCAGGATTATTCTGAAGTGTATAAACGTGACTCACAAAGTCTATATTTTTATCAGCACGGAGTTGGCACATTACCGCATCTAGCTGATCAGGAAAAACTGTATATAGTTCTAGCTTTGCTTGGGGGATACTCTGCCGCCATACACCCCAAGGCATTTGTGATAGTTTTTCGCGGGGGAAATTTGCATTGGGACGGATAGTAAAACGATACAACGTTTTTTCTAGCATTAATTCTTCACCACCGCGCTGTAAAGTTAATGACTGGCTGTTATTTGCTACATCTGATTTAGAAGAATCCGCAGAATTAATATTATCACTCATAAAAATTGGGGATGGGTTTAAAATTTATTTGGCTTGTGTTTAGCTATTTTAGGACTTATGGAAAGAATAGTGGATAAATTCTCTGAAAAATGTCGATATCAGTTCTGGGAATAAATTCTATTTTGCAGTAATTTGTAATTCAATTCGTTGTCCGAGTACCGCTAGAGTCCGTTCCATTGTAGATAATTTTGTGGCGTGGTGGGGATCTAGGATCCGTCTTACTTCCTTTTCATGGATATTGAGAGTAGACGCAAGCTGGACTTTGCTAATACCTTTTTCACGCATTGCTAGATACAGTGCGGCTTTTATTGCTGTCTGCGCTGGTACGGCTACTAAATACTCTTGATTTTTGGGATGTGATGGTTGGGGGATTTCTAGCTTATCATCAATCCGAAGGGCGATCGCTTCTTCTAAACAGTCAGCAGCTTCATTGAGTGCTTCTTCCCAGGAATTACCTTGAGTAATAGCTTCTGGTAAATCACGAAATGTTACCACAAATCCACCATCTTTTTCATCAGCAGTCAGCAGGGCTGGATATACAAGTTGAGTCATAATAATCCCAGTATTAAATTTCATGATCTTCAATTCCAAGCTGATTTAACATTGCTTTGAAAGTGCCAGTTTTTAGTTCATCTTTGGGGTTGCGAACTACGGTGAAGCTATCCCCAAAATAGAGTGTTACGTGACTTCCTTTACCACGTTTTTGATCAACGTAAGCTTCAATACCACGCTCTTTTGCTAACTTTTTCACCTTTCTAATAAACTCGCTTCCTTTCATAATGACATTATCGGACAATCTTGTCCGACAGTCAAGTCAGTACAGGGAGATATGCGATCGCTTGCACTTTCTTTTTATTTAACATTTTCCGCAGTAGGTTGTAATACCACCAAATGTAAATTATATCTAGTATCTGCTTGCAAATAACGTTGTTGTAGTGGTTGCCATTCTTGCCACAATTGATAACGATTTGCGCCTAATAACGTCGTTAGCCCACATAATTCAGTCTCAAGTTCTGATTTGAAGATATGCTCTAACCACTCATGTAAAACCATATTATCTTGCATCATGCCCAAGATTTCTTGGATAGTTTTAATATCATGAAGATGTGCGGCAAAAGACTCACCATACAATTCAGTAAATAACTCCATTTGGTAGCGAAGACGTTTAGCTTGTTTCCGCAAATCATGCAGAGTTTTACCTTCTGTTTTCAGATGTTCTTCTAATTGGCTTGGTGTCCATTTTGTTTGCACTACTATTTCCGATTTAATAATTTTAGTCCCAATTAACCATCCTAGATGTAAGCAAAATTCACTAACTTCTGGTGAGAGTAAATCTGGTAATACGTGGTGAATTGGTACGGAAGAAAAACTTTGATGACTGGGATTTTTTAACCAATCCTCACATTCATTTTTAAAAGATTTATAAAGGTCATCTTTAAATATCTTCTGAACATGAGAAAATGCAATTTTTCGTTGTTTATCCAAAGCTATAAAAGCTGTTTGTAGGGATTTTTGTTCTTTTTCAACTAAATGCGGTTTATAATTCTTTTTTAAAGTTTCTTCAAGGACATCTAAATCTCTGAGACCACCTAAAATCCGGGCAAATTTACCAATATTTTGATCACTAACTGATTTTGGTAAATTTAAATATCTTTCAAATCTACTAACAGCAGTTCGTAACCGCCGCATTCCCACTCGCATTTGATGTAGTGGTTCTGGATCTTCGTCTTTTTTAACTGCTTTTTCCCATTTTATAGTTTTTGTAAAGTTTATTTCAATGGCTTGGTTTGCAGTTTCACCGAGGGTTTTGGTTGATGTTTCTGAGGAAATGTTCATAAATTGTTCTTGCAGGTTGCATTTATTCTGACTCCTTCTTCTTTCTCCTGACTCGGTGACTCGGTGACTCCTGACTTAAAGATTAGTTGAAATAGCTTGGACGGGACAAGTAGGAATACATTGCTCACACACAATACAGCGCGATCGCACAAAGGTGAGTTTATACGTTTCTGGATTAATAGACAGAGCTTCCGTGGGGCAAACTCCCGTGCATAAACCACAGTGAACGCATACATCTTCATCAATGATAATTTCCCCTAAACCCAGGGAAACATGAATATGTTGCGATCGCATCCATTCAATTGCTGCATCTAACTGATCAATATCTCCCAATAATTCTACTACCAGTTTACCAATCTGATTTGGGGCAACTTGGGCGCGGATAATATTTGCAGCCACATTAAAATCTTTTGCTAGTCGGTAGGTAACTGGCATTTGAATCGCACGTTTGGGAAAAGTCAGGGTAACTCTTTTTTTCATTATGTTAGAAAACAGTAAACTAGATGATGAACTAAGTTAATAAGTCTTAATAAATTGATTATGAGTACCGAAGCCCCTGTAAATTCTAGTAACCGCATCAAAAACTTCTTAATTGCCATTGTAGCGATCGCTTTGGGAGTTGCCCTCTTCCTGGGACTTAAAACTGATTCTACCTCAGTTTCTCTAGCGGAATTGGGTAAAACTGCCATTCCTTTAGAAGTAGCCCTCAGCAACGGTAAACCTTCCCTCGTCGAGTTTTACGCCGATTGGTGTACAGTTTGTCAAAAAATGACTCCCGACATGACCAAACTCAGGCAACAATATGACAAAAATCTAAATTTTGTCATGTTGAATGTTGATAATACCAAATGGTTACCAGAAATGCTCAAATATCGAGTAGACGGGATTCCTCACTTTGTCTTTTTAGGTAAACAAGGGGAAACCATAGCCGAAACCATTGGTGATATCCCGCGCACCATTATGGCTAGTAACTTAGAAGCCTTAATTGCTGGTTCTCCCCTTCCCCACGCTCAAGCTAATGGTAAAACCTCCCAATTTTCCGCACCAGTCGCAACAGATAGTAATCAAGATGATCCTCGTAGTCATGGTAGCCAAGTTGTAAATTAGGTGATTAAGAATTAGGAATTTGTGTTGTTTAATTATTGGCTAAAAAAGCATCAAATTTATTTATATCTTCCATAAATATTTGATGACAACCTATAAGTTTATAGGACTTCCGCACTGTACAAATCAATGATGATATACGTTTACTAAAATACCTTATTTTAGGCTGCAACTAATTCTATGGTTACCGATCAATCAACTGTGGGGTAGGGGTTTAGCACTGCTCATTGGTGTCAACTTAACGTAAAACCCATAGCCCGCCTGGGAATGAATTCCCAGTCTAATAGCAAAAGTCATCTAAAGATGACTAAATAACCATAAAAATTTTTAAATTCTTTAGTAAACTTCAGTTTACTTTGGCTATTAGCCCGGAAATTCATTTCTGGGCGGGTTTGTCAGCTAACAGACAAGACATTTTTAGCTTAAGTTGACACCAATGATCACTGCTAAACCCCTACGATAAATGTGGTTTTTACAGCAATACATATTTGATGTTTTTTGTGAATGTGTAAGTCCTAGTTGATTAGTTCTTCAATTTTTCTCCTCAAGACAATCATAGTTCTATCCCTTGAGAAATTGCAGGTAAGATATAAGTTTTAGCGTGTTGCGCTTCCATTAAATCAATAGAAAAATCTTCAGCAATATCCAAAAGAACACCGACAGCTTTAAAATAATCTTTTTCTGGTAAACCCCAAACAGCTAAATCAATATCAGAACGCCAACTCATTTGTTGATGATCCAATAAAGAACCGAATAAAACAACTTTTTCGACCCCAAAACTTTCTTTCAAAATTTTGGTACATTGTTGAGCAATTTTTAAACCTTGCTTTTGCCGTTCTTTCATAGCAACTAGAAACTGAGGACGATTTTTTCTGGCATCTAAAACCTCTTGGATAATTCGTTGTTTAGTAGCTTCATTAATTAGACTCATATTTTCTTGAATATGGGAATTTTCTAAACCAATTATAACTCGACTCCCTTTAAAATTTCTCTATCAGACATTTCTCCCATGAAGATAGTGTATCATTGTCTTTTTTCTCAAAATTTACTATGGCTACAATTAACGACAACTACCTGAAACTTAAAGCTGGCTATCTGTTTCCAGAAATTGCGCGTCGGGTAAACGCCTTTGCACAAGCTAACCCTGATGCAAAAATCATTCGGTTGGGGATTGGTGATGTTACCGAACCCTTACCAGAAGCTTGTCGTACAGCCATGATTCAAGCTGTAGAAGAAATGGGCGATCGCTCAAGTTTTAAAGGATATGGCCCAGAACAGGGTTATGCTTGGTTAAGGGAGAAAATCGCTACCCACGACTTCCAAGCCAGGGGAGCAGCCATAGAAGCCGATGAAATCTTCATTTCCGACGGTTCCAAATGCGACTGCGGCAATATTTTAGATATTTTCGGTCATGATAACACCATTGCCGTTACAGACCCAGTATACCCCGTTTACGTAGATACTAACGTTATGGCGGGGAACACCGGAGATGCTAACGAAAAAGGCGAATATGGTGGTTTAGTATATTTACCTGTCACCGCTGAAAATAACTTTACCGCCGAAATTCCTAGCCAAAAAGTTGATTTAATTTATCTTTGCTTTCCTAATAATCCCACCGGTGCAACTGCAACAAAAGAACATTTGCAAGCATGGGTAAATTATGCCAAAGCTAACGGTTCAATTATCTTTTTTGATGCCGCTTATGAAGCATTTATTACTGATCCTACCTTACCTCATTCTATTTTTGAAATCGAAGGCGCTAGAGATTGTGCCATTGAATTTCGTTCTTTCTCCAAAAATGCCGGGTTTACCGGGACTCGTTGCGCTTTAACTGTAGTTCCCAAAACCCTCACAGCTAAAGCCGCTGATGGTTCTGATGTGGAAATTTGGAAACTATGGAATCGTCGTCAGTCTACCAAATTTAACGGCGTTTCTTATATTATCCAACGCGGTGCAGAAGCTGTTTATTCCGAAGCAGGACAAACACAAATCAAAGCTTTAGTTAGTTTCTATTTAGAAAACGCTAAAATTATCAGAGAAGAACTCATAAATGCTGGTTTAAATGTTTATGGTGGCGTAAATGCACCTTATGTATGGGTGAAAACTCCCCATGGTTTATCCAGTTGGGAATTTTTCGATAAATTATTAGAAACCGTGAATGTAGTGGGAACTCCCGGTTCTGGTTTTGGTGCTGCGGGTGAGGGTTATTTCCGCATTTCTGCGTTTAATAGTCGGGAAAATGTGGAAGAAGCCATGAAGCGGATTACCGCTAAGTTTAAGGTGTAGAATATTGTGGTGGGCATTGGTGTCAACTTAAGCTAAAAATGGCTTATTTGTTGGCTTCCACACCCGCCAGGGAATAAATTCCCTGTCTAATAGCTCAAGTCCGTTAAAACGGACTAATAAATTTTCCTAATATTTAGTCATCAAAAGACAACTTCCGCTATTAGACTGGGAATGAATTCCCAGTCGGGCTATGGGTTTTACGTTAAGTTGACACCTATGGGTGGTGGGTAATGCCCACCCTTTTATATTAGACTAAGTGTTAGATTGATGAGGTTTTGGTTTAGTATAATATTAAAGTGAGTTTTTTATTGACTCAATTCTTCGGTTTTTATTTATACAAAGTACGACTAATGTAGAGGTTGATTTATATGAAATTGATCATCAAAAATTTAGGTCCGATCAAAAACAATACTAAAGCCATTGATTTATCCAAAGATTTTTTTGTTTTCGTTGGACAAAATAACAGTGGTAAAAGTTATGTGGCTCAATTATTATGGGCAATTTTTAATGAAGATATAATTCATAAATTTGCACGTACCAATGTAGAAATAATTGATAATAAAATTGTTGAGAATATAAATAATATCGAGGTGACTTCTGAATTATTGGCAGTAATTTTGAATAGATATAGTTCATTTTTGCAAGAAGAAACTAAGAAAGAGATATTTAATATAGGTAAAAATTCCCAAATACTCAATAATATTGTCATTCGTTTTGAATATGAAATATCTGAATTAAGAGAACAAGAAATTGAAGGAATTGTCAAAATAAAAGATGATGAAGGCAATACATTAGAATATATAGAATTTAAAAAAGATCAAGGAGATTTAATATATAAATTTATAGGTAAACAATTACCAGAGAGTATTAAAGAAATAATTCCTAAGAAATCTTTAGATATAAATTTACTGAATCAAAAAAAGTTTCTTCTAATTGCAACAATAATTAGAACTATGTTGAAACATGAACATGAGACTTTTTTCTTACCAGCTAGTAGAATTTTCTTCCCTACATTCTATCGTTATATTTATGAAGTTGATAGAAACCGACGGGAACAAGATATCAACAAACTGGTAGATTTACTAGAAAAAAAAGGTAAAATTCAATCATCTGACCTTTTAAATGTTTTTAATTTTAAAAGAAAATATACAGAACCTATGAATAAGGTTTTTGAAAAACTTTTTTCTCTAAATCTTGAAAAAAATATTGAAGGACATTATATCAATCTTGTCCAAGAGTTACAGGAGATTATTGGAGGTAAGATAAAACTTAGGAGTTTAGAAGGAATTGGTCTGACAGAATTTTATTTTAAAATTGATTCTGTTGATGAACCTTTGCCTATGTATTTAGCTTCTTCTTCTGTCAATCAATTAACACTTCTTTATTTGTATTTGAAATATTGGGCATCAGAAAAAGATAATTTTTTAATGATAGATGAACCAGAAGTAAACTTACATCCTGAAAATCAAATTAAATTACTAAATATATTAATACAGTTTATTCAAAATGAAACAGGAAATAAAGTATTAATAACAACCCATAGTTCTATATTAGCTAATGCTATTAATAACTTTATATATCTGGATGTTCTTAAAAATCAACATGGAGTTAATGTTGAAAAAATTATAGAAGACAATCAGTTAAAATATGTTGATTCCTCTATCTCTATATCAAAAGAAAAAGTGGGTGTTTATTTCTTTACAGGTGATAAAATTATTGACTATGAAAGCAGTGATTATAGCATCTATTTTAGAAACTTTAGAGAAGTTGAAAATAACTTGGATAAATCACTTCGCATTCTGACTGATTATATTTACCGTCAGGAAGATGAGGTTGAAGATGAGTAAAAATAGGTATTTTTTAAATAGTCCTAATGATCCAAATCTTCCTTTGCTTAGGAATGAATTACATAAAGCTTTAGCTCAACGAGAATTTATTGTTTAAATTCCTGTGACTGAAGATAATATTATTGAAATTAAAGAAGAAAATTCTAACGCAAAACTTAAAAAGGTTATAATGAATCACAAATATATATAGATTTTAAAGGCATTTTATTTTATCAAACATTTTCTGATAGAAGTAAATTCACAGAAAAAGATAATGATAAGTTGTATTTGCAAATGTATTCGATTTTGCAGACTTCTGATAAATCAGGAATATTAACTTGTGAGACAATTTTAAAACCGCAAGATAAGATTAATATTAAATGTTTTACACCGCAAGACAATCATAATTTAGAACCAGAAATGAGGATAAATTTACAATCCTTATTATCTAAATAATTTATTCTCATTCCCTATTCTTTCCGTTCCCCCCTATTCCGAATCAATTCCCCTATCAAAGCCACAATAGCAGTCATAGAAATTAACATCACACTTAAAGCATTAATATCCGGTTTAACTCCCGTTCTAATGCGGCTAAAGATTTCCATTGGTAGGGTATTAGCACCACTCCCAGCCGTAAAACTAGCAATTAAAAAATCATCTAAACTCAATACAAAAGCCAGTAAACAGCCAGAAATAATCCCTGGCATTAATTGCGGTAATAGAACCAAAATAAAGGCTTGGATTGGGGTTGCACCTAAATCTAATGCTGCTTCTTCTAAATGAGGATTGATATTATTCATCCGCGAAGAAACCACCAAGCCCACATAGGATAGACAAAAAACAATATGGGCAGCGATAATAGTCCATATACTCAAAGGAATAGCAAAAGCTGCTAAACATACTAGTGTCGAAACAGCGATCGCAATATCAGGAATTAATAAGGGTAAATAGGCAATTCCCTGATATAATTTTTTACCAGGAAAGTCATAACGTGCCAACCCTACAGCCATTAATGTTCCGAAAACTGCGGAAACTCCTACAGCACAAAAAGCCACCAACAAACTATTAGATAACCCCGATAAAATCCGTTCGTCACTAAATAGTTTTCCATACCATTCCAGGGTAAATCCTTGCCATTTAGCACTGTAAGGTGACTTATTAAAGCTATAAAAAGCCAGTACCAGGATAGGTAGGTACATAAACACAAATATGACTAGTGCGAAAACCGCTGGCCAGGAGACACGCGGTTTATTTATTTGTTTGTATATATTCATTTTACTTAATATATGCAACTATTTATTTATCGTTATGTATTATACTTATTTTTTTCCTTCAAGTCAAGCTCAAAATCAAACATATAACTATTATATTTTGTCTAATTTATTTCTTAAGTATCAGATGATTGCATTACCTAAGATAGACAAAAGATATCAAATATAAAGCATAAGATTTGGGAGTACAATCATGGATAAGGGCGATTTTTTTTTGAAACTTTTAGCTATTTCCTGTTAGTTATGCAATTTATTTTCAAATAACTGGAAATAGAAATCTGATATTTTAGGAGATGAAAGATGAAAATTGCTCAAATTGCTCCATTGTGGGAGAGAGTACCACCACCAGCTTATGGTGGAATAGAATTAGTAGTGGGGTTATTAACTGATGAATTAGTTCGTCGGGGACACGAAGTGACATTATTTGCATCAGGAGATTCTTTAACTTTAGCAAAATTAGTATCAGTTCATCCCCGGGCTTTAAGGCTAGATCCGACTATCAGAGATTCAAGTATTTATGAATTTCTACAATTAGCATCAGTCTATGAAAAAGCCGCAGATTTTGATATTATTCATTCTCACATGGGAGTCGCCACATTAACATCTGCAAACCTGGTAACAACTCCTACAGTGCATACTTTACATGGCATTTTTACACCAGACAATGAAAAGATCTTTCAACATTGCCGAAAACAGCCTTATATTGCTATCTCTAATTCTCAAAGAGAACCCAGATTAGAATTAAACTATGTAGACACTGTTTATAATGGCATTGATGTTAGTAGTTATGAATTTTATCCTCAACCAATAGAACCATCTTACTTAGCTTTTTTAGGGAGAATGTCTCCAGAAAAAGGACCTCATTTAGCAATTGAGATTGCTCAAAAAACTGGTCGAAACTTAAAACTTGCAGGTAAAGTAGATTTAGTAGATTTAGAATATTTCGACCAAAAAATTAAACCCTATATTGATGGTAAGCAAATTGAATATTTAGGTGAAGCCAATCACTTGCAAAAAAATGCCCTGATGGGAGGTGCTTATGCAACTTTATTCCCTATTACTTGGCGAGAACCTTTTGGTTTAGTCATGGTAGAATCAATGGCATCAGGTACACCTGTAATTGCCATGCGAATGGGTTCAGCAGCGGAAGTGATTGGGAATGGGAAAACGGGTTTTCTCTGTGATAATATCGAAGAATGTATTAATTCTATTGACAAAATAGATGGCTTAAATCGTTACGCTTGTCGTCAATATGTGGAAGAAAATTTCAGTGTTCGGCAAATGACTGATGGTTATGAAGCCGTTTATCAAAAAGTAATTGGAGAAAAATTAGCTCAAAAAAATGGTTATTCTCGCAGTGTTTTAGTGAGTTAACAATCAATTAGATACAGGAATAATTTTAGTCTTGTAGGGTGGGCATTGCCCACCGTGAGAGGGCTTTGGTGGGCAATGCCCACCCTACGTATACAAGTAGAGACGTTCCATGGAACATCAATTAGATACAGGAATAATTTTAGTCTTGTAGGGTGGGCATTGCCCACCGTGAGAGGGTTTTGGTGGGCAATGCCCACCCTACGTATACAAGTAGAGACGTTCCATGGAACATCAATTAGATACAGGAATAATTTT
>JAKOGY010000128.1 GCA_028658405.1 Dolichospermum sp. ST_sed8 | reverse complement strand
TATCCATTCCTTTTTGCCAAATTATTAAGTCTTTAAAGTCATTAATATCTGACATTCTTCCTGTTCCCTGTTAAGAGTTCCCTGTTCCCTCCAGTTTAGCATACTAAGTCCGGTAGAGCCAAAAATTAAGACAATTGGTGATGCTTATATGGCTGTTGCTGGTTTACCTAATTATCGCAGTGATCATGCTTTGGCTATAGTAAATATGGCATTGGATATGCAAAAATCTGTGCTTAAGTTTAATAAACTAAATAACCTATCTTTTCAAATTCGTGTTGGTATTAGTACAGCCCCAGTGGTAGCAGGAGTCATTGGATTAAAGAAATTTGCTTATGATTTGTGGGGTGATACAGTGAATACAGCCAGTAGAATGGAATCCCACGGTATCCCTGATCATATCCAGATTTGTGAAGCTACTTATCATGTATTAAAAGATGAATATTTATTGGAAGCAAGGGGATTAATTAAAATTAAAGGCAAAGGGGAAATGATGACTTATTTATTACAGGGAGTAAAGTAGATATATTTTTGTGTAGAGACGTTCCATGAAATGTCTCTACATTCTCGATGATAATCAAATCCAGTACAATTAGAATTGTTGTGATGTTTTCTATTAGCTAAAGTGTCAGACTCTTTACCATTACGCGATCATTATCTCGCTTTGATTAACGATATTATCGAAACCACTCTCAAGGGTAAGATTAGCTCTGTAGAGCAGGTTTATCAAATGTTGCTCAAAGGTATCACTTCCGGAACTGGGGAGGTGTTTGAGTTAGTTTTGAGCGATCGCTTGAATACTATACAATCTCAGCTAGACTCGGAAACCGATGAACTCAGAAAAGCCAAAGCTACCCGGAGTTTACGCGCTGCTAAAACGATTCAAACTCAATGGCAACGCTGGCAAGAACAAAATAAGGCCACTGAAGCGATTTCTTTGTCTATGCGGGAAATTACCACAGCTACCGCAGATGAACGATTAACGGCTTTATTACGAGCTACAGATCCCAATCAAAAGTATCCCTTAAATTTGTCCCAACTGCAACAGTTAGCTCAATCTTTACAAAAATTTACTAGTGCTAATGAAGATTTTGGGCAAATTGCTGACGGTATTACTCGTGGTATAGCTTCTTGGCAAAGAATCCAAGCAAATTTACTGAATTGGATGTATGAACGCAAAAATTCTTTAGGATTTGGTGGTGTACCAGGAGAAAATAGTCCCTGGGCAAGTTGGGCTAAAGTAGTTAATAGTGAAGTTCCCCAAGCCTTTTTTCATACCCTAGCAGTAGAACAATCAGCCCTAGAATTTGCCGAGAAACAACAGACAATTAGTTTGAGTAATTGGGTAGAATTAACAATAATTTTACAGCTTTTGCAAAGGGGTTTAATTAATTGGTTTGATCAACAAGCTTATGATATTCAAGCAGGTCCAAAATTATCTATTTCCACATTTTTAACATTTGCAGTCATTTGGAGTCAATTAGCCAGCGGTTTTCAAAATCAAGCTTTAATATATAGTAACGGTGCATCGCAAATCATGCTGCAAATTTTGCGAACCTTTGCCCAACGTCCTTATTTTCCTCTTTATGGGGGGATTTTTGCCTCATTTTCTGGTAGTTATTTACGAGATGCCTTGGATTATTTAGATGCCCCTTTACGTTCCGCTGAAGGTACTCAGGAAAAAGCTCGGATTTTAACATTATTAGGTTATTCTCAAAGAGGTTTGGGCAGATATGATCGCTCCCTTGATTTTCATCAACAAGCCATAGAAATAGCTAGAAAAGCTGGAGATAAAACCTGTGAAATTGCTAATCTTAATCATCTTAGCCGGACTTATGTACAACAACAAAATTATGCTGAAGCAATTAATTATAGTCAACGGGCATTAATTTTTAGTAGACAAACAGGAGACAAAACTGGAGAAGCTAACGCCTTGGTAAATCTAGGTTATAGCGAAGTTATGCAGGCAAAGCAAACAGAAATCAGTGAACCTGAAGTTTATGAATCAGCGATTAACTATCTGGAACAAGGGTTAAAATTAGCAGAAAAATTAAGTGATTTACAAAGTCAAGCTTTATGTTTTAGTAGTTTAGGTATTGCTTATTTAGTTACAACACAATACACCACAGCAATTAAATATTTAGAAAATGCCTTTAGAACTGCTCAAGTTTCTGGTGATTTGTATTTACAAGGCAGAAATTTAGCATATTTAGCTGAAGCTAATTATCAGATTGCTAATTATGAAAAAGCAGTTTATACTGGTAGTCTAGGAATGTATCTTTTAGAACAAATTGCTGCTGATGAATGGCGACAACCTGCTGGTTTATTGACAATTATTAGGGGACAAATGGGTATAGATAAATTTCAATTATTACTGCAACAAAATCGTCCGAAAATGATTGCTATTATTGGTGTTGACGGTTATGATCACATTCCTAAATTATTAGTAAAATATCAAGAAGATATGTAACTGCAAATTTAAATTTTAATCCGTTTAGTGAGAAGAAAATTATAGGTTGGGTAAAACGAATTGTGCCGTGGACACAACCCAACCTTGTGTATTATATTGGAGGAAGTAATAAAAGCTAATTCTATGGATAAACAGCAATTAAAAAAACTGCTTATTGGTGATTTAACCTGGAAACGAATGTTAAAATCTCTTATATTTATTTACGCTTTTTTTGCTGTCTATGTTTATTTCCGCGCTGACAGCATGATTTTTCTGCCTCAAGCATCTAGTTATCAAGATAACCAAGATATTCTCAAGATAAAAAACGCAGATAATAAAAATATTTCGGCAATTTATTTACCAAATCCTCAAGCTAAATATACCATTCTTTATGCTCATGGTAATGCTGAAGATTTGGGATATATTAGATCAAGGTTAGAAAAAATCCGAGATTTGGGTTTTAGTGTCTTTGCTTATGATTATCGCGGTTATGGTACAAGTGAAGGAACTCCGACAGAAAAAGCTGCTTACCAAGATATTCAAACAGCTTACAATTATTTAACTCAAACTTTAAAAATTACTCCCCAACAAATTATAGTCTTTGGGCGTTCCGTTGGTGGTGGTTCAGCAGTAGATTTAGCATCTAAAAAACCAGTAGCTGGATTAATAGTTGAAAGTAGCTTTACTTCTATTTTTCGGGTAGTTGTTCCTGTGCCACTTTTACCCTTTGATAAATTTACTAATCTCGACAAAATCAAAAAAGTAACCTGTCCAGTTTTGATCATTCATGGTAAAAATGATGAAATTATTCCTTTTACTCATGGAGAAAAATTATTCGCTGCTGTATCATCTCCCAAACTTTCTTTTTGGGTAGAAAAAGCCAGCCATAATGATTTATCTTCAGTTGCGGGAGAAACGTATTGGAAAATGTTAAAAAAGTTTTCTGATTTAGTAGACAAAAAATTGTAGGGTGGGCATTGCCCACCTTAACCTTAACCCCTATAATCGCTTTTTCTGTGACGTACTCCACACACTCCCTTTCAGGTGAGTGTGGGCAACGAGCGTGACTCCTAATCCGGACATTAACGTAGGGGCGTATTGCAATACGCCCCTACACCGTGCGCCCCACGGTTCTTTGGTTTTGAGATTTGTTTTTTGTTTTGTAGGCTGCATTTGGAGCATTTAATTGGACTACACCTACTCTCTTATAATAACATAAAATCAATATTTTGTACTCGCAGGGCGAGAAGCAAGCTACGTTTCGTTGCTGTAGCATTCTTTGTTTTCGCTACGCTCAAATACAATTTGGGCTACGCAACTCAACTCAAGCGCATTCATCCCACGCTCCTAAGAGTGAGACGTGGGGCTTCTGCGGATTAAGATAAACCGTAACTACAAACCAGATATCCATGTACCGTGAAATCCATAAGGTACACGTTGAGGAATCATTACCCGTGCTACAGGTTCACTGGTGATATCTTGGGCATTAATAACTACGAGTTCTGATGTTTGGGAACTTTCATCATAAACAAATGTTACCAGCCATCCTGCATCTTCAACAGTGGAATTAGGACATGATGCAAATACTGCCTCTCCCCCATAACGATACTTACCAAATTCATGGGTTTGGGATTTACCATTGGCAAAATCGTATTTGATTACACCATCAAATAAGGCATTTTGACTATTTGCCATTTTTCCCACATAGCCATATTGGGTTTTTCTTCCTAACAGATTTTCGTTGACACGGGGAAATTCTCCCGGTACATCATCTAGTTGTTCTTCTGTAACTGTTCCTGTGCTGAGGTTAAAGCGCCAACGGTGTAAAAAAGGAGTTTCTTCCAGGGGATTTTCAGCCATAAGGATACTAGTAGAATTCATGCGACAAGCAATAAGCACTACTTCGTCTCCGGCTTCGTAAGCGTTGAGGGTGTGGAAGACGTAGCAGGGGGGACATTCAAACCAGCGAATATTGCTGTTGTCACCATGACGAGGCATTATACCAAACCGACTGGGGCGATCGCTCTCAAACATCAACATTGGTTCTCCCCGCTGCATTCGTTCCATACTAAATGTCAGAGGTAAATCCATGAAAATGGTATAATTTTCCGTAATGGCGAAATCGTGCATCATTACCGCCATTGGTATTTCCACTGGTACTGTTTGTAATAACTCACCTTGGGCAGAAACTACGCCATATTGTAGATAAGGTGGTCGAAAACCGTAACCAAAAAACATCATTTCCCCTGTAACAGGATCTACCTTGGGATGGGCGGTAAAAGCAGAAACTAGTTTATCATTGTAGGTATATTCCCCAATAGTTGCCAAATCAGGAATATTGATGTGATGGGGCGCACCTCCTTCCCATAATGATAAGAGTTGTCCATTGTGCCATACGAGGGCTGTATTAGCGGTATTTTTCCCAGGACCGTGGGGGTTATCCATTTGGGGTGGTTCTAAAAGTCCACTCCACACAGCTTTACCAGCTTCATGTTCAATATTCCAGCCCCTAGTTCTCACATAGCGATTGTGATAAGTGGCTTTACCGTTATTGATTTGGACACCATGTAACATTCCATCGCCATCAAACCAGTGATATTGACCAATAGGACTCCATCGGGGGTTGGGTCCATTACGGACAAACATCCCTGATAAATCTGGAGGTAATTCTCCAATTACTTCTAAGGTATCAGTGCTGATTTCTGTGTTTATGGGGGCAAAGTTGCCCGCTAAATAAGGATTTACTGCTGTTGATGCTATGGTCATAATTCAGGGAGCTAGATAAAGACACTGTACTTAATATAATTATGGTTTGCTATTTGTGCTAGGAAAGACAGTAAGATTTGGCTTTATCCTTTTCTATCATTTCCATGAAGAAGTAGATGGGCTGAAATAAATATCAAAATAATATTGTTGACTCTGGACGGGCTAGAAGCCCATCCCACAAGAATATTATACTTATTGTGGGGTGGGCATCCTGCCTGCCCATATTATATTTAATTGTGCCTACCTACTTATGCAATAATTAATGTATCTTTAATTTAAAAGAGAATTTCCATCAAAATCAAGATAATCTATTAATCATAACTGTAAACAATGCAAGTAGAATCACAAGTATCTAATATTGATAATAATAATATTTTTACTGATTTCGGTGGGGTAATGATTCCCCAAGCGCCTGCTGGATTTAAATCAGGTTTTATCGGCATTATCGGCCGGACTAACGTGGGTAAATCCACCTTAATGAATGAACTTATTGGGCAAAAAATATCCATTACTTCCCCAGTATCCCAAACGACTCGAAATCGGTTAAAGGGGATTTTAACTACAGAAACAGCCCAGTTAATTTTTGTAGATACACCGGGTATTCATAAACCCCATCATCAATTAGGGGAAGTGCTGGTAAAAAATGCCAAAATTGCTATTGACTCAGTAGATGTGATATTATTTGTAGTTGATGGTACAGTAGCCTGTGGTCCAGGCGATCGCTATGTTGCCGAATTACTAATACATAGTCAAACACCTGTAATTTTGGGCATTAACAAAATTGATGAACAACCAGAAGATTTCCACAGAATAGATGAAAGTTACATCCAATTAGCTAATACATATAATTGGCAAAGTGTGAAATTTTCTGCTAAAACCGGAGCGGAATTATCGCAATTACAAGAGATATTAATTAATCATCTCGAACCAGGACCATTTTATTATCCACCAGACCTAGTTACAGACCAACCGGAACGGTTCATTATGGGTGAATTAATTCGAGAACAGATATTATTATCAACTCGTCAAGAAGTTCCCCATTCTGTCGCCATAGCCATTGATTTAGTCGAAGAAACCCCAAAAATTACCCGTATTCTTGCCACCATCCATGTTGAGAGAGATTCTCAAAAAGGAATCCTCATTGGTAAAGGAGGGGCAATGCTCAAAGCAGTCGGTAGTGCAGCCAGAGAACAAATTCAAAAGCTAATTGCTGGGAAAGTTTATCTAGAATTATTTGTCAAAGTTCAACCCAAATGGCGACATTCACGGGTGCGGTTAGCAGAACTAGGTTATCGTGTCGAAGAATAATAGATTTGTGAAGAAGAAATCAGAAGTGGTGTTAGCCATGTTTTTGATTTCAACTTTGTACCTCATTTATCCATAATTTGCTGGATCTTTAATTATCAAAATTACCTTTTCTTGAAAAATCAGTATAGTGCAATTATGCCTTTAATTAGCCTCATTGCTATCATTTCTGAAAATCGAATTTTAGCAAACTCCACAAAGGAACAAATTAATTCGGGTATGCCTTGGAATATTCCTAGTGATGAACTTTATTTTCATGAAATTACCCGACGACATCCTGTAATTATGGGGCGCAAAAGTTATGGTGCCTTTACTAAACCAATGCCCAATTGTACAAATATCATCGTTACTAGAAACCCTGATTTTCAAGCTTTCGGTTGTGTTGTTTTGCATTCATTACAAGAGGCAATTGAATGGGCTAAAATGAGTGAAACAGAAGAGATATTTATTGCTGGTGGTGGAGAGATTTATGCTCAAGCAATTAAATTTGCCCATAAGCTTTATTTAACTATTGTAGAAGGTGATTTTGTCGGAGATATATACTTTCCTGAATTTGCCAATTTTGGAAAAGTTACGAAAGAGAATAAAATGCAGGAAAATGGTTTTCAGTTTAATTTTGTAGAAATTGAAAAGTGTGTTAATTAGGTAGTGTCACCTCCGATAATTAGATAATTTATGCGGCAAAACTTCCTAATAGTGATATGCACCTGAATAAAATACAAAATTCACCTAAAAACCATACACCAAAAGATTTTCAATGCTATTCCCTGCTCTATTGTAAGTTCAAAAATTTATTCAAAGCTACTACCATACTCGGTGGCCAACGGCGGATATTTGTTACCCAATTCATATCTTTATAACGGGTATCTAGTCCATAAGCTGCTACCCAATTACTTTCCGCTTCACCAATGTTTCCCGTTACCCAATAAGCGGCTGTTAAAGCGGCTCGCATATCGGCAAATCGGGGATATTTACGGACTATATTCCGCATTTCGCGGATAGCTTTATCTGTTTGACTGGTTTCATATAAAGCCAGGGCATAATTAGCTCTGGCAAAGGCAAAATTCGGGGCAATTTCTGTGGCTTTTTGGTAGTCTAAAATGGCTTCTTGCCATTTTCCTAACCCTGCTTTGGCGTTACCACGATTATTATAAGCCATTTCATCTTTGGGATCTAATTCTAATACATGATTATAATCAGCGATCGCTTCTTCCCATCTTCCCAAACCTTCTAATGCAGTCCCCCGATTCAAAAAAGGGTCTGTAACATTGGGAGCGAGTTCTACAGCTTGGTTATAATCTGTCAACGCTGCTGCTAACTTATTCTGACTGACACGAGAATTACCGCGATTACTCCATGCTCCGGCATTAGTGGGGAATTTTTCAATAATTTCTGTCCAATAAGCTTCTGCTGTGACAAAATCACCTTGATTTGTAGCTGCAAAGGCTTTAGTCGCTAGTTCGTCCCCTGCTTGTAACTCTTGGGCAGTAATAGTTTGAGATTCTGCCATAACTGGTGTATTCCAGCCAAAAACCAGCAACAGACTCAGGAAAATAGTAATTAGTTTCATTATCTAACTCTGACGTGATATGCAACAAAATTAATGATATAGCAGATAACAGCTAAGAAAGAAGATTCCCAAATTTCTGGACTCATTGGTCAATTAGTCAAAGATTGAGTTAAAATAAGGGGTCGCAAACTAAGTAAGTAAAACCCGGATATTCCCCGGAGGTGTAATTGACCAAGTTCATTTTGAAAATTCTCTGGTTAGACGAAAACGTCGCTCTCGCAGTTGACCAAGTTGTTGGTAAAGGTTCTAGTCCCTTAACCAAATACTTCTTTTGGCCCAGAAATGATGCCTGGGAAGAGCTAAAAAAAGAGTTGGAATCCAAACACTGGATTACAGATGTTGATCGGGTGGAGTTGCTCAACAAAGCCACTGAAGTGATTAACTACTGGCAAGAAGAAGGCAGAAAACGCCCAATGGCAGAAGCGCAGTTGAAATTTCCAGAAATCGCCTTCACAGGTAGCGCCTGATTATTTTAAGTTGGTAATGGGTAATTGAGAGTTGAGAATTGATAATTAATAATTGTCAATTATCAATTCTCATCTAAGAGGATGTTTTAAAAGTCCTCTTATAGGTATCAAAAATTTTAGATCCCTCTAAATCTCCCTTAAAAAGGGAGACTTTGATTCCTGTTCCCCCCTTTTTAAGGGGGGTTAGGGGGGATCTAAAAGTGCCTAAATTCACAGCGAAACACTTTTAAAACAACCTCTACGCCACAATTTAATTGTCTTGTCCTTACTACCACTGGCAATCAATTCTGCATCATTACTTATAGCAACGCTAGAGACTGAGTCTGTATGACCTACAAGACTAGCAATTTCTTTTTTTGTGCTAATTTGCCAAATTTTTACCGTTTTATCCCAACTGCCACTAATTAGCGTTTCTCCATCGGTACTAAAAGCCACAGCTACCACTGACCAGGAATGACCTGAAAGTGTGTTAATTAATTCACCAGTGTTAACATCCCATAGCTTGATGGTATTATCACCGCTACCAGTCGCTAACATTTGACCATTGGGAATAAAGGCAACTGTCAAAACTGCCCAAGTATGACCTAAAAGGGTTGTTAATAAGTTAAATTTTCCCTCTGCTAATTTCCAGATGCGAACCGTGCGATCATAACTAGCACTAGCTAAAAGCTGTCCTTGGGGACTAAAAGCAACAGCATTTACTTGTAATTTATGTCCGGTTAAAGTATCCAGTGCTAAACCTGTATTTATATCCCAGATTTTAATAGTTTTATCCCAACTTCCACTAGCTAAAATTTGTCCCTGGGGATGAAATGCGAGGGATTTAACAGCGTGTGCGTGTCCAGAGAAAGTATGAATTTTTGCTAATGTTTTTACATCCCACAAGTTGATAGTTTGATCATCACTAGCTGTAGCTAAAATTGTATCATTATCATTAAAAATCACTGCTGTGATAGCTTGAGTATGTCCGGTAAAATTGGCTATTAACTGCTGATTGCTTAAATCCCATAATTTAATCCTTTTATTATCTTCACCACTAGCTAATATTTTACTATCATGGCTTAATGCTACAGTATTAATAGAACTATGAATTTGATTTTCGAGAGGATAGGAAAGTTGCCAAGAATGATTTTTATTTGGGGATAATAAAGGTAAATAATTATCCTTAATTCCCAAAGTATAGATAAGTTGTTCTGCTGATTGCCAGCGCTCTTGTAAATTAGACTTTATCAGTTTATCAAGGGTTTGTCCCAGATGTTCACTAATTTTATCGGTAAGATAATCTCGCCATACCCAACTATTATTAGTAATATCAAATAATTCAAAAGGTGGTACTTGAGTTAATAGATAAATACAAGTTACACCTAAACTATATAAATCACTGGCAAAGACTGGTTTACCTTGTGCTTGTTCTGGGGAAATATATTCTGGACTACCAACTAGATCATCTGTTGATTGATTTACACTAACAATTTTCATTCCCGTAAAATCAACCAAGACCAGATTATCTAACAAATCTTGATTTTGATTTAGAGAACGCAAAATAATATTTTTTGGTTGAATATTTCGATGAATAATTTGATAATTATGAATAAATCTGATTACTGGCAATAAACTTTTTAAAACTTGCCAAATTTGAGTTTCATTAAAAACACCCTGCTTTGCTAATAAAGTATCTAAATTATCACCATCAATAAATTCTTGAACTAAATAGTAATATTCATTTTCTGTAAAATATGTAATCAAAGTAGGAATTTGAGAATGTTTACCTAATTCTTTTAATTGCTGTACCTGATATTGAAAATATTCCAGTGTTTGATGTGGAGATGAAAATCTCTGAATAACACAAGGAATTGGTGGAAATTGACTTTCATCTACAGCGAGAAAAGTTTGGTAAAATTCCCCTTGAGCAATCGGCTTAATTAAACGGTAAAATTCTTTAATTAACACAACTTATTTTCTAGATTCCTCTTGGTATCTCTGCGTGAGAAAAAATAGTTCCTAATCAACTATAGCAATTCCTGAAAAATAGTCATGTAGGGTGGGCAATGCCCACCAGAGACTACGTAGGGTACGTTAGCGCCAGCGTAACGCACCTTTTATTGAGTTTAAGGTGCGTTACGGCTATGCCTAACACACCCTACAAAGACTTAGATTTTAAAATATTGGGTTGACCCAACTAGACCCAAGGGTAACAACTTAGAGATATTTTTATATCATGAATTAAATATTTTGTCAATTCGTAATTCCCATTATTTACAAAAATTACGATCATTATTAAATTAATTTACATAGAACATTAAGTTAATCATGAACATTTTTAGCTTAATTCTTGATAGCAACTAATTAACAAATTATCTGGGAGATTCCAATTGTGGCTTTAACTATCCAGTCTGCTCAAACTATTTTTTCTAATACTCAAGTTCCTAGTCCTATTCCGGCAACTATCGCGTTATTCGATCAACTTAACGCCGATGATCAACTAGCTTATCTTTGGTATGCTTACACAGAAATGGGCAAAACCATTACCCCAGCAGCACCTGGAGTAGCTCGCTTGCAACTAGCAGAGAGTTTGCTGACCCAAATTAAGCAAATGTCTCGGGAAGAGCAAACCAAAGTTATGCGGGATTTGGCTAACCGTGCTGATACTCCTATTAGCCGTTCCTATGGTTTCTTTAGCGTTAATACCAAACTAGCTTTCTGGTACGAGTTAGGAGAATTGATGAAACAGGGAATTATCACTCCCATTCCTGTTGGTTATCAAATGTCTCCTGGTGTACAATTTGTCTTAGAAGCCACACAAAAACTTGATCAGGGTCAGCAAATTACCGTATTACGCAATACCGTAGTAGATATGGGATTTGACACTTCTGAGCTTGGTCCTAGTGCTTACCCCAAAGCAACTACAGAACCTGCTTTCCAACGGACAACCCCAGTTATTTCCTCCGTTAAAATTGACGGGATTATAGAACCCGCTGTGTTAGGCTACATTGAAGCCATGAATGCAGATAAATTTGATGCTGCTATTGCGCTATTTACTCCCGACGGTGCGCTACAACCACCATTCCAAAAGCCCATTGTTGGCCGGGAAGCGATCGCTAAATATATGCGCGAAGAAGCACAAGGATTAAACATGATGCCCCAACAAGGTATCTGCGAAGTTCAACCAGATGGTTCTAAGCAACTGAAAATCACCGGAGTAGTGCAAACTCCTTGGTTTGGTGTGACAGTCGGTATGAATATTTCTTGGCGGTTTTTAATCAATCCCGAAGGACAAATCTTCTTCGTAGCGATTGATATGCTGGCCTCTCCTCAAGAACTCATGAATCTGCGTCGAGTTTAATAGACATTTGGTGAAAATGAATATAGAGCCGAGAATCCCTACCCAGGTCACGTCTCGACAAGGGTTTCAAGTTACACATATTTAATTTTCACCAGATGTTTAATCAAATTAAGAGGCTGTCAGCAATTAAGTTTGCAAAAAACTATTTCTACAGCCTCGCAATAATAAGGTAAAAGCTATTGACACCGACTCAAAAAATTGTTATCATGAAACCGACGAGGAAGAACTATGCCTATCGCATAAGCATAATCAATCTCTTTTCTTTGCGTCTCTGCGTGAGATAAATTCAATTCTGCCCCAAACTCGTAGATTGTTCATAAACCTTCTTCAAAGTATTGACATCACGCACAGAAATAAACGGTGGTTTACGAACTTGGGAAAAATACATAGTATCAGTTTCTAGAAGACTATGCCCCCAAATGCCCAAAGCATGGCCAAGTTCATGACGTGCTGCCGATAATACATAATCACCAATTTGAGTAGGACTCAATAAAATAGTAAAACGGTGAGATAAAATATTATTTTCATTATTATATAAATCATAAGTAGTTAAAGCTGAACGCGCCCGCAGTATTTTACCATTGGGTTCACGTTGCAAAGGTGGTGCTTTGCGGAAAATTATAATATCGGCAATAGCGGATTTTTCTACTACCTGTAAAGGTAAATAAATACTCCATTCTTGAACTGCTTTTAAAACACTATTAACCCATACTTGTGATTGCTTTTCATTAATATTTGTTGGTGTTTCTATCTTCACTTTCACCGGGAAATTTGACCAAATTAAATAACCAACTTTCGTAGGTTTAATTTGATCAAAATAATCACCACTCTTTGTTTTATCTTGCCACTGTGCCAGAGTTGGTGGTAAAGGATGGTTTTTTTGGATAATCGGTAAAGAAGTTAATAATTGAAAGTTTCTTTCCTGTTCCCCGACAACAGCATTAACCGGAAAGTTCATGAAAATAACTAGCAGTCCTGTAGTTATCGCTAAAGTCAGAACTGCTATTAATCGTCTATTTTGGGTAATTTTTCCCATGTTCAGTTTTAATTATTTGGGTAACCAATTAGCACTTAAAACTACAGTTAAACCCATAAAAACCACTACTAATGCCCAAGTAACTCGATTTAAAGTATTTTCGGCACTTTTGGTACTACTAAATAATTGTGCTTGTCCACCGATAGCACCAATGCCATCACCTTTAGGACTATGTAGTAAAACGAGGATAATCAAACCTAGAGCGGAAAACGCCCAAATGCCTTGGATGATGTTACTAATTGCCATATTTAGAAATGTTGTTGATAAGAAATTTGAAATTAATTAATCAATTTTGTAGGGGTTTAGCAATGCTAAACCCCTACCATTTTACGATTTTACAAACCTAGTTGTACAGGAGTACGAGTTAGTTGTAAATCATATTCTGCGGCTGTAAGTAATGATTGCCCGGTCATTTCTTGGGGTTTGGATATTTGTAATATATCCAGAATTGTGGGGGCAATATCGGCTAATTTACCATCATTTCTTAATTCCACATTTGTTCCATATCCGGGTATTTTGGCTTTTTCGCCTTCTACCAAAATTAAAGGAACTGGGTTAGTAGTATGCGCTGTCCAAGGATGACCGTTTTCATCCAGCATATACTCAGCATTGCCATGATCAGCAGTAATAATTGCTGTACCACCAGCTTTACCAATAGTATCAATGAGACGACCTAAACAGCGATCTACAGCTTCAACGGCTGTGACTGTCGCTGGAATTTGCCCTGTATGCCCTACCATGTCTGGGTTAGCATAGTTCATCACCACCAGGGAGTAGATGCCCTTTCTAATGGCAGCGATCGCCACATCTGTTACAGCTTGTGCTGACATCGCCGGGGCTTGATCATAAGTCGCTACCATTGGACTGCTGACTAATTCCCGGTCTTCTCCCTCACAAGGGTCTTCTAGTCCCCCATTAAAGAAGTAGGTGACATGAGCGTATTTTTCAGTTTCCGCAGTTCTAAACTGTTTTAAACCACGATTAGCGATAACTTCACCCAGAATATTGCTCAGATTTTGAGGTGCAAAAGCCACCGAAACTGGCAATTCTGGATCATACTGGGTAAAAGTTACAAAAGAAAGCGGCACAATGGGCTGTCTTTCAAAACCTTTAAAAGTTTTACTGACAAAAGCCTGAGTTAATTCTCTGGCCCGGTCGGGGCGGAAGTTAAAAAATATTACCCCATCTCCCGACTCTACCGCACCAGGTTGAAGACGGACAGGGAGAACAAACTCATCAGTAATACCTTCAGCATAAGCTGCTTGCAATACCTCTACAGCGGTAAGTCCATTGCCAGCATTATCTGTTGTCATTACATCATAAGCGCGTTGGACTCGATCCCAACGGTTATCACGATCCATTGCATAATAGCGACCGCTGATAGTAGCGATTTCACCAATGCCAGTTTTATCTATGTAGTCTTCCAACTGCTGGATAACGTTGATAGCATCTGTCGGTTTGGTGTCACGGCCATCAGTAATGGCGTGGATACAAACTTGTGAAAGTTGCTGTTCTTTTGCTAAGTCAAGCAGTCCAAATAGATGGGTAATATGGGAATGTACCCCGCCATCAGAACAAAGCCCCACTAGATGTAACTTGCCATTAGCTGAACGCACTTCTTGGCAAATTTTGACAAGGGCTGGGTTTGCGGCTAAAGAACCGTCTTCTACAGCATCTGAGATCCGTACCAGTTCTTGGGGTACGACTCGACCAGCGCCAATGTTCAAATGACCAACTTCCGAGTTGCCCATTTGTCCTTCTGGCAACCCTACGGCTTTTCCTGATGTGTGAATGAGGGTGTGGGGATAGGCTGCCCATAAACTGTCCATGATTGGCGTTTTGGCAGCGGTAATGGCGTTTCCTCGGGTTTCCTCACAGTAGCCCCATCCGTCTAGAATGACTAGCACCACAGGAGCAACAGGTGCTTTGGTCATAGTAAAATTGCCCTTTACTTTTTGTAATACTTGAATAATACCATTGCTAACCGACTCTGGAGGTTAATTTCTGCTTATCTAAGGGCAATTAATAGTCAGCAGTCACTTGTCAGGTTTTTAAAGCTTTTGTCTGACAGATAAGTACCCATGCAAAATTAATTATACATTTTAATAATAAATTGATAAAATAAATTATGGTT
>JAKOGY010000127.1 GCA_028658405.1 Dolichospermum sp. ST_sed8 | reverse complement strand
AAGCGACACGGGCGAAAATATTTAGCCTAACTCATTGACTGATAACAGTAGATGTGATACAATCTAAATAATTATAGAATTTGAGTATAACTAAACGACGTAAAAACTTAACTTATTTGGTTGAGTGCGTAGTCGTACCTAACGGTATTGCTGTTTAGGAAAGCTAAATTTGGTGAAAGATGAAATGCAAAAAACGAGTACGGTAGGGATACGGTCATTAACGCTTTAGGAGAGTCGACCTCTTTTTTTGTTGGAGTAATCCAGCAATTGTAAGTTGGCTCATTGATAAGAATCTCAGCGTCTAAAGACAGTGAGAGTGTCAAACTATCCTGAATTATCTTAATCTCCTCTTCTGTTAACCCATACAATTTATACACTATCTCATCTATCTCTCTTTCTAATTCTGTCGTGTCTGCTTTCGGTTTTTGACGTTTTATTTCTAGGATTTAACAAGAATACATCATACGACGAAACTGGGGACTAGGAATGAACGAACAAATTTTGGGATTTTAAGGTTAAAAAAGTAGCTTTTCATACTCTTCAAGCGCCCTCTTGAATGTATATCTATTTTCATACAATTGACGTGCTATTTCACCCATTGACTTAACTCTTTGACTGTCGCTTGCTAATTGACGAATTATATCAGCAAGCTGTTGAGGATTATCAGGAGAAACATTAACCCCAGAACCAGAATTAGTTAATAGCTTATCTATATATGAATTGGGTACAGATATAGATATAATCCCCCGTCCTGCGGCCAGCATTCCATAGAGTTTAGATGGTGCAACAATTGACTCAGCACCAGGGATGAGACTAACTAATGAAATGTCGCAGGCTGTTAATGATAGAGGAAGTAATTCTCTAGGTTGGTAGGGTAATAGGAGAATGTTTTTTAGCTGATAATTCTCAATTGCTTGTTTGACTATTTTAGTTTTTGCTCCGTCACCAATAAAGACAAATTTAATCGGCTCATCTTTAAGTATTTTAGCTGCTTCAGTAATGGTTTCAATATCATGTAGTCTCCCCAGATTACCTGAATATAAAACTGTAAACATTTCGGTTAAATTATGTGTTTGAGCAAACTTGTTATCTTGTTTTTTGCAGATGGGGATGTCTTCTATTGCCCAGTTTTCGATGATTTTAATTTTGGTTTTGATATCTGGATATTTTTGTTCTAGGTAAGCTTGCATGGAGCTACTGAGAACTATGGTGTTTTCTGAGTTTTTGCAGGTAAGATAAATTAGTTTGTTAAAGAGTTTAAATAAGATGCTATTGGGTTGCATGATTCCTGACATGACGGCTGATTCGGGGAAGATGTCTTGGAGGAGGACGTAATATTTGCCACGTTTGAGGAGTTTAAAGTATATCCCTAATATACCTGCATAGGGGGGGTTCGAGGCGATAAGTAGGGGGGTGGTGGCTGTTTGGTGGAGGGTGACGTGGGTAACAGCACCGATGAGAAAGAAGAAGGAACTGCCGATTTTGCTGAGAATACTGGTGCTAGATTTGATGGGGGATAAGGCGCGGTTGATATGGATTTGGTTTAATAATGATTCGGGAGTGGCTTGTTGAGATTGAGCTCCTGTGAAAATGTTGACAGCGTAGCCAAGGTGAGAGAGTCCTTTGGCTAGATCGGTGATTAGTTGGGAGGTAGCTCCTTTCTCAGGGTGGAAGTATTGGGTGAGAATAGTTATCTTTTGCATACTTTTTAATATTACAGCCTGTTTAGAAAAGGTGTACTACACTGTAAACTTTGCAAATATGCTGTAGATATCATTTTATGAGTATGCCACAAAGACTCGCTGTAATATTAGGATTACGAGTCTAACATATTGCACTAACAACAATTGATATTTTCTAAGAACTTAGTATTCAATCTACCATTTTTTATTCAGCAATAAAAAGATTCCTAATCAATTAGAATTTCTAGTCTATCAATAACAGAGTCATTTGCTTCGGATTGAAACAAATCTATAAACTCCTGTAATTTTGAAATATCTTTATTCCACCATTTCAGAGACAATAACTTCTGTATATTGTCCTCTGAAAATCTATATTTGATTATTTTTGCAGGGCAGCCTACTGCAATAGCAAAAGGCGGAACATTTTTAGTGACTACTGCATTTGCACCAATAATAGCACCATCTCCAATAATAAGACCATCAAGTATAACAGCGTTAACTCCTATCCATACATCACTACCTATAATTGTTTTTTCAAACTCAGTAAATATTTGCGATTGTGCAAATATTTTTTTTAAAGGATTTTTGAGAGAATAGAAAATAGGGGAAGTAGATAGAAAATTTGAAGGATGTTTACCCAAACCAACTTTTACATCACGAGCAATTGAACAATAATTACCTATCTGACAATTATTAATTATACATCCATAAGATACATAGCTGAAGTCACCAATTTGTGAATTACTGACTTTAGCCAAAGGATATATACGACTATACTTACCTAACTTGGAATTCAAAAAAGAAGAAAAAAGTGATATTCTGCTTACGCATTTGATTCTATCTTTGCTTATAAGAGATTTTAAAACTTTTACTAGCATTTAACAACCTTTATTTTATATAATTACGGAGGGATGAAACGTAGTACCGAATTAATAAAACAAGTTTAGGATTCACAATTTTTTTTAGCCATTTGACCCATTTTGGACTTAAAATTCTCATGTATGTTTTGACAGCATTAAATTTTTTTTGATCTATTTCAATATCACTTGGCAATGTAATGGCATTTAAATCTTTTTGAGGATAGAGATGTTTTAAGTGTTGACTTACATACCAAGAACCATGTGTACCAGTTCCATCTAAACCGATATTAGTTACATAACTAATTGGAGGATAAACTACATATCCATTATGTTTAAAAACACTCCAATACCAGCGAACTGCCCAAGAATCTATTTCGCCACACATCTGACGATTAAGCATTTCAAAGAAACTATAACTATCATCTAAGTTAAAACGTAGGCGCATATTTGTATCAGTTTTTAATATCTCCCATCCAGTAGCTTGTGAATCAAATTTTTCCCAAGCCCTTTGCCATGTACCCCAACCCCATGAATATATGAAAGGTAAAAATAAAGCTTCTGTCTTATTTATAAACTCTGGAATTGGAAACATATATCCAGAGACTTGCATCACCGAATCCTCATCTTTGTACTTCTCTAAAGCCGCGTTTAAAAATCTCAAAAAATCTGATGTAACGACTAAATCATCTTCTAATACGATGACCCGTTGATATTTATCACACAAAGTTGTCACACCTGAAATAATTGAACTTGCTAAACCACAATTCATTGTGGATTCTATAATTTCAGCTTTGTTCCCTACTAGAGAATGGACTACCTCACGGGCTTGCATAACTTTTTCTTTATCCTCATCTTTTTTTACGCCATCGCAAAAAACATAGAGAGGACTATCCGCAAATTCAGGACATTGCATTAGACTTTCTAATGTGCGTCGTGTATGCTCTGGACGTTTGTAAATGAAGAGTGCGATCGGTGAATAGTTCATAATTAAATTTTTTTACTCTTTGGATTCTACAATATCATAAATTTAGAGCGGAATGTATCTAATATTTTATTACTCCAATGTTTGGGAACAGATATATGTTTGGATATTGCGTTGTTTTTATGGTGATTGAGTATTGATTGTAGCAAAAACTGGTTCTACCGCTTCCTTTATAATTTTTTTGAAAAAATATTGCGTAAACGTTTATTCTGATTAGGTTTGAGGCTTTAATATGATCAAAAATAGATGATCGCTTATTAATTTAGATCAAACCCGTGTACAGCAATCGTTTTGGATATATCAAAAGGATGTTTGATCATAAGGGGAACGGTAGAACCGTATTTCTTTATTCCCATCAATATTTAATGCCACTAAACAAAAAATCAAATACCAAAATATATTTTGAGAATATAAACTACCGGAAAACATAACTGACACTGAATATTGAATATAAATCATTCCTAACCATCCCCATTGTAAGTAGTGATTCTTTAAGATTATTATTGATTTAACAATGCCATATACATATAAGACTGTGAAATATAGTCCACCAAAAATACCTGTAGAAAGAAAGGAATCAATGATTAAATTATGAACATATCTTTCACCAGGCACCTCTATACTATGACCAAAAAGAGGGTTTCCCATGATTAGTGATATAGCTTCATCTATAAGATCAATTCTTCCCGAAGTTGATCTATCTCCTTCAAACAAGGTATAAAATCTCTTCAGTAAAGTTATTTGTGTTTCAGGACTATCTATAGTGATAGTGATGCATGCAATTATTGTGGTTACAAGTAATATATATACGATAATAATTTTTTTATCAAGAAATGATTCATGGCTATATTTTGCAAATATAAGATTAAGTATTAAGCAGATAGACAAAGATACAATAGGTCCTTTTGAACCTCCTAATAGTGCCATAAAACTACCTAAAAATATTGCAAAAAAACAAAGAAAATATATCCAATGCTTATTCTTAAAGGTATTTCTATTCGTTGTCAGAATAAAAAAACTAAGAAGTACAAGAGATGTACCATCATTAGAAACGGATATAGGACTTAATCCTTCACGATCAAGTCTTCCTGCAATAAAAGCAATACTTGCATCAACACCAAATGCCGAAAGAATACATGACAAGGATACAAAAAAATAAGAAGACAATAAATATCTCTGAAATTGACAATATTCAACGGTTAGAAAACTAAATGCAGGTATCAAACATATGGCAAACCAATACATCTGGTATTCTTCAGGTGGCTTGGTTAATATAGTATTATAAACAGTATATTCTAATAATTTAAATGAATAAACTAATACAAAACAAATTAAAATATATTTTGGTATCCAAGAAAATTTTTTATTTTTTACATTAGATTCTTTGATATTTACTGGATATTGTTTTTTCGAGAGTACAGTAAGTTTGTATACATGAAAAAATGAAATTATAATACTTAATAATAATACTATAATTCTGTAAGGTATAGTAACAGTACGCGTTTCATTATTTCCTGATATAAGAAACGAAATAGATCCATATCCAAATAAAGCAAAGCCAAATAAAAATATTTGCAAAGGTATGATAAATGATTTAAAAGCAAAAATTTTCATATTGATTTACCATCCCACATAATGGCATTAAGTAAATTTCTAGCTTCATTTTTCCTAGTTTCAAAACAATACTCAATTTCTTTTTTGATTGTGTCCTCGTTATCGATAATATAACTGACAGTATCAGCTACACAGTTCTGTGAATATATGTTTATAAGTAATTTAGTTAATTTTGCATCGTCAAAGATCCCAGTAATTTTACCATGTCCAATTACATCCAAAACCCCAACTGGTAAAGCCCGTGATAACATTGCAAGCATTAATACATGCAATCTATTACTGAAAACCATATAAGCCCCAGAATACAAATTGTAAGCGGACTGCAAATCAATTCTTTCCTCAATTAAAAATACCTTGCAAGCATTTTTGTATTTCTGCATTAACTCTTGACACAAATCCCTGTCTTGATCTACTTGATAAGAAATCACTAAATTATAAGACAAAGTTTGACAAACTAAACCAACTATTTCATCTAAGCTTTTAAAAAGATTATTTTTGTATTCCATAGAATTCTGTAAAGTATTAGTAATAGTAAAGTTTCGGAAGCTAAATATTACATACTTGCCATAAATTTTCGCTGGTGTCACAGTTTTATTTGGAGTTTGTATAAGCCAAGCTAAATCTGGAAAAAGTACAACTTTTTCTATACCTATTTGATGAGCATATTCTTTAGAAAGACTATCTCTAACAGAGTAGAAATACATTAATTTAGACTTAAATATCTCTAAAAAATTCGTGGCTTTTGTGAAGGGACCTATGGAAGCACCAAATCTACATATACGAACACCAAGAATTTTTATTATAGCAAAATAAAACAGCTTGAAAAGACTAATAAATCTTAATTCTCCATAAAAGTGTCCTGGTTTTATTACAAAATAAATTTTGTATTTTTTTTGGAAAAAAGCTTTAAACGCATACCAAATAATTAAATTTTCAAAAGATATACCATGATTACTTGAACGCTCATCGGAATTAATTTCTAAATCTTTGCAAAACCATTCAGGAACGTCCTTATCATCAACTATTAATTTACCATAAGGTCTTAACTGTAATAACATTTCTCTATTAATAATCATATCTCCTAAATTCTGATATTGAGTTTTTGCACTATAGAAAATTACATTTTTCATCATAATATCTCTCTCTTTCATTTGTATTTTATAGCCTTTTACTTTTAAAAAAAGTATGTCATCTGATTTAAGAACGATTCCTGTTTAAGAACGATTCCTGATTCTATCATACACAAATTTAAAGTCATTTAGTTGAAACTTTATTAAGTTACTCACTTTTATGTCAACCATACGAGCATAAAGAAATAAAAATCCAACTGCTGATATAGAATAACTAATAGTTGATGCTAATGCTGCTCCCTTAGCACCATATTGAGGTATCCATATTAAATTAAGTATTATATTCATAATTAAAGCTGGAATTAATACCAACAGTGATATTGAAGGATTTCCTTTACCAGCAATATCCATATATAAAACTTTCACTATTGTAAAAGCTACAACTCCAGGCATTAAAAGCTGAACTATTCTCCCACTTTCAGTAAATTGATTACCATATAACATAGGAATTAAAGTAGGTGCAACTAAAAATAAAATTAATCCACCACAAATAGCACCTATAAATGTTATTCGCATAAGCTTTGCAACTTTATTGGAAAAATCTTTGGGATTTGCAGCATTAGCACTACGAGAAAAAACAACTACTTCAATAGCTGCTGGTAAATGCCAAATTAATTCAGTAATATTTACTCCAGTAGTATATTGACCAATCTCCGCAGCTGAACTTAATCGCTCAAGAAGCACAATATCTATCTTGTAATTAAGATTTAAAATAAGTAATGTAATTGCATACACTACACCCAGACTTAACAAGTTTTTAGCAATTTTAGGAATATACTTAATTTTTAAAACTTCTAATTTAGAAACAATCCATAATGTGTATAACGCAGCTGAAAAAGCTGCTAATAAATGAGCAGTAATTGTACCAATAATATACATATGAGCTATTAGAACTAATAAAACCAGAAAAAATAATTTAGACAGGAAAGGAAGACATTGAACGCGGTTAAATAATTGTATCTTTTGTTTACCAATTAAAATACCTATCATATAGGTATTTGTTAAACGCAGAGGTATTAACAATAATGCTATTACAACCATTAAATAATTAAAGTTTGAATTATTTAGAATTTTATATATTCCACTACATATAACTATTCCTAAAAAGCTAGAGACCAGTAACAAAAACATTACGACTGAAATTATATCGCTATGTGAGTATTTTTCTTTGCCAATAACATTAACAGTTGCTTTTTGCATACCCATTTCTGCAAAACTAACCACCAGATTAGGAAAGATTAATAAAGAAGTATAAATTCCTTTACCTTCAGCTCCTAACTGACGAGAAATAATTATGGTACTTAAAAATTCAAGTAAAATTATAAATATTTTGCTTCCCATCACTGAAGAAACGTCTTGCAAAAAACTGTGAGGTTTATTATTTAAATTTGCGTTTTTTTTAATTTTACTCATAGGTATTAATGATTAAATTAGAATAGTTCAAAGTTTTCTGATGTCGTTTCTTTTTTTGCTCTTCTCAACCAGCCAAATACATCATCAACAGTTAATTTTAAATCTACTCCTGCCAATACAGGCAGAATATCAGTTTTTTCCATCAGTATTGGTTGGCGATCGCATAAAAATACCAGAATACTTAAATCATCAGGATCAAGAAACCATCCTAATTTACACCCATGCTCCATACAATGCAAGATATTGCCAATCACTTTATTTGATTTCTGTTCAGGAGAAAGAATCTCAATTACCCAATCTGGAGACTGTTCAAATCGGTCTGGAACTTCTCCATTTGCCAGGAAGGGAATATGTTCCCATGTGAAAACTGCTATATCAGGAACAATTGAGCGATTACCAAAGCTACACCTGAGTTCAGGAAAATCATAGGCAATTTTTTCAGATTCACTCACCAAATTAATTTCGCTGCTAAGTTTCCCTTGCAGTCGGCTGTGTCTTCCTTTCGGCATAGGTTTTTGAATAATATCCCCATCCAAGAACTCTGACGCAGGCTTGGTCTCCGGCATCATTAAGAACTTTTCCAATGTAATATCTTTTACGGCACTGATGGTCATATCTTTATGATTTGTCCAGATACTTATTGGTTGGCGATCGCAGAAATTGTTTCAAAGATTACACCATAATTAGACACAGCTTTCCCGTACTTTGTCCTTCCCGGTTACGAGTAGGTTGCGAGGAAGGAACTGAGATCAAAAAGACCATCAAAGCTCAACTTCTAAAACACAGCTAACTTTATTAATGTTGCAGGGTGCAAACTTTCTTTTCATCTAACTAAATGTTGCATGAGCAGGGAACAAAGTCAAGTCTTACCGCACATTAATTTCCAAAGGATTACTCTTACTCTCTACTTTTTCTCCGTAATAACCTTTTTTATAATAATACCCACCATAACCACTTTCCTCACTAATACCATTTACCACCATTCCCAAAACAGGTACTTTCGACTGATTGAGTAATAGTTTTGACGACTTCAATGCTGAATACTCAACCTGTCCAGGACGGACAACCAGCAATAAACCATCCGCATATTTGCCAACAATCAGAGGATCAGTAACAGCAGTCATAGGAGGTGTATCAATAATTACGAAATCATAATCATTCCTTGCTTCTTCTATCAAGTCAGCCATGCGCTGGGAATCCAAAAGGGTAACAGGGTTAGGAGGAATTTTTCCAGATGGCAAGATATTTACCAGAGGGGATACTTCCTGGACAGCATTTTTTAACTGTGCTTGACCGGCTAATATATTGCTCAGTCCCAACAAATTAGGTATTTCCCAAATGCGGTGCTGACGGGGACGACGCATATCAGCATCTACTAACAGCACTCGTCGTCCTACAGAAGCTGCTGCTAGAGCTAGATTTGCTGCCACAAAAGATTTACCCTCTCCAGGTGTTGAACTAGTCAACAAAATCACCTGTAACTCTTTGTCAGAGAGGGTGAATCCCAAGTTAGTTTGGAGCATTTCAAAGGATATACTGACTGATGAATAGGGGTCATCCAACAAAGGCAACTCTTGCCGACCTTCCTGGCGATTTTTGGGATTTTTTTCACCATATTGGGGAATGGTTCCCAGCAAAGGAAAGCCCAACAGCTGATTAGCTTCTTCAATATTTTTGAGAGATTGATTCATAGATTCAAGTAACAACGCCGTTCCTGCACCCAAAAGGATGCTCAAAAATCCCCCTAGCGCTAAGTTGAGGGGAATCTTGGGAGAAATGGGCCGATCAGGAACTAAAGCCTCAGAGATGATCCGGGAATTACCAACATTCTGATTTTCTAATACTGCAACTAACTGGAATTGCTTCAGAAATTCCTGATAGGTGAGTTGTGCTATAGTTAACTGTCGCTGTAGCTTTAGCTGTTGTTGTTCTAGTCGAGGTAAGCTATCTAAACGTCTCCTATTCACTGTAAATACCCGTTGCAACTCGCTTATTTGATTTGTGAGTGCTAACCTTTCTACTTCTGATGTAACTAGTTGTTGAGTTAATGACTGTTTGAGTTCTCCTATATGCAAATTCTGTTGAGGTATGGACTCCGAACTACCAATGGTTTGGGCAACTCGCTCTTTTAGTACGTTTTTTAGAGATGCCTCTTTCATGACTAAATCAACAACCTTCGGATTATCACTAGTATAAGCTGTTTGAGCCACTGCTAGGTCGTATTGTGTTTTCTGGTATTCTGTGAGTACCTGCTGTACACCAGGGGATTGACTTAAGCTACTAAGATCAACTGCCTGTTGTGTATCTAGTTTCATTTCGTTTTGCAAAGCTAAAGATCGAGTGGCAGCTGCCACTAATTCTCCTTGGCTCTGGGTAATTGCTTCATCTAATTTTCCTAGAGATTCCAAACCAGTTCTGGCTTCTACCTCCAAAGCCACCACTCGGTTGTTTTCTTTAAAACGACGCAGGTTTATTTCTGCTTTCGTAACTTGTTTCTCAACCTCTGGCAATTCCTTGGCTAAAAATTCTCGCGCTGATCTAGCCTCGCTGCGATTAGTAAGAATGTTACTATCCAGGTAATATTTCATGATAGAATTTACGACATTTGCTGCCTCCTGGGGATTGGTACTTTTGTAAGAAAGCTGTAGCACATCCGTTCCTCGGATAGTTTTCAGCTTGAGTCTCTTGAGGAACTCTTCCAATGAAAGCTCTTCACCTTGATCATTAGTTAACTTTAGTGTGGTAATAGTTTTTTTAATAATTGGGTAGGAGCGGATGATCTCAGACTCTGTATCTACTGGGTTGCTGAGGTTTGTTAGTCCACCCAGTTCTCCTATTTTTTCGGATATATTTGTGAGTGATGAAGCACCACCGTTTTTAGTGAAAACCAGCTTACCTTCAGATTCGTAAACTGGTTTTGTCGTATAAGTCACAAGGGCTGTGATTCCGAAGACAGAGAGCATCACAACTGATGACACTAGCCATTGTCTTTTCAACGTCAGCCAGTATTGTTGGATATCAATAGAGGAATCTTGGTCTTCTTGGTTAATAGACATAAATTAATTTAAGAAAATATACTAAGTATAGAATTTGCGCTCTGTAGAAATTGTAGATCATGTATTTGAACAAAAATCAGTTATTTCAGGCTTTTGGCAATTAACTTTTGTTAAACAGCGATAAGCCGTTAAGCAGATTGATTACAACTGATCACACCAAACTAAGTAAATAAATAATCTTCTGTCCTCACTATTTGATCAATCAAAGAATTTTTGAGGTGATGTTTATATGGCTATACTCAAAACTGCTTAATTATTTGATTTAAGTGGGTAGGAGTTTAGCCGTGCTAAACCCCTACAAATCTAGGTTTTTCGTGATTTTACTTTCATTCCATGTCCCAACCGTTTTTAGTACATAGCTTTTGAAAATTTAATCAAAGAGGCTGATTAAATTTAGCTGTTTAACAACTTACCTTTTTCCCAAGATAGAAAGCTGTAGATGATATTATCTAAATCATTATACTTGGGTTGCCAATTTAATACCTGCTGAATTTTCTCTGCACAAGCCGTCACACAGGCAGGATCTCCAGGACGACGCTCTACTTCAATCACGGGAAAATTTACTCCAGAAATTTCCTTGACCCGTTCCACAACTTGCCTGACACTATAACCTTTTCCATAACCACAGTTGAGAATTTGACTATCTCCATCCCGTTCTAGATAGCGTAACGCATCAACATGGGCAGCGGCTAAATCTTCAACATGGATATAATCTCGAATTCCTGTACCATCTGGTGTGGGAAAATCACTGCCAAAAATCTTGAATTCCGATTGGCGTTTAAGTGCGGCATTACAAGCATTAGCAATTAAATGAGTGGCATTGCTTGAGTTTTGTCCGATTCTGCCGCCAGGGTCTGCTCCCGCAACGTTGAAATAGCGGAGAATTACATAGCGCAAACTAGATGCTAGTCCATAGTCTTGAATCATCCATTCGCTCATCAGTTTGGAGCGTCCATAGGGGTTAATCGGGAGAGTAGGAGTAAACTCTGTGACGGGATTTTCTTGAGGTTCTCCATAAACTGCGGCTGTACTAGAAAAGATTAATTGGTTAACACCCATAACAGTACAGCACCTAAGTAAATTCAGAGTATTCCGGGTGTTATTGGCGTAGTAATCTAGGGGATAGGCAACTGATTCTGGCACAACTAGGCTGGCTGCAAAGTGCAGAACTGCACTAAATTGATGTTTACCAAAGACTTGGTAAAGGCGGTCTATGTCTCCTAAATCGCCAATTATTAGCTCACCATACAGTACAGATTGAGCTACACCTGTAGAACAATTGTCATATACAACCACGTCATAACCAGCCTCTCCTAATTGACGCACGACGTGGGAACCAATATAGCCTGCACCTCCAGTTACTAAGACTTTTTGATTCATCTGCCTTTACCTAATAAAACAACTCTGATGGTTTTCAAGACTATCACTATATCCAACCATAAGGAATAGTTCTTTATATAGTAAAGGTCGTAAGCCAGCTTTTCGTAGGCATCTTCAACGGAAGCACCGTAGGCATAAAGCACCTGCGCCCAACCAGTAATTCCTGGTTTGACTAAATAACGCATTTCGTAATAAGGAATTGCTTCTTTGAGCTTAATATCAAACTCTGGCCTTTCTGGACGAGGACCAATCAGACTCATTTCTCCACACAGCACATTCCAAATTTGGGGTAGTTCGTCAATTCGCAGAACTCTTAGCCAATATCCTACCCTGGTAATGCGTGGATCACGTTGACTTGCCCATTGTGCGCCTCTCTTCTCAGCGTCTTGATACATGGAACGAAACTTGTACACCCGAAACGGTTTACCGTACAATCCTGTTCGTAATTGACTATAGAAAATTGGACCGGGACTATCCAACTTGATGATCAGTCCTACAAGGATCATAATTGGCAATACAAGCGCAAACAATAAACTAGTGACAATTATATCTGTAACCCGTTTTATTTTGAGACTATTACCACAAAATACTAAGTTAAAGCCACTACTAAAAGCAAACCATTCATCCTCAAGCAGAGAAGAGGGAACTTTATAGCACAAGGTTTCCCAAATATCGGGTAGACGGTAAACAGGTACACCTTTTAGTCTTAGTTGCATTAGACTCTGCACTTGTGTATCAGAGAGACTTATTTGAGTCCCTACTACCACTCCTGATAAGGGCTTATCACTCCAATAAGATAAGTCATTGAGGCATCCTTCATGACTTATTTGGGGTTCGATTTCTGCTAATTCGGGGATATGTTGACCAGTTTCAGTGAGGATAACTAATCGTCCTAATGGGTTCTGGCCTAGGAACATTTGGGCAAATTTTATGGCATGATTGCTAATACCTAGCATTAACCAGCGACTTTGCTGGGACTGCGATCGCCACCAGTTAAATGCCCAGACTCTTAATATAATTGCCCAAATTGTAAATATTCCCAAGTTGACTAGTAATATACCTCGCATTCCTACCGAATTATGTTGCCAATTACCCGATAAATGAATTAGCACAGAAGTGATGATAGCAACTACTAAACTGCTAATTAGGATACGAGTCGGAGCTTGTAGACCTGCAATTTCTTTCTCTGGATGGTATGTATCTAATAAGTACATTCCCGTTAGAACCAGTAGTATAAATCCACATACAAATGGATCAAATCCTGTAGCTGGATGATCCAGAGTCGAGTAAGAAGTAATTCCCAAGCAGACAAATAGTCCAAAAACATCTCCCACCATCAGAAATATAGAGATAAAGCGGGGGAGTTTTACTAGCTGAATACTGGCTCTATTAGTCTCAAATCCTATCTCTAGCATAAATATCTTTTCTAGCTTTGCTTGTAAAAACAGGGACTTGTGAGTCAGTAATTTTCTTTCTTTGCACTTAGGATAAGCTTTGAACAACAGAAAAGAATATTACTACTTGCTCAACAACAGCAAGCTCAGTCTTTCACAAATCTTCTCGAAAACTTACACTTTACTACACTACGGTATTTTGCGACAGTTAGTCAGTGAATTTTAAACAAACCTACTTGATATTAAGTAGCTGTGTTTAGTATTTAATCAGATCGTATACTAAATTGTAAAGTTCCCAACTGCTGGAGTTTAGACTAAGCGCTAAAAAACGAGCCAGCAAGGTTGAGTTAATTAGAGACATACACACCTATGATCCGTATTGAATATAGAGTCAGGTCGTTATTGTAGAATATTAATGGAATCAAATTAAATTTGGTTTTTACCAATTTTATTCTAAAGTTTCCGCATTGCCAATCACAAAAAATAAATAATAAAACCCAACCTATGCTGAGTATTCCCAAAAATCTCCTTGATTTTACCCAAACCCCCCACAGCGGCTATCATTGGGACGGTAGCAACCGCCGCTTTTTTGAAGGCTGGTATTACCGAGTGACACTGCCCGAAATTCAGCAAACTATTGCTTTCATGTACTCCATCGAAGATCCCAGCGGTAATCATCCCTACAGCGGTGGCGCGGCCCAAATTCTGGGCATAAATGATGAGTACCTCTGTCGCACTTTTCCTGATGTCAAAAAATTTTGGGCGAATCGAGATGTTTTAGGATTAGGACATTGGGGCAAAACTAATTTACAAGTTTCTCCCCTATATCTCATCCCTAGTGAATTTACTCACCATATCCCAGAAGGCTATCAAGCCACAGCAACCTTAAACCAAGGCATAATTACTGATCCTGCCACTGGCAATTATTGCCGATGGGAGTATGAAATTCAACCCATATACGCATGGGGAAATAAAAATAGCCTTCAGCAATCAACCGCAGGTTGGCTCTCATTTTCACAAATATTTGAACCTGGATGGCAAATTTTAATGGCTCACGGTTTAGCCAGCGGTTGGATAGATTGGCATGGTAAAATTTATGAATTCACTAACGCCCCCGCATACTCAGAAAAAAATTGGGGTGGTGCTTTTCCTCAAAAATGGTTTTGGTTAAATTGTAATTCTTTTATCAATCAACCTGATTTAGCTTTAACAGCCGGTGGCGGCAGACGTGGTGTATTATGGTGGATGGAATCAGTCGCCATGATTGGTATCCACTACCAAGGTAAATTTTATGAATTTGTTCCCTGGAACTCAGAAGTAAAATGGCAAATTCAGCCTTGGGGGAGATGGCAAATGCAAGCCAAAAACCTAAATTACGAAATTGAACTGACAGGAACTACCCACCTTCCAGGTACAGCCCTCCGCGCACCTACAACCAATGGATTAACATTTTGTTGCCGAGATACCATGCAAGGAGAACTAAATTTAGAATTGCGAGAACTTAATGGCGGTAAATCTCAAGTTATCCTGAATGCAAGTAGTAATCTTTGCGGTTTAGAAGTTGGTGGTGAGGATTGGGATAATTATTGGCAGTCTCACTAAAAATACTGCTATTATAATATTTACGTCATCTGTTGGGGTTGTAGCTCAGTTGGATAGAGCGAGCGCCTCCTAAGCGCTAGGCCGTGCGTTCGATCCGCACCAATCCCATTTATATTTACAGAGTAGCCAATACTATTGCCAAAATAAGAGCCTTGATAATTTTTGGCAAAAACGGCAAAAATAAGCATATATAAGCGTTTCGAGGAAAAGGTAATTTAGAATCTAAAACCCTTATCCTACCGTCAATACATTTAAAAAATCCTTGTC
>JAKOGY010000126.1 GCA_028658405.1 Dolichospermum sp. ST_sed8 | reverse complement strand
CTTTACAACGGTACAAGTACCATTCAACTAAATAACAGTTATGACAACATTTATTCTTTCGCAATATCGGGTAACAATGTAGTTTGGAAAAGCTACGAGGGTATAGTTCTTTATAACGGTACAAGTACCATTCAACTAACCAACAACAGTTCTGACGATTCTGCTCCCCAAATTTCAGGTAACAATGTAGTTTGGGTAGGGAAAGATAATACAGACAATGAGATTTTTCTTTATAACGGTACAAGTACCATTCAACTGACCAACAACAGCTATGATGATTCTGCTCCCCAAATCTCAGGTAACAATGTAGTTTGGGTAGGGAAAGATAATACAGACAATGAGATTTTTCTTTATAACGGTACAAGTACCATTCAACTGACCAACAACAGCTATGATGATTCTGCTCCCCAAATCTCAGGTAACAATGTAGTTTGGTCTGGTTATGGCAGCATTTATCTAACTAACATTGATGCTAAACTCTTATCCAGCATTACCGTTTCTGCCACAGATGCTAACGCTGGAGAAACCGTATCAGGTGGTACTCCAAATCTAGGGATTTTTACCCTTACCCGCACAGCGAGTA
This sequence comes from Dolichospermum sp. ST_sed8, assembly GCA_028658405.1. Classification (GTDB taxonomy): domain Bacteria; phylum Cyanobacteriota; class Cyanobacteriia; order Cyanobacteriales; family Nostocaceae; genus Dolichospermum. The sequence continues at coordinate 14,810 of JAKOGY010000126.1, read as the reverse complement.
ATGTCAATCCCACAGTCAACTATACTATCACCGGAACCGCAACCAAACGTACAGACTATCTGCAATTAACCGGAACTGCTACCTTTGCACCTGGAAGTACCACCACCACTATCACAGTCACACCTACCGACGACTTCATCTTTGAAGGAAATGAAACTGTAACTCTCACCCTGGCTACTGGTACAGGTTATAATATTGGCACTGCTCAAACTGCCACCGTCACCATTGCAGATAACGATGCTATTCCTCAACTCTCCATAAATGATGTCATCATCACAGAAGGTAATAGCGGCACAAAAAATGCTAACTTTATTCTCAGCCTTTCTAACCCTAGCAAACAAACCATCAGCGTTAATTACCAAACCGTTGATGATGATGCCACAACTGCTAATAATGATTATGTAGCCAAAACCGGAACAATTACTTTCACCCCCGGACAAACAACCCAAACCTTACCCATTACCATTAATGGTGATACAGTCCGTGAAATTAACGAAGCCTTTACAGTTCGCTTGACTAATGCTGTTAACGCCACCTTAGTAAAAAATGAAGGTATCGGCATTATTAGAAACGATGACTTACTTTTAACTGTTAATAATCTCACCGTTGTGGAAGGACAGAATAACGCGCTTGTTACTTTCACTCTCAACAGTCCTGTTAATCAAGCAGTAAATGTTAACTACACAACCACAGCCGTTACTGCTACAGCTAATAGTGATTTTACTCCTGTAACTGGCACTTTAACCATCCCTGCCAATACCACAACCGCAACTCTGACTATCCCCATTCTCAACGACAACCTCAACGAAGCCAACGAAACTTTTAATCTGGTATTATCTAATCCTGTTGGTGCTGTTCTTAGCAAGACTAGTGCTATCGTCACTATTACTGATACCATTCAAAGCAGTACAACCTTCACATTACCTGCTGGTGTGGAAAATCTCCAACTCACTGGTACTACTGCTATCAAGGGAACAGGTAATACAGGTAACAATGTCTTAACTGGTAATAGTGCTAATAATATCCTCGCTGGTAGTAATGGGAATGATACCTATCGTTTTATTGCTAACACTGTCTTGGGTAGTGATACTATCCAAGAAACTACAACTGGTGGAGTTGATACTATTAACTTGAGTGGTACAACTGCTGCTGTAACTTTGAATTTAGGACTAATTACCACTCAAACTGTTGTTCCTACTAATCTCAGTTTGACTCTTGCTGCTAATAATGTGATTGAAAATATTATTGGTGGTAATGGTACTGACAGGCTAACCGGCAATATTCTGAGTAATAGCTTAACTGGAGGATTGGGAGATGATAATCTGCGTGGTGGTGATGGTGCTGATAGCTTGACTGGTGGTGCAGGTAATGATATTCTCACCGGTGATGCTGGTATTGACCAGTTTATTTATCGCAGTGGTAAAGCTTATAGCATCTCTGATATCGGCTCAGATATCCTTTTTGATTTTACTACAGGAACGGACAAAGTTGTTTTGAGTAAAACGACTTTTAATGCTCTCCGAAGTCTTGTCGGTAACGGTTTTAGTCAATCTAGCGATTTTGCGGTTGTTGGTGATGATAGTTTGGTAGATACCCAAGCTGCGTTTATTGTTTATAGTGGCGGTAGTGGTAATTTGTTCTACAATCAAAATGGGATTACTGCGGGTTTAGGAGCAGGTGCAGCTTTTGCTAATTTATTTACTATGCCTACAACGTTGACTGCGGCAGATTTTACGGTGGTAGCGTAGGCAATAGTCGGTTAGAGACTTCCAATTAAAAAAATATCCCAAAATTTCTTGTGGTGCGGGCATCTGGTCCCCTAATAATATCAGGAGGGACCAGATGCCCATCACACAAAATTGGATAGCGAAGCGCTGCTGCAAGCAGTTCATCTTTTTTGTGTAGTTCTCTTAAGGAAATGTAGGTTGGGTTGAGCGACAGCGAAACCCAACATTACCGAGGATTCCGTTGGGTTTCGTTCCGATTGCTCCGCGAACGTTCACGTTCCACAACCCAACCTACGATATAATGACTTTTCGAGGCTTAACCGGGCAGTATTGGGATAAAGGGGATTGTAGTTTCCTAAAGTATTGGTAAAACTTTCAAAGTAAAAGATATTTGTCTATATTTTTTACACCTATAAGCAGAAAAAATTTGCATTTTATGAATAAAGGTAGTTGACATCCTCCTCAGAATCTGATAAAATTAATCTTGATAAGGAAGAACTATCTTGCAATAAAAGTTAATTAAACTCTAATGCCTTGTCCTTCTTCCCGCCATAACTGATTTAATCTGTTAGCGGGCATAGTTAAATACAAAACATCTCCAGGGGTGAGAATAGTTTCTAATAAATCCCAGCCTTGGACAATTTCGTGGTTAATTTCCACATACAAAGGCACAAAATCCGCAAACTTAGCCACATCTTTCACCCACTCATCACAAAAAGGGTGGATTGGTGTAATTTTAGTTGCAAAAGCTACCCATAAATTATCAGCAATAATACCATTACCAATAATTCTACCACCGAGAGCAGCAGCAGCAAAAGCCGGAGCAGCGAGTTCAGCAGGGCTAAATACAGCTTCAAAGTCAAATACTTGTTGTGCCATACTAGCAAAATCGGGATCAGCATAGTTGACAATTACAGGAATTTTTGGGGCTAAAGCCTTAGCTTTGAGGGCAATTTCCAAATTAGTCGCATCATTACCAGTGACAGCTAAAACTGCGGTAGCGGTGTTGATATTACTCGCTTGTAAAGTAGCGCGAAAACTGGCATCAGCAAGAATCACAGGAATACTCATGCTTCTAGCAGTAGTCACATATCTATTATTAGCATCTGTTTCAATTACTACCACTTCATGGCCACTCAGATGCAGTTGTTGAACAATTCTAATGCCAATACCACTTAAACCACAAACAATATAATGATGATGTTGAGGAATTCTCGCAGCATCCAAAAATTGTTTTAAGCGACTACCCAGGATAAAGTCAGTCAGCATAGCGTACCAAATCCCAATTACCGCCGCCCCAACGAGCATAATCACGACGGTAAATAATTTAATGCTATCGGGTGCATTTTCGACAACTTTATCATTACCACCAGCCCCGGTAATCATCCCGACAGCGAAATATAAAGCATCAATAAAAGAGATACTATGTTTACTGGCAACATAGGTAAATGTAGATAGTAAAATAATTACGAATAGAACAATTGCCATCCCCACAACTGATTGGGCGTGTTTCTGAAACTCCCGAATATTAGCAAAGACTTTGAGGAGTTTTCTGACTAATGATTTACGTTGTGGACGAATGCGGGGTTGAGTGCCAATAATTAAGCGATCGCCTACTCTTAATAGTTGTTCTGATAACACCGCTGAAACTACATTCATTGTCCCTTGGATTGGTACATAATAAATCAACATTCGTGTTGGATCTTCCCACAACTCGCTAATTTTTCTGCCTTTCCAAGGATGATTTTCGTGAATATATTCTTCCTGAAGTGGCCAAATTTGATCAAGTAATTTAATTTGGCCAATAGCTTTATTTCCTAAAGCAGCAAAAGTAAATACTGGGGCTGCTAAACCCACAACACTCATACTTAAATGATTTGATAAAGTTTGATCAAGACGTTCACCTAAATTCGTATTATAAAAACGATTAATAATCCGAATTTGGGGATTAAGAACCCGCGCTTGCATCATAATTGATAAATTTACCGCATCATCAGAAGTCGCAATTACCAAAGTATGTGCCTCTGCAATTCCCGCTGCTTGTAAAGTAGAAGCTGCTTGTAACTCACCAACAATGACATTAGCAGCAGATTCACCAGAAACGGGTTTGTGATGAATACCTACTACTAAAGCCCCCTGTTGTCTGAGTAAGCGAAAAATTTTATATCCGGTACGTCCTAATCCACAAACAATAATTCGAGGTTTCATAAAACCGCAATATAATATATATATATAAGGCTACATATCAGTTATCAAGAAATAATTCAGAAATTACCAAGTTAGAATTGAATTATGAATCTCTATTTTTACCTAATTTACTAAATCACAACTGTAACTGAACACACGATATTTACCTTTAGAGAATTAAAAATTAAAAAATTAAAAAATTATTAAAAGACTCCTACTGTATAAAGTGTTGTAAAGTAATCCTCGTAACAACTTATCAGGATTAATATGGCACTTTATTTAGATTCAGCTATTCCCGCAGAAGCCGAAATCGTTAAACAATGGGGTTGGATAAAAGGTATCACCACCAACCCCACATTATTAGCGCAAGCTAATACCCCACCAGAAACCACTCTCAAAACATTAGTTTCCTTAACATCTGGTCCGGTATACTACCAACTCCTCGCTTCAGAAAAAGAGAAAATGATCGCCGAAGGTAGAAAAGCCTTTCAAATAATTGGTTCTCAAACCATCTTGAAAATACCCGCCACACCCCTAGGATTTGAGGTAGTAGCCACACTTTCCGCAGAAATAACCTGTTCCGTCACAGGCATTTACAGCGCCACACAAGCCGCAGTAGCTAAGGAAGCGGGGGCAAAAATTGCGATCGCCTATGTGAATCGTGCTGAACGCTTATTAGGTGATGGTATTGCCTTGGTACGAGATATGGCCAACATTCTCAAAGGCAGTGACGTGGAAATTTTAGCAGCTAGTATCAAGTCACCAGCAGAAGCAGCCGCATCTCTTCAAGCCGGTGCGAATCATCTCACCTTACCTTTAGCAATGTTGACAGCCATAGCCAGCCATGAATTTTCTGATCAAACCGTGATTGATTTTGCGACTGGAGGAATTGGTTTAACAATTTAACTTGATAGCCTAAATCCTAGATAGAGAACACAGTTAATAAATCAATGAAGGGTTTCACCCCTCATCCTTAAAGCCTTGATTTTGGATGATCAAAGTATTATAAAATCGGTTTTGTAGTCATATATTAAATGCCTTCAGAATCTGTGAAACCAAGTTATATTAGGGATGATGGGTGTGACCCCCTATTAATTATTCCCGGAAAATATGGGTTAAAAAACTGTTAGACATGAACAAATAAAAAATTTAAAAATAAATGCCAAATTGGCAACCATCATGAAACGAACCAGGATAAATTATATAAAGACAAGGGAAAACAAGAGAGCGGTTAAGAAGCTGAATCAATTAACTTCATCCTCTTGTAGAGGTTGTCTCAGAATTAAATAGAATTAGTATTTGCTGCATAGGAATACCTGCTAAGTATAGACGTTATCGTTAACCTGCAAATTACCCCCCTAATTAGCGGTTCTCGTCTGTATGAATAAAATTCCTAATCGCTTCAGCAGCAAATGGTAGAGTGGGAGAGAAAGGCGCTTGGTAATGCCTCCTCCCACTCTCTTTTTTTTGGGTACTTTTTTGGGGTTTTTCAAATATTCAGAAAATCGTAGCGACTGTCTTAAATGTCAAGCAATAGCTTCGTTGAGACTAGGCATACTTATACATTTCTAAGGGACTTCCAATTAAAAAAATACCCAAAATTTTCTTGTAGTGCGGGCCGAAAGGTCTCCTAATCATCAAGGACGGGCAGGATGCCCATCCCACAAAATTGGGTAATTTATTTTTTGGTGTTCCCTAAAAACGTCTTTGCTGCATTAATTGAATTGATTCTACAATTTTTTCTATTTTGACAGGCTTAGAAATATAATCATCCATACCAACAGAGAAACACTTGTCTCTATCTGTTGGCATGGCATTAGCAGTCAAGGCAATAATATAAGGACGATTAATTTCACCCCATTCTTGATAAATTGCTTTTGTTGTTTCAATACCATCTAATTCTGGCATTTGTATATCCATAAAAATTACATCATACATTTCTTGTTTTAATGAGTTCAGCGCCTCAATTCCATGATTAACAATGGTTACTTGATATCCTAGTTTTTGAAATAATTTACTAGCAATTTTTTGATTGACAAGATTATCTTCAGCAATCATAATTTTTAAAGGATATTTTTGTGAAAAATTAGCATCAAATTTATTTTCTGGTTTTTCGACATCTTGAAATTTTTCTGTGAGTAAACCTAACTCTAAACTAAATATACTACCTTGAGATAATTCACTAGTAACTTTAATCTCACCACCCATCATTTGGGCTATTTTTTGACTAATTGCTAAACCTAATCCTGTACCTTGGGATTTTAATTTACTTTCTGCCACTTGCTCAAATGGTAGAAAGATAGTTGCTGATTTCTCAGGATTAATTCCTATACCTGTATCTGTGACTTTAAACTTAACCTTAGTCAAATAAAATGATTTATCTTTTGCGGTTTCACTAATAATATCAACAATGAAATTTACCTCTCCTCTATCTGTAAATTTGATAGCATTTCCCAATATATTTAGTAAAATCTGCTTTAAGCGTTTTTCATCAGCATTAATAATAACAGGTATATTTGTATCAATTTGATAACTAAAATTAATATTTTTTTCCATGGCACAATAACGACAAATTTTTACTATCTCTTTAAGAAAATCAGGAAAGTTAAAATTTTGAGGTTCTAATTCTATTTTGCCAGCTTCTATTTTAGATATATCTAAAATATCATCAATTAATGTTAATAAATGGACACCTGATTGATAAATAATTTCAATATCTTCTTTTTCTTCGGTTGTTAATTTTGATAAATCTTGAAAAACTTGAGCAATTCCTAAAATACCATTTAATGGTGTTCGCAGTTCATGACTCATGTTTGTGAGGAATTGACTTTTAGAACGATTGGCATCTATAGCATTTTGTTTTGCTACCTCTAATTCTAAATTTTGTTGAGTAAGCTTTTCCTTTTTTGCTTCTAAAATTTCTGCTGTTTGTTGAAGTTCTAAAGATTTATCTAATAATTGCATTTGTGAATTTTTGAGTATTAACATTGCTGCGCTCTTTTCAGCAAGCACAGCATTTAATACAAGTGTTGTTAAAACGATTACCCCAATAAAGCATTGTAGTAATGTGAGAGAGTCATTTAAATTAGAAAGATTAAATGCTCCTAGTCCTCTAACTGTTCCTAATACAGCAATTACAGCTATAAATACAATTAAGTTAGTAGCAGTCAGTTTTCCAAAGCGAAAAACAGCCCAAACTAAACAGGGAATGATCATATACTCTATAAAATATGTACTAAAAAAAGCATTTTTACATATCAAAAATACAATTTTTAATAAAATTAAAGCTTCAGCAATTTGCAAAAAATTTATGGCTTTTAAATTAATTTTAAAATCAGTTTTACTATTTAACAAATATTCTTTAAATAATTCTCCCCAACTTAGCAATGCTGGAGTAAAAATAAAAATGCCAGCTACGTTAGATATCCACCAAGTTAGCCATACTTGAGGATAGTTACTAATAGGTATTTTTCCTCCTAATGTTAATGCTGTCACTCCCGCAGTAGCATTTACCATTGGTCCTATCATACCTGTGAATACTAAGAATTTGCTCACATCACTTAGTCGTTCTAGGGGAGAGTATTCAGTAACTAATTTGCGAAGTAGGAAACTACCTAATAATGTTCCAGAAGTTGTACCTATAGCAATGGCTAACACCTGTAAAATCGAATCAAATAGAGTAATAATATTAGTTGTATTGATAAATGCCCAAATATTTGCTAAAAATGAGCCAATTAATACTCCCGGCCAGATCCAATATCCAAAAAGTAATATAGCAGCAGTAGCAAAACCATCTGGTGGCCAAACTGGTGTAACATTTTGGGAAGTAGAAGCAAGAATTCGAGAAAACTGTGCAGTTTGGTAATATACAAATCCTAAAACTATTATTAATACCAAACGGACTCGTACAAGTGGGAAGTTAAACTTCATGAATTTAATAATTTGTTATTTAAGTAGGTGAACAGAAAAAAACCGAAGTATGTAACGAAAAGTAAAAAGTCCCAAAATCTCTTCTGTTCACTGTTCACTGTTCCCTGTTCCCTGCTATAAGATACAATCATCAGACTATATATTAGTGTGATATGCGTCACTTTCATAAGAGGATGTTTTAAAAGTCCTTCGTGGTGTATCAAATATTTTCAGATCCCCCTAAATCCCCCTTAAAAAGGGGGACTTTGACTCTAGTTCCCCCCTTTTTAAGGGGTTAGGGGGGATCTGAAAGTGCCTAAGATCACCACCCAAAACTTTTCAAACATCCTCTAAAATGATTATGAATAATATAATTATTTATTCATTAATTTTCTTTGAGAAATATAATGTAATCAATCATTTGTTGTTTACAACTAAATAGGGTAGTATCATAATAAGTCAAGCGTAGAGATTTACCGGAATTTAAAACTATCACAATCCAGTAAAACTGATTCTCTATTTGGATATTTTTACCAAATCTATTTTTTAAGTTAAAGCCAGAATTACGGGATTTAATCAGTGCAGTTTCAATTTCATCTAGGGGTAATTCAATCACTCCATGAGAAAATAAATTCCGTTGTTGTAAGGTAATTCGACGACGTGAGGAATTAAAACTAATTGTTAATACTTCATGACAATTATCAATATCTAAAACTAAAAGACTAATAAATACACCGATAAATAAACAAAAACAAGCTGATGGCCAGTTAGCAAATAAACTGAAGAATATAGCCATAATGGGCGCAACTGAATGATACAGTATGTTTTCTTGGGAATATTCTTCCAGTCTGGATATTTTTCTGATTTTTGGCAGCATATTTGTCCTAACTACAGCAATCCCTCTTCTATATTTTATACATTATCGTCAGAAGAGGGATCATCAGTAGATAATTTAGAATTGACTTAAATTAACTTCTATTAAGAGACTTCCAAATAAAAAAATATCCCAAATCCTCTTGTGGTGCAGGCATCTGGCCATGCTAATAATATCAAGAGGGAACCGGATGCCCATCCCACAAGATTGGACCATCTTTTTTGTGGAGTCCTCTAAGCGGCAACTTTCTCCTCAAGGGGTTTAAAAGTTTTCTTGGTTGCACCGCAAATCGGACAACTCCAATCATCAGGAATATCTGTAAAGGCTGTACCTGGGGCAATTCCTGAATCAGGATCACCTGTAACAGGATCATAAATCATGCTGCATTGTCTACAAACCCATTTTTGAGTTTGCGGATCTTCACCCGCAACTCTGGTAACTGCTTCTCCACCATTTAATACTTCTAAGGCTTCAGTGTAGCGATCTGCGTGATAATTTTCAATGAATTTGAGCAATCCAAACCGATGGGCTGCGGTGCGAAATGTGTTAGCGTGATCACTGGATTCTTGAGCTTGTTTGAGAAATTCTTCGGCTGCGGGATCATCTCGATCATTAGCAGCAGCAGCAGCAAATTCAGGATACATTGTAGTGTATTCATAGGTTTCACCTTCTATCGCTAAAGATAAACAACGAGAGATAATTTCCCGTTTTTGTTCATCAGTTAAAACTGCTGCATCTTTCACTACAAGTTCTGGATGTAATAACTCAAAATGGGCAAAAGCGTGTTCAGTTTCTTGATCTGCTGTTTCTTTAAAAAGTTTCGCTAAATCGGAAAAACCCAGTTTACGTGCTACTGCTGCAAAAAATAGGTATTTACGATTTGCCATTGATTCTCCACCAAAGGCTGATTCTAAATTTTGTAGTGTTGTAAAATTGGACAAATCCATAATTTGTGAATGCCAATGAGAGGTTATTATATAATATTAAACCACAGACTTTAAGGTTTGGTTCAAAATGATTATTAACGAATTATCAAAATGCGCCGAGATTATTGCCAAACAACGGCAGTTTTTTCAAACTGGTAAAACTAAGGATATTACCTTTCGGATTGCTCAACTCAAAATACTGAAACAATTAGTAATTGAGAATAAGGAAGTAATTATCCAGGCATTAAAAGCAGATTTACATAAACCAGAATTTGAAACTTACGCTACAGAAATCGGTGTGAGTAAAGAAATTGATTATGCCCTCAAACATATCAATAATTGGACAAAACCGCAAAAAGCCGCTGTTCCCTTAGACTTGTTTCCCTATTCGGCAAAGATATATCCAGAACCGTTAGGAGTAGTCTTAATTATTGGTCCTTGGAATTATCCCTTTCAGTTAATTATCTCACCTTTAGTTGGGGCGATCGCTTCGGGAAATTGCACCATCATTAAACCTTCGGAACTTGCACCTCATACTTCTGATTTAATCACAGAACTTATTCATAAATACTTTTCTCCAGAATATATTACAGTCGTCCCTGGAGCAGTTGAAACTAGTCAACAGCTATTAGCAGAAAAATTTGATCACATCTTTTTTACTGGTGGTACAGCCATTGGTAAAATCGTTATGGAAGCTGCTGCAAAACATCTCACTCCAGTTACTTTGGAATTAGGGGGAAAAAGTCCTTGTATCATTGATACAGATATTAATCTAGAACATACTGCCAAACGCATTACTTGGGGAAAATTTATTAATGCTGGACAAACTTGTATAGCTCCTGATTATCTTTTAGTAGATCAAAAAATCAAACCAGATTTAGTCAATGCTTTAAAAAAATGTTTAAAAGAATTTTATGGTGAAAATCCAGCTATTAGTCCAGATTATGCCAGAATTATTCATCAAAAGCATTTTGACAGATTAGCTAATTTCCTTAAATGTGGTGAAGTTATTATTGGTGGAGAAACTAACCGAGAAGAACTTTATATTGCTCCTACTCTTCTGGAAAATGTTTCTTTAACAGATACCGTTATGCAGGAGGAGATTTTTGGACCAATTTTACCAATCATTGAATATACAGATATCAATGAAGCTATTACCTTAATTAACTCTCGACCAAAACCCCTGGCTTTATATTTATTTTCCCAAAGCAAAAATTTGCAAAACCGCATTTTACAGGAAACATCATCTGGGGGAATATGTATTAATGATACCGTAATGCAGGTTGCTGTTTCTTCCTTACCATTTGGGGGTGTAGGTAATAGTGGAATGGGTAGCTATCACGGTAAAGCCAGTTTTGACACCTTTTCCCATGATAAAAGTGTCTTGCAAAACTCATTTCCTTTAGATATAAATTGGCGATACGCACCCTATCAGGGTAAATTATCACTTTTGAAAAAAATTCTTGGCATTTAATATAGCAGGAGTCAGGAGTCACCGAGTCAGAATTTAACATAAACCTCATCCATTTTGAAACCTGAAGTAGTGCGAGCATCTTGCTCGCTACCTAACAGCAGGGAGCAAGATGCTCCCACTACTTTCAATAACTATGGTTTTCATCTTAGCTACCTAACAGCAGGGAGCAAGATGCTCCCACTACTTTCAATAACTATGGTTTTCATCTTAGACGGGGTATAATACTGAAAATTCCATCTCAATTTATTCTGAACTCCTGGACTTCTATATTCTAAACTCCTGTTTTTAAGATTCTTCTGTTTCTTCTTCCTCAGTCGTTGGATAGACGAAGTTAGAACGGCCACTTAAAATGGATTTACCGAGGGAGATAGCTTTTCGCGCTTCAACAACAGCCTTATGTCTCCAGGTAGCGCGGCGTTTATCTCGTTTAGATTTTGATGTTTTCTTCTTAGGAACAGCCATGACAGCGGTATATCGTAATTCTTGACAACCTTCCTATTCTAAGCGATCAATTGACATTATGGAACTATCAAAAGAACTGTTATCCAAATTATCGCTGATGAGGGGCTAGTAACTGCTGGAGTGGTGGTCAACTATTGGTCAAATAACAGTAAAAAGCGGGCTGTTTTAAAATAAGTTGTCCAACTTTGGGGATCTGGGCGTTCTTTCCATTGAGGATGATTGACATCTAATGATAAAACATAAGTTAGCTTTGTGGTTAACGCCCCATGCTAACAGCAATTTCAGGCAAACAACAAACAACCGACAAAGAGCGGGATGGTAAATTACTGGGCGATCGCCATCGGCATTAATCAATATCAATTATTTCAACCTCTGGGTTGCGCTCAAGCCGATGCTGAGGCAATCAGAGATTTTCTATTGTCACAAGCAGGGTTTTTACCCGAAAAATGCCTGTTAATGACAAATACTTCACCCCCCATAGGAAAACAATCTTCCTATCCGACAAAAGAAAATATTCTTTCGTTGCTAGAAGAATTAGCAGCCACATTTTGGCAGCCAGAAGACTGTTTATGGTTATTCTTTAGCGGCTATGGGGTTAACTACAAAGAACAAGATTATTTAATGCCAGTCGCCGGAAATCCTGATCAAGTTCCCGAAACTGGTATAGAAGTGCGATCGCTTATGCAAAGTCTCCAAGTTACCGGACTCAATATCTTACTCATCTTTGATATTAACCGCGCCTTTGGGACTCAAGCAGATGCACCCGTAGGCCAAGAAATCATCGAATTAGCCCAAGAACTGCAAATGGGGGCAATTATTTCTTGTCAACCCGAAGAATTTGCCCATGAAAGCACAGAATTAGGTCACGGTTTCTTCACAGCAGCATTATTAGAAGCTTTGGGTTCTGGAAAAGGATACAACTTCTCCGATTTAGCCGCTTATCTGAGTTATCTTACCCCTAAACTTTGTCAACACCACTGGCGGCCAGTCCAAAACCCTATCACTATCATTCCCTCGACCCAGCCAGTTATTCTCCCCACGTTGACATTAGATGAAAACTCAGCCGCACTAATTTTCCCAGCCGAAAGTTTTGCTGTCAGCCGTACCTTACCCCCCCAAGAAAATAGAGCCTCTAGCAATACAGACAAAGCTTGGTGGACAGAAAATGCCTCAGTCAAGACTACTTTAAGCCCAATCACAACTGAGAAAAATTTAGTACCCCCACTAGTCTCAGTGTCAGTTGTGGAAAGTAATCACACCTTAGCCACTTCCCCAGAATCTCAGCCAGGAGGCAGATTTATTCCCAATCTCACCACAGCCAGCACCTATCCTTCAAATCAGTCTGAGCCACCAGTTTGGCAGCAATTTATTATTTGGGGTGGCGGTACTATGGTGATAGTAGGTTTAATTGCTACATTTTTGCTCCGTAATCCCGATAGTTTTCGGTTTAAAAATTTCTCAAAAACAGTATCTATTAATAGGACTAGCAAATTTCAATTTCCCCAAATATTTCCTATTCCTCAAAATCCTAGTAATGCCCAAATTAGGTTAAATACAGACTCTAATCAACGTAATCAAGCTATTTTAGAGCTAAAAAAAATGTCTCTTGTCCCTACTCAACCTAGTCATTTAAGTATTGCGATCGCTAAAACTCAGAGAATTCCACCAGACGCACCACTATACGCCAAATCTCAGGAAAATATTCAGGTTTGGTGTCAAATGATTTTAGAGTTAGCACAGGCACAAGCTAAACAAAGAAAATATGAACCCGCTATAGCAACTGCTCAGTTAATTACCAAAAAAGAGCCACTTTATTCTCAAGCTCAAACAGTCATTCAAAAATTGCAAGTAGAAGCCAAGCAGTATGTAAGTAATAAAACTCTCTTAGATGCAGCTAAAGCTTTGATAATTCCCGGACAAGCATCCACCTATAATCGCGCTATTGAAGTTGCGAAGAAAATCCCAAAAGGACAACCTGGGTTTGAAATTGCCCAAACATTAATTAATCAGTGGAGTGAAAAAATTTTAAATTTAGCTAAAATCCGTGCCACGCAAGCAGATTTTAGCGCCGCTATCGCCACTGCTACATTAGTCCCAGAAGTAACGATTGCCTATGAAGATGCTCAGGATGCTATCCAAAAATGGCAACTTCAAAAGAATTAGTCATTTGTCAGTTGTCAGTTGTCAGTTGTTAGTTGTCAGTTGTCAGTTGTCAGTTGTAAAACTATTACCTATTACTTATTAGCAATACTGAGAAATATCTTCGCCACAGGTATCAGCTAGATAACACATTGCTCTAAATCGCAAACCTACTACTTCTTCGTATAAAGGATTAAGTTTACACATTGGTGGAATGTGAAACAGTGTTTTACCAAAAAGTTTGACATCACGCTCAAATGGACACTGAGCCGGAATGTGTTTACACAGACGATGAGCTAATTGGCGATCGCTTACTTGGATGTTATCTAGCCAATTTCGCAAAGGGCGCAAAAAATTCCAAAAAGGCTTGATTGCCAAATAGTGCAGCGGAGTAATATCAGCTTCACTAGCTTCCACTTGATGTAAACAAATCCAACTTACTAAAAAAATATTTTTCTTGATATTTTTAGATACTTTCACGGTAATTCCTCTTCTCTTATGAGGGTATTCACCTTGTTGATGAATATATAATATGACAAGAACTTGAATGAGAAAACAGTATGATTACGGTAATTATGTAAAAGTTGTAATTAACTGCTTCCTATAATTGAATCTATATGTTAATACGTCACTCAGATCCCAATTTCCCAAAAAACAATACTTGATTTATTCAATCTCACTACTAACGTAACACAGTTAAAATTGTAGTGAGGACATCTGCCTTTAGACATGATTTCTCTTAACTGCAACAAAACTTATTATAGCAATAATTACCAATAATTGAGATTAATGAAAATATTCGCAAATAGCTAAATCTAGACCGTGATTTTGACTAAACTTGCCATTTATAGTGCTTTTATCTTTAACCTATCCAGGTTTAGTCCTCTCGGCTGGCTTTCTCAATGACACCATAACCCTAATATTTACACCCCTCACCTTAAGTCTAACTCTATCTTTAGGCTTAAATCCCATTGCCTACTTATTGTCCGTAGCAGGTGCGACTAACATTGGTTCTGTAGTCATACTTAGCGGTAATCTAGTAGTCTGTCAAGAACTAATTGACGGGTTCATTCGTTGCCATTTTGATTCTTCCTTCTTCCTTCTTCCTTCTT
>JAKOGY010000125.1 GCA_028658405.1 Dolichospermum sp. ST_sed8 | reverse complement strand
TTCAAGGTTCGGTGTGACTTTTGGCGTTGCTTTTGTCTCGCTTCGCTTCAGGCACTTATTTAATATATCGAACCTCCTCTGGTTTGTCAACTACTTTTTCAATCTTTTTTGAGATTTGTTGTTCATTCTAACGATATTCCTTATATAGCAAGGGCTTTGGGCGTTAAAGTTTCTGACTTTTCTATCTTATATAATCAGGAGTTAATGAACCACGAAGGTACGAAGGACACGAAGGAAGAAAGAGAAGGGATTATATGAAGATTTCAGGGGCTGTACTACCACCATTTTTGGTGCTGGATCAATTGTTGCAAGGTTGGTTATTGGAGGATATTGGTAGGGGAGATCGCACTACTCAATCCCTATTATCCCCAAATTCCCCGCAAGGACAGGCTCGATGGATAGCGAAAGCACCGGGAATAATTGCTGGTTTACCGGTCGCTGCTAGGGTATTTCAGCTTTTAAATCATCAAGTTGATTTTGTAAATATTACTACTGAGGGGGGAAAATGTGAACCAGGACAGGTGGTAGCAGAAATTAATGGTTCACTAGATACGCTGTTAATGGGGGAACGGGTGGCTTTGAATTTGGTCATGCGGTTAAGTGGAATTGCTACTCTGACTAATATATATGTGGAGAAGATAGCTGATTTACCGGCTCAGTTGGTGGATACTCGCAAAACTACACCAGGTTTGAGAATTTTGGAAAAGTACGCGACTGCGTTGGGTGGTGCGATTAATCACCGAATGGGATTGGATGATGCGGTGATGATTAAGGATAATCATATTGTTGCTGCTGGGGGAATTAAGGAAGCTATTACCCGCATTCGTTCTCAAATTCCTTATCCTCTGACGATTGAGGTGGAGACGGAAAATTTAGAACAGGTGCGGGAAGCTTTACAGTACAAGGCGGATATTATTATGTTGGATAATATGCCTTTGTCAATGATGAGTGAGGCTGTATTTTTGATTCGTCAAGAAGATAGTCGGGTGAAGATTGAGGCTTCTGGTAATGTGACGCTGGCAACTATTCGCGCTGTGGCGGAAACTGGTGTTGATTATATTTCTAGCAGTGCGCCTATTACTCAGTCTAAGTGGTTGGATTTAAGTATGAGAATGGGTTAATGGAGAAATTTAGAAATTCTCTCGACTGCGGTTTCTAGGATTTCCGGTTTCTGCACTAATGCAAAACGAACGTATCCTTCACCAAATTGACCAAAACCTACGCCGGGGGAAGCAGCTACGCCTGTTTGTTTAACTAGTTCGGTGCAGAATTCTATGGAATTATGACTCCACTGTGGGGGTAATTTTGCCCAAATGTACATTGTGGCTTGGGGTGTGGGAACGCTCCAACCTATACTATTTAAGGCTTTAATGAAAGCATCACGGCGTTGACGAAAAATATCTACGGCAGATTTTACACCGTCTTGTGATCCTGTGAGTGCGGTGATCGCTCCGTTCAAAATGCCTAAGTATTGGTTAAAATCAACGGTGGCTTTGATCTGCTTTAGGGCTTGAATTAATTGGGGATTCCCAATTGCATAACCGATGCGGAAGCCACCCATATTATACGATTTAGACAGGGTAAAAAATTCTATGGAGACGCTTTTTTCAGGATCTGCTTGCAAAATTGAGGGAACAGCGGATTTTAGATTTTGGATTTTAGATTTTGGATTTTGGGTTTCTTCTGTGAAAACTAAATCAACGTAGGGGAAATCATGGACGAGAACAATATTATGTTGTTGACAAAAAGCTACGGCTTCTTGAAAGAAGGATAATGGGGCGATCGCACTGGTAGGATTATGAGGATAGCTTAATACCATCAACCGTGACTTAGCTAGGACGGTGACGGGAATATCACTAAAAACTGGTAAAAAATCATTTTCTGGTTTGATTGGCATTGGGTAAATTTGACCATTAGCCAAATATACTCCACCTGCATGGGAAGGATAACCAGGATCTAATAATAAAGCAAAATCGCCGGGATTGAGTACCGCTAAAGGTATATGGGCTGTTCCTTCTTGAGAACCAATTAAGGGTAAAACTTCTGTTTCTGGGTTAACTGGGATACCGAATTTTTGCTCATACCATTGGGCTGCGGCTTGGCGGAAATTTTGAGTACCACGAAATAATAAGTAGCCATGAGTGCTAGGATCATGGAGAGATTGAGCGATCGCTTCTAGGACATGATTCGCAGTCGGTAAATCGGAAGAACCCAAAGATAAATCAATTAATTCTCTTCCAGCAGCCAAAGCAATGGTCTTGGCTGTGTCCATATCGGCAAATACGTTAGATTTTAACGGTTGTAATCGGGTGGCAAATTGCATTTTAATTATTAGTCATTGGTCATTAGTCATGAGTGAGTGATCAGAAACTCTGGGGTTTTGATCACTAAACGGTAACTAATTATTATTTAAATGCTTTTCCAAAAAACTGAGTAATTTATCTTTACCAATTACTCCCTCAATAGATTCTAATACTTCTTCTCCTCTTAGCAGCCTCAGAGCGGGAAGACCTTCTACTTGATATTCTTTGACCGTGAGGGGATTGGGGTCAGTTTCCATTTTAACAATTTTTAGGCGATCGCTATAAGTTGTAGCAGCCAAATTAATAACTGGTGACATCAGTTGACAAGGACCACACCAGGAAGCCCAAAAATAAACCAATACAGGCTGCTCGGCTTTTAATACTTCCGTTTCAAACTCAGCATCAGTGATATTGATTACACCCTTATTCATTATAATCTCCATTAGGCGGTATTGATCAAAGTTGACACACAGAATAGAGAATACTTTATCCCAATCTGTTCCCACTTCACTATTTATAGCAGGCAGAGGGAAATGTTTATTTCGTTTTACTCAAAAATCAGAAAGTACAAACTATATAGATTTGAAAAATGATTGTGAGACAACAGAGGATTTCTCACCTATGCCTACTTGCTTATAATTGTCAAGTATCCAATACTTAAAAAAATCTGTTATTTTATCAGGCAAACATTATTACAGCATATTGCAGGTAAATAAAAGACAAAATTTAGTGATAAAGCTATGTGGCTGTAGAGGTTGAGTCATGCTGTAATGTCAGTATTTATAAAAATATTTTCCCTGCTTATTGCAAATACTTGACAATAATAGCTATAAAGACTTATGCTATATTTTGTCATTAACTACACTAATTAAATATCTTAATCAAAATCACTAGTCATGAAAATTCTTGACTAGCAAGCTTTTCATGAAAAATACATAAGTATTTTAGTGGCAGAGAAACAAATAAATTTTGGAGAAGATTATTTAGTTAATGCTAAAAGATGTCAAATTAAGCATCGGAAAAGATGAGAATTGTTTTGAGAAAGTTTTCTAATACTTGGACTGAAAGCTTATTGAGAATTATTCTAAATAGATGTGTAACTGTAATTTACCTGAATGGAGGATTACCTAATGATGGAAGAAAAATATACCGATTTATTCAGCACAGAGTTTCCTAGACAGCTAGATATCGCCAAAATCAGCGTTTATGGCTTAAGTATTCTTTCAGCAGCATTGTTTCTTTCTCTGCCTTTTTTTAACATCTTCAATCCTAGTCCGTGGCAAAGATGGATAGGTACAGTACATGGCTTCGGTTCTTTACTGTCCACAGTAGTTGCAGTGTATACAGGACATTTAGCCTTTCCCTTGCTGCGGGGAGGGAGTAAAATTTTACCGCAGATGCGGACTTTAACATTTTGGTCAACAGCGATCGCATTTCTAGGTATTGCCACAGGCAACTTAGCATATATGCGCTACAGAGCTAATATAGAATTTGGTGGCGCTCGTGCGTGGTTAATAGAAAATACACCATTAGGACAATACATATTAATGGAATATCACGAATTTACCGTGTTATTTACATTGCCAATAGGTGTAGCTTGTACGTTGATTTTGTGGCAATATGGCGACTCAATTTTAGAAAAAGAAAATCGCCCAGTTTTAACAGCAACTTGTGTAGCTTTAATGGCAATGATGTTTTTTGCAATGGGTGGATTAGTCACCGGACTTGGTATTGCAAAACTTCATTCTTTGTAATTTGTGAAATATTAACTATTAACACATAAAAATCAGAAAATGACTAAAGATTTATCACGTGTATCTGAATTTAAAACAGAGCCTATCTATGGCAAAATTTGGAGTTCATTGAAAAGATTTCCTGGTGTTTTAGCCAAAGGTGCAGACAAATCACCTGCTACTTCTGGTCCTGCCGCAGCAGCATTAATTAGTGGAGGAATAGGATGTTTTACGATGATGGTGGCACATCATTTATCAGACACATCTAAAGAGCGAGAAAAAATACTTAAAGACCTTGGCGGTTGGATACCCGGAAGCCATAATCCTAGTAAACTTTGGGGAAACATTGGCAGCTATGCCGGCAAAGAAACTATGTTGCTGATTGGTTGGCTGGTCAGTTGGGTGATTCTTTACTTTCTTTGGAAAGACAAACAAATTAAATCTAAAACCATCTTTTTCTGGATATTTTTCCTATTTGTTGCTGCTACAGCTATGAGTTGGCATCCCCTGTTTCCATATTTACCTTTGCATTAAAGATTGAGGAATTTAAAAATGCAACAAACGCCAAGAGACGTTCTTGAAAAAAGAATGCACAAGTATGTTTTTGGTTTAGTAGGAGTGTTTCTTTTGTTTGCAATTACCTTACCGATTGCTTGTTTAAGAGTAAAGCAAGATAAAAGACTTATTAACTACAACTTCCATTTAAAGTCTTTAACTTTGGAAGGTAAATTAGTTGAACCCTCTAGTCCATCACAAGAGACTCAGCCACAGAGGCATTAAAAAATGAAAAAACTACAAAAATCAAGAGACCCACCAAGCGGTTTAAACTCTTGATTTGGTAACCACAAGATTTTGTTGTTGGTTTCTAATCCGTTAAATATTGTCAAATATCTGGAACATCTTTGCATTCATATTTTGACTCCAGAATTTTGCTTCAGTTGAGCGATGGCACTTCGTGCTGGCTAAGGGCGATCTCACTTCCCAGATTGCTTGCAGACTGGGGAGGATTTTATGGGCATTTACCACACCAATTTTTAGGAAATTTTCTCAATGACATTCAACCCAAATGACACATCTTCTCTGCTTCCAGGCAGCACCGCCTTTGCAATAGGTAATTTATCCGACCCATTATTACCCCTAAATCCCCCACCCCTCGGCTCTGCTGCCCCTATCTATGGCACAGGGGCGGATGATGTGATCAATGCCGTAAGCAAAGTTGTCGTCTACGCTGGTGATGGCAACAACGTCGTTCTCACGGGCAACTACAGTGATGTGATTTATGCTGGCTCTGGTCGGGACATTATTGATGCAGGCAACGGCAACAACTTCATCTCTGCGGGAGAAGGAGTAAACCTGATCACCACTGGGTTGGGTAATGATGTCATCTACTCCGGTGCGAGTGGTGATTTTATTGATGGGGGTGCTGGGAATAATGTCATCTTTGCAGGGGAAGGCAACAACCGCATCCTGACGGGTAAAGGCAACGACACAATTAATGCCGGGGCAGGGAACGACACGATCTACTCTGGCGCAGGGAACGACACAATTAATGCCGGGGCGGGGAACAATGTGATCAACGCAGGCACAGGTAAGGACTTTGTGAACCTCGGTAGCACCGGCAACGACAAGCTGATTCTGGAAGGTGGCACAGGCTCCGTCGAAGTGACTGGCTTCAATATCACGTCCGATAAACTGCGGTTGGGGGAAAGCTTGCTAGGGAAATCCTTGAAGTTTACCAGCAAGAATGGCGACACTTTGGTGTATGCGGGTAATGATCTTTTAGCAACGCTCAAAGGAGTGACATCTGGGTCTCAGTCCTTGGTGGACAACGGATCACTCTACCGTTACGCGGCAACTGACTTGGTTTCCCTCAGTACCAACCCTAATGGTTCAGTCAACGCAGCTTCGATTAACGACTTCGGACAAATTGCCGGACGCTTTGACACAGACGCAACCTTCACTAATACAAACGCCACTACGGGTGTAGTCAACACTAACAACATTGTCCGTCAAGGCTTCATCTGGGAAAATGGCGTGCAAACTGCCATAACCAGCACTGGATTGAAAAATGGTCAGTCCGATTTTGGTGCAGCAAATGGCGCAACCGTCACCCTGCTCACGCCCAACGTTAATACCATCAGCGATCGCGGTGTAATCCTGGGAACGGCTGATGAGGTGCGACAACCGAATCCTCTAGCCACTGACCGCGCCCTAGTTTGGGAAAAGAACGGCAGTAGCTACAACGTGACCATCAACGACTTTGGTGCCTTAGAAACCTACTTCTTGGACATCAACAACAGGAACCTAATCTCTGGTCGCAATATTGAAGCATCGGGTTACGAAAAGCCGCTTTACTGGCAAAATGGCGTGGTGACTGGCTTAACAGATATGGGTGGCGACGGCGGTACAGCCCGTGGAGTCAACGGTAATGGTCAAATCGTCGGCTATGTGGACAGAGACGGAGTTTTGGATGGATCTGCCAAGAACACTGCTATTGTGTGGAATAAAGATGCCAATGGTGGATATCAACTCACTGATTTAGGCACTTTTGGTGGAGACCAAGCTACCTTGCGAGACATCAACAACGCGGGTCAGATTATTGGTTCTTCAACTAGTGGTAGTGGCAGCACCGCCACTAGTACGCCATTCTTGCTCCAAGCAGATGGTACATTCACTGCGCTCGGTAGCTTGGGCGGTAACACCGGTTCTGTTAACGGCATCAATGAATTTGGTCAAGTCGTAGGGGCTTCCCAAATCGCCGCAGCCACGAATCATGCCTACGTTTGGAATGGCGGTGTGCTGTCTGACTTGAACAACTTGCTGACCACACCGCTTACCTATAACGGTGCTACTGTAACGTTGACAAGTGCCACTAGCGTCAACAACTTCGGACAAATCGTGGCGACTGGAACCTATACTTACGTGGATAACTCAACTGCAACTCCAACCACCAGAACAGGGACTCGATCCTACGTGCTGAATGTTGCTTAGTAGTATTTAGGAAGTCACCAGAATTAAAAAGAGTCTCTGACTGTTCACTTTTCCCTAATTTATCAATTCATGTATGTGCAAAATCCCACACCTCCTAGTTGTGGGATTCTCTCAATTTTCTTATAAGAGACTAGGCTGAAAACCCTTGAAGTTGAGTTTTGGAGCGTGGCGGAAAAACTCAACTGTCCTTTAGGCAAGGGATGAAAGCCAGATAGAGGCTTCAGCCTCCACTGAAAGTTTTTCCTGTTGACAAGATTATGCTTTGTGAGTTAGCATAGCTTCGTGGTGTTTAGGTCGAAACCATACTATGGCTAACGCCACGCTACGCTATCGACAGGCTCAGTAACCATGATAATTTACGAGTTCAAAGTCAAAGGAAAAGATAGGCAATATCGCGCAATAGATGAGGCTATTCGTGCATCTCAGTTCATCCAAAATAAATGTTTAAGATATTGGATAGATAACAAAGGTGCGACGAAATATGATCTCAATAAATATTGCGCGATTTTGGCATCTGAATTTCCTTTTGCGGATGAACTTAATTCAATGGCAAGACAATCTGCTGCGGAACGTTCTTGGAGTGCAATAGCTCGGTTTTACGATAATTGCAAAAAGAAAGTTAAGGGTAAGAAGGGATTTCCAAAATTCAAAAAGAATTGCCGTTCAGTTGAGTACAAAGTTACCGGCTGGAAGTTATCCGAAACCAGAAAAGCAATTACTTTCTCTGACAAGAAAGGTATAGGTACTCTGAAATTAAAAGGTACTTACGATCTTAATTTTTATGATATCAAACAAATTAAGCGAGTTCGTTTAGTCCGTCGGGCTGATGGATATTATGCTCAATTTGCAATTGATGTCAAAATTAGAATTGAATCTCAACCAACGAATCAAATAGTTGGCTTAGATGTGGGCTTAAAATATTTCATTGCCGATTCAAAAGGTAATGTAGAGCCTGCTCCACAATTCTATAGAAAGTCAGAAAAGCAATTAAGTCGAGCTAATCGCCAGAAATCCAAGAAGTTCAGCAGAGATAAAAAGAAAGCTAAACAACCACAATCCAAGAACTATATAAAAGCTAAAAACAGGTATGCCCGTAAACATTTAAGAGTAAGTAGGCAGCGAAAAGAATATTGCAAGAGATTAGCGTATTCCGTGATCCAATCTAACGATTTGGTAGCCTATGAAGACTTAAATATTAAAGGCATGGCGAGAAACCGACATTTAGCTAAATCAATTTCTGATGCTGGCTGGGCAACTTTTCGGCAATGGCTAGAATATTTCGGGCATAAATATGGGAAGGTAACAGTTGCTGTTCCTCCCCATAATACTTCTCAGAATTGTTCTAATTGTGGTCAAAAAGTGAAAAAATCCCTATCAACCAGAACCCATAATTGTCATCATTGTGGGTTTGTGGAAGACAGAGATATCAATGCCAGTATTAACATCCTAAAAATAGGATTAACTACGGTAGGGCATACCGGAAGCTACGCTACAGGAGATTTGCCCTCTTGGGCGATTGGTGCAAACCTGTCGTCTAACGGCGAGTCTGTGAATGTAGAATCCCCGCGTCTTTAGACCGGGGAGTGTCAACTGCAAAAACTACAGATTATCCAATTGTTTGCGGAGGGCTTCTAATTCAGCATCAACTGGTTGAGCAGGTTTAGCTGTACTAGTTGGTTGTACTGGAGTTGTGGTACTGGGTTGTTCTGGGGTGAGTAGTTTTGGTTCTGGAGCAGGTGCTAGGGATGCTTTCATAGCAGCTAATTCATCATCAACATCACTACCAGACTCCAATTGTGCAAATTGGTGATCTAAATCTGCACTTGCTAACTCCGCTCCTGATTGAGCGCGGGCTTCTTGCATTAATACTTTTTCTTCCATGCGCTCAAAAGCAGACATGGCACTGCTGGTATTCATGCCACTAACCATACCTTGGAGTTGCTCTTGGGCTTTGGCCGCAGTAATCCGGGCTTTGAGCATTTCTTTCTTGGTTTTGGCTTCAGAAATTTTGCTCTCTAACTGGATTAAACTCTTCTTGAGACCGTCTACTTGAACATTTTGCTGATCTAGACTAGTTTTTAATGCTGTAGCGGTATCAGTATAAGTTTTCTTGCGCTCTAATGCTTGACGGGCTAGACTTTCATCACCTTTTTGCAGAGCAAGTTGGGCATTGCGCTGCCACTTATTAATTTCGTTTTGTCCTTCGTTATACTGCTTTTCAGTCCGTTTTTGGGCTGCTATTGCTTGAGCTACCCCTTGACGTAGCTTGACCATATCCTCTTGCATTTCGAGGAGTGCCTGTTCCAGCATTTTTTCTGGATCTTCGGCTTTACTGACCAAATCATTTAGGTTAGCACCAACTACTCGTTTAAGGCGATCAAATAATCCCATAAATTTATTTTTCCTTTAGAGGTTTACGCTCTTGGTTAGATAGTTAGCTTTTCTACTATATTAATAGCTACCTATGCCAATGTAGTCTTTCCAGTCTGGATGACTATCTTTTTTTTCTATTCTGAATCATGAACCTATTAATTATCTATATTAACTAGGGAAAGTTATGGTTCGGGTGTTTTGGGTAAATTATGATCTGGCTGCGGATTTTCTCCTTGATCTAGCATATCAGTTTTCATTGCTGCCAGTTCTGTATTAATATCATTATGAACATCTAAAAATGCAAATCGTTTTTCCAGATCATCACCACCCAGTTGACTCATAGCTTCTGACTGTGCTTCTATCTGTAAAACTTTTTCCTCCATTCGTTCTAATGCGCCCAAGCTAGATGTTGTAGAAGTTCCAGTCAACATTTCTTGAAGCCGATAAGAAGCTTCGGCCGACCGGGCGCGAGCGATATACATATCTTTTTTGGTTTTGATCTCAGCCAGTTTTAACTCTAGAGTCCGCATATCCTGCTTTAGTTTGGCTACTACATCTTTTTGCTGCTGAATTTGGCTAATTAAGGTTGTCGCAGTTTCTTGGTAAAATTTGCGTTTGGTGAGAGCTTCCCGTGCTAAAGATTCATTACCCTGTTGGAGGGCTAATTGGGCGCGACGATACCATTCTTCACCTTGGGATTCTCCAGCGGCTGCTTGGCGTTCTGTGCGCTTTTGGGTGGCGATCGCTTGAGCTACTCCTTGACGCAATTGTACCAAATTCTCCTGCATTTCCATGAAAGCTGTTTCCAGAATCTTTTCTGGATCTTCTGCATTGTTGACTAGATTATTAAAATTAGCGCGAATCACCCGCAGAATACGCTGGATAACTTCCATGTTGGCTCTACCTTGACCATTTACCGGACTTTGAGATTTGTGATATTGCCATCCTAAATCATCTCACTGTTTTTTGATTATGGTTGCTGTAACCGTCCTTTGATTCCTTTTGCTTCTAATTGTTGCAATCTGCGCTTAATCTCATCCTTAGTTTTTAAAGCACCCAAATAAATAAATTTTTGATTTGGTGATAAATAAGCATCAGGAACTACTTGCCGTGCTGCTGTTAAATCCTTATCGCCTTGATTATCAGCAATAATATAATAGTACCCATTGGCTGAAGGTTTAACATCTGCTGCTAGAGGTGATGAGGTGGCTGTAGGCTCTGCTAAAGGTGTAGGTAGAATCCTAGGTAGTGGGGAAAGGGTTGGTAATGGAGAAATAGGAGTTAGGGGTGGTTGAATAGCTAGGGGAGTTGGTTTAACTTTCGGTGTTAAATCTACGATATCTTTAGGATCTCTGACTTGGCGAAATTCTTGGGTAGCTAAATTAGGATATTTGGCTATGGTAGTGATTTTTGGTTCAATAACCAGTTGAGAATTATTTTTTATTACTTCTGTATTTTCCGCAGTCGGTGATGAATTACTGTTGGGTAAGTTCCTGAAATTCAATTTAGGCAAATTTTTCGGATTTAAGACTACATAGCCTAAAGTCAAACTTGCCAATAATAACAACAGCATTGAACCAATACCAATAGGTGATAGCACACTGTTACGGGAATTGGGGGAATTGGGAGAATTAGGAGTTTGTGTTTTTTCTGCTGTCAGACTTCGCAATAGTGCTTCACTAGATTCTAAATAATCATCTGGTTGTTGAGGAGGATCATTTGTGGACAGGAGGGTTTGGTTTTCAGGAGGTTGAATTTTAGTGAGAACTATACTGCTACTGAATTTTTCTGAATTTGGAGGAGTTGGGGTTTCCTCTATGTCTGAAATAGCAAACTCTTGGGGAAAATTAATTGCTTCCGTCTCCGTCGTCAAGAACGGATTTTCTACATGAATGGTTATAGGCGAAACTGCTGGTAGTTGAATATCATTCAACAGTGCTGTTTTTCTTTGTCTATTGTAACTTTCTACACTTCCTGATGTTTGTTGTCTGGATGTTTTACGTGTGCGTCTGTATCTGGTTAATTCTTGATCCAACTGTACTTCTAAACTAGCTAGTGCTGTAGTCAGTGCAGGGTTTAAGCCTGGTGTTTGAGAGGATTTTGGAGAATCTATTAAAGGATTTTGATTCATTGTTAAGATGGAGTTAGGGTAGATGATTAAATTAATTTTTAATATACTAGCGAAAATTACTTGTCAGTATTCAGCTATTTTACCTGAAAGACCATATACCAAAAAAATTTCAACTCTGTTCAGTGTTGTAACAAAATATGTCTTTTAAGTCAATTGATCATGTTTTAGGTAATATTCAACGTTCACCAGAATGGCAAGAACAAATATTTCCGCGTTTGCTGAAGTGTTGGGTAGAAGTTGTGGGAACTCCGATTGCTGCTCAAACTCGTCCTTTATCAATTCAGCGTGATGTTGTCTGGGTAGCAACGTCTAGTGCTGCTTGGGCGCAAAATTTGACTTTTGGACGGAAAAATATATTAGTAAAATTAAATCACAAGCTGTCTACGTCTTTGGTAGATATTCGCTTTTCGACAGCAGAGTGGAAAAATTCATTAACAACGGGAACACAAATAACTGTTTCTGCATCAGAACATCCTAGTTATGTGGCTGATGATTTGACTACTGATAGGTTAGTCTCACCTAATCTTGACAATGCGCTAGGTGCTTTCGAGAATTGGGCTAAGATGATGCAAATGCGATCGCATCATCTGCCTTTATGTCCCCAATGTCAATGTCCTACTCCACCGGGTGAACTTGAGCGCTGGAATGTTTGTTCTCTCTGCTGCACTAAGCTTTTAAGATAGATAATTAGCTCTTAATTAAAATATTTAACTATTCCGAATCATTGAGTAAACTAGATGCTAACGAATGATTTTATATCTATCTAAAGTAAGGTTTTTGAAAGATCAGCAAATCTAAAATAAAACTTTTAACCTTGATCCCCAATAACTTTTAGACAAAAACAAGTATGTGAACACTTCGATAATCATTTACAAATATAACAGGAATCTAAAGACATTCTAAAGTTTGTTTATAGCTAATAATCGCTACAACCCTTGCCTAATAATGGATTTTTGCCCTTCATGCCTATTTTGGATAATAAGCAAGATATATAAGTGTGATAACTAGTCCTACGGTACTGAAGATGAAGGCACATGAAATTAATTAAGCGTTTGACATCTACCTGTCGTTATTGTCGTTATTACCAGCCACAAGGTCGCCGTGGCGGTATGTGTGAAAAATTAAGCGCACCTGTTGAAGGGGTCTGGAAGGCTTGTCCTTTAGCTTTAGCAGCTTTTACACCTGCTTGGGAAACTTTAGAAGATGCTTGGATTTTACCAGTAGCCAAACCTGTTTTTTTGGCTGCTCAGACTCTCCCAGCCGATTTAGATCATCTGCCGATAGCCTCTGTTGAAATTCCTACTTCCGCTACACAAGAACTAAAAAATCAGCGTGTACTAATTTAAATACTCATTATTACTGTCATCCATTTTTTGTCCACTTTAATAAAATTTGACTTACAAACTTTTAGATATTCAGAAACCGCACCTGCCTGATAGGTGCGATTTTGATATAAATTTAAGGGATCATCCTAAAACGTAGTAATACGGATTAGATGTGAACCAGACCACCCACAAGCGTAGTCAAAGGGTATTTAAGTCATGACACCTTGGGATTCGCTAGTTCCATGCTCTGTCGGTACTGATTAAACATTCCAAAAAGAAAGTGTCTTTACCTTAACAAGCTTAGATAACCAGGTTGAAGCAAACTTTACTTAGAAATAAGGATTGGTCAAACAGACCGAATTTAACAATGTCAAATTTCGTTTTTCTAATTGATGCTAACAAAACGCCGATGAATCCTATTCATCCAGCACAAGCTAAAAAGCTTTTGAATAGCGGTAAAGCAGCAGTATTTCGCCGCTTCCCGTTTGTCTTAATCATGAATCGTGTAGTCGAAAATATCGTTACTTGTCCCATTGATTTAAAGATAGATCCCGGCTCTAAATTTACAGGTATTTCCTTGGTAAATAACCGAGATGAGGTTATTTGGGGAATGGAATTACAGCATCGTGGTGCTGTAATCAAAGGTGAGTTGGAAACACGCAGAGGAATTAGGCGTAGTAGAAGAAACCGCCATACTCGCTATAGAAAGCCACGGTTTTTGAATAGAACCCGCACAAGAAGTTGGTTAGCTCCAAGTTTAAAACATCGGGTATTGACTACTAACACTTGGGTCAAAAGATTAATAAAATATGCCCCAATTGCAGCTATTACTCAAGAGTTAGTTAGATTTGATTTACAACAATTAGAGAACCCTGAGATATCGGGAATAGAGTATCAGCAAGGGGAGTTACAAGGTTACGAAGTTAGAGAGTATTTACTAGAAAAATGGGAGAGAAAATGTAGCTACTGTGATGCAAAAGATATCCCGCTTCAAATAGAACATATTCAACCTAAAGCGAAGGGAGGAAGTAACAGAATAAGTAATTTATGCTTATCCTGTGAAAAATGCAATCAAAAAAAAGGAACACAGGACATTGAAAAGTTTTTGGCTAAAAAACCAGAACTATTAACAAGAATTAAGTCTCAGTCAAAAATACCTTTAAAGGATGCCGCTGCTGTTAACTCTACAAGATGGGATTTATTCCACACTTTAAAAGAAACTCGATTACCAATTACGACAGCTTCTGGTGGAAGGACAAAATTTAATAGGAGAAAATTAAATCTCCCCAAGGAACACTGGATAGATGCGGCTTGTGTTGGAGTAGTAGAAAACTTAAATATATTAACAACAAATATATTAAAAGTGAAATCTACTGGACAGGGAACAAGAAGATTGTGCCGTATAAACAAGTTCGGTTTCCCTTGCTCTAACCCCCGACAAAAGTATAAACACAAATGGAACACAGGTGATATCGCTTATTGTCAAGGTGTCTCAGGTCGAGTTGTAGTGCAATCTGCGACTAGGCTAGAGATAAGGGTAGACGGGAAAAGAATTGGCGGTAAACTTACTGATTTCAAAAAACTCCACAGCCAAGATGCTTATTCCTACTTTTGACTACGAAACACTACATTATTCTGGGATTATGACCTATGGCAACCAGGGAAAATCTCGAAAGTTAGGGGGACGTTTTTCCAAAAACGCTTGTTTTCCTTCTGCGCCTTCTTCTGTCATGTAATAAAGCAGAGTAGCATTACCAGCAAGTTCTTGTAAACCAGCTTGTCCGTCACAGTCAGCGTTAAATGCTGATTTGAGACAACGAATGGCTATGGGGCTTTTTTCTAAGACTTCTTGCGCCCATTTTATCCCTTCGGTTTCTAGTTGTTCTATCGGGACAACGGTATTAACTAAACCCATTTCTAAAGCTTCTTGGGCATTATATTGACGACAGAGAAACCAGATTTCTCGGGCTTTTTTTTGCCCTACTATCCGCGCTAGGTAACTGGCACCAAAACCACCGTCAAAACTGCCGACTTTGGGGCCTGTTTGCCCAAAAATGGCGTTATCAGCCGCAATAGTTAAATCACAAATTAAATGTAATACATGACCACCACCAATAGCATAACCTGCGACTAGGGCAATGACTACTTTGGGCATGGAACGAATGAGACGTTGCAAATCTAAGACGTTTAAACGGGGGATTCCGGCATCATCTACATAACCTGCTTGTCCGCGCACACTTTGATCACCTCCTGAACAGAAGGCATATTTACCGTCTGTATGGGGTCCAACACCAGTAAAGAGGACTACACCAATACTAGTGTCTTCTCTGGCATCCCAAAAGGCTTCATATAGTTCAAATACGGTTTTGGGACGGAAGGCGTTACGTTTGTGGGGACGATTAATGGTGATTTTGGCAATACCGTCGGTTTTTTGGTAAAGGATGTCTTCGTAGGTTTTGACGGTTTTCCAGTCAGGTTGCATACTTGTAAAGTGGGCTGTTGTGCTTGAAAATTTTATCGCGGGTATGGAAACATTTTTCTTACCAATATTTTCATAAAACCTCGCGGTATGCGGGAAACTCAGTGGCTTGGCTCCCAAAAGAGGGAAGCGACACGAGTGAATTTATTCACT
>JAKOGY010000124.1 GCA_028658405.1 Dolichospermum sp. ST_sed8 | reverse complement strand
ATTTCCAGGATTAAAGGATTTACAGGATTTTTGTTGGGATTTGGATTTTGATGATTTGAATAATTAAATATTTTTGTCAGAATCAGGATTTCCAGGATTAAAGGATTTACAGGATTTTTGTTGGGATTTGGATTTTGATGATTTGAATAATTAAATATTTTTGTGTTTCTCAAAGATAGTTCATTCAGAAAACAATTGAATTCCATATATCCTGATATAGATACGCCACGCTATCAGGCTTTGTTATCATTATTGACAGAATTGGTAGATTAATAGAATTTGGTGATCATTGAAAATATTTAATCTCTTCATCCTGTAAATCCTTAAATCGGTGGATATCCTGATTCAGACATTTTCATTATTCGTTCATTAAAGCTATTGTTGGGTTGTTCAACCTAACCTACATTACTAAGCAGATTTTTGATTACTACTACTTTCGATATGACGACGTAAAAGTTGATTAATAGCCGTTTGATAGTCTTTATTTTGGGTTTTAAACCAAGCTATGATATCAGGTTCTAATTGAATAATATTTTTGGCTTGTGCTGCGGGAATTTGCAAAGTTGCTTTTTCAAAAAACTCATCAGTTAATGGCGGAATATCCGAATAGTCAATGTCCTCATCTGACATTGAATTTAATGCTTGCCAATTAGTCCGTGAGATATTGTTCAAATTTTTTTCGTTCATAACGATTTGCCTTTCGTGCTGAAATAATTCTAATTACATTGCCTTTTTTTTCTGTCCAAACAACTACAGCGACTCCATTTCCTAAAAAACCAATACCAAACCATCTTTCCTCACCATAGTCAAAACGTTCATCTTCCTCAATCAGCATTGGACTGTCAAAAATTTTATAAACATCTTCAAAGTCAATCTGATGTTTACGAATATTTTCTAAATTTTTTGCTTCGTCCCACTCAAACTGCATCTCTGATAGTTCTAATTATTCCTTAATTATAATATAGGACTCATATTTGATTTTTGAAAAACACTCGGTACACCTGAATCGGCTAGAATCCTTTTACCTCATGCCTTTTGCATCTTACCTAACTACGCAAATAATTTCAGTATTCAAATATTATTCCTATATATATCTATCCTATTTAGCCAAAATCATTCATCCTGTAAATCCTTAAATCCTGGGTATCCTGATTCAGACAATAAATATTTAATCTCTTCATCCTGTAAATCCTTCAATCCTGGATATCCTGATTCAGACATTTTCATTATATCTTTTGTTGGGTTGCGCTGTCGCTTAACCCAACCTACATGACTGACAATTTCACGGCTTGATTAAAGATTCCTCAGACTGACGATATTTAGCAATTAACTTACGTCTTTTTAGGGGTGGATAAAGCAGCATGAAAAGTGCCGGTAAACTTGTTCCATTTAGTGCTAACAAAATAAATGTGTTAAAGCCTATTATTATTCCCGTTCCTACACTAATTCCCAATCCTAATATGAGTAGTATTAGTATATTAGTAAACAAGTTTTTAGCCTCTTTAGCCATGTCCTCAGCCAGATATACAGCCACAGCCACAGCCCCAGCCACAGCCACAGCCAGACGCTGACGGAACAATCTATAAACAAGAAACCACAGACAGCCCGACACCACGCCGAATACATAATCAGATATCCTCAAATAAGGTATACTCCAAGTTATGGACATGGCTGCCACCACAACCAGTAAAAACATCGCAATTAAACGCCAATAGGGCAATTGTCTCTTCTCAATGGGTAAAGCCGCCGTTTGCACCTTCACCATCAAAGTATGACTAGCTGGATAAGCATTACTATGAAGAATTAATTGACGTTTATACTGCTTATCCGCCATTAATTTACTCGTATCTACCTGAACCTGAAAACGAATATGATTCCCGCTAAACTGAGCAGGTTTAACCGAAATCCAAGCATGATGATCTGGTGTATGGGGAGGGTCTTGAGGATGAGGTGCAACTTCCCATTTACCTTCTAATAAAGTATCTGGTATAGGATTTTCAATAGTAATATCCCTAGTTAATTTTTCCCCCAGCCTATTCGCTTCAAACTCCAAAACAGTTTCACTAAAATCAACCCCTGGTACACGAATAACATCAAGAGGTTTGAGTGATTCTAAAGCTGCTTCTGCATTAGTAAATCGGTCTTTTTGTTTCGGTTGTACCATTTTTTCCAACCAACCGATAAACCGCAAACTCAACCGGGGTAAAAGATGACGAAATTTAATCAAATAAGGATCATCTGCATCTTGTAATTCATCTATTTTTGTTGACTTAATTCCTGTCAACAAGCAAATTAAAGTTGCACCCAAAGCATACAAATCTGTAGCGTTTGTTGGTTTAAACATTTGCTCTGGGGGAATAAAACCAGGAGTTCCTTTAAATACACTACTTCCAGCCACATCATGACTACCAATACGAGCAAAACCAAAGTCAATTAAATAGACATTGATTTGTTCATCTACTAAAATGTTTTCTGGTTTAATATCTCGATGAATTACCGACGGAATCCGATTTTGTAAATATACCAGAATTTCTAAAATCTTAATAGCAATTTGTTTAATTTCTGCTGGTGAAAAACTGCGAGGTTCTGCTAAAGTAGAACCATGAATATACTCTTGAATTAAACAAAAACCATCGGAAGTTTCAAAGGAATGCAAGTAACTGGGAATACCAGAATGATCTAATCCTTTGAGTACCTGTATTTCTCGTGCGTGGGCTTCTGAACCAGACCAACTTGAACCCGCTTGAGCAAAACAAAACTGTTTGATTACCTCTGGTTGCCCTGTGTTAATATTTGTTGCTAACCAAGTAATTCTACCACCTTCCCGGTTGCGTCCTAATTCTCTAGTAACCTGATAGCCTTGTGCTTGGAAATCCGGGTAGCTGCTCATATTTCTAAGAGGGAATAAGTATAACAGTATATTTTGATTTTACTATAAAAGGATGTTTGTAAAGTCTAGATTCATACTTATCCCTTATCCCCAGCGATTGGAAATCGCGGCTACACAGACAAAACCCACCTTCGTGGGTTCAGAAGCTTTGATTTTTCATTAGTCCACGAAGGTGGACTTCGCTTGTGTAGTAGCGATTTATAATCGCCGGAAACTTTTCAGACATCCTCTAACGTTTGTTATTATTGAAGTTGGAGGAACAGATTCAGTATCTTCCGCTCTTGCTCAAGATGCGACAGAACAATTAAAAAAATAATTAGTATATTTGAACATGGCAACTTTACACGGAACTTGGATACTAAATAATCAAAATAGTTATTTTTTTATTTGGGGAGAAACTTGGCGTTCTTCACAGGTACAGACTGAAGTATCTGCTGAAATTCCTTTACATCCATTGGCTATGACATCAGTGGAATTAAATGAATGGTTAGAAGCATCTAATTTATCAATTGCTCATTTAATTCAACCATCTAATAATACTAAACAAAGAATTAAAAGTAAATCAGCAACAGAAACAAAATTACCTATTCATTCACAAATAATTTCTCTACCAACTTATTTTTTAGAAAATAAGAAATCAGAACTGACAACAATTTCTCCAGTTCATTCTGTCAGCGTAGATATAGATTCTCCATCTTCACAATATTTACATCCTTGGAAAATTGATGGTTTTTGTCTCACTCCGGCATTAGCAATTCAATTTCTCACATCTTTACCTTTGAGTGCAAATGATAGTAAAGCAGCTTTATTAGGTGCAGATATTCATTTTTGGGTACATATTTATAGATGGCATTTAGACTTAATTTCTCGTTGTAAATTTTTACCAACTGTTGAAAAACAAGATAGTAATTTAATTGCCAAATGGCAGGTACTTTTAGATAGTGCTGTAGATGTCACTAGATTAGAAAAATTCGCCTCACAAATGCCCTTAGCTTGTCGAACATATCAACAAACTACCGAAAATATAGCAATTGATTTACCATTATTACCTCAAGAAATTATATTATCATTTCTCAATATAATTACAGATAATCAATTGCGGTTAATGATTGCTTCTCAATCTCCCCTTGAACCTAAAGTTATGATGTCTTTACCTGCGGCATTACAGCAATGGTTAAAAGGGTTAATTAATTCAAATAATACAATTGACGCAGTAGGAGGAGACCGTTTAGAAACTACATTAAAAGCTTGGACCTTACCTTTACAATATCAACTTACAGGCAAAGCATTATTTAGAACTTGTTTTCAATTGCTGCCTCCAGAAAATGAAGAACCAGATTGGACTTTAAAGTATTTTCTCCAAGCAGCAGATAACCCCGAATTTTTAATAGACGCAGCGACAATTTGGCATCAATCTGTAGAAAAATTAGTTTATCAAAATCGCACAATTGAACAACCTCAAGAAACATTTTTGCGAGGTTTGGGTTTAGCTTCTCGATTGTATCCGATAATTACCCCCAGTTTAGAAACCGCATCTCCCGAATTTTGTCACCTCACCCCCATGCAAGCTTATGAATTTATCAAAGCTGTAACTTGGAAATTTGAAGATAGCGGTTTAGGAGTAATTTTACCTCCTAGTTTAGCAAATCGGGAAGGTTGGGCAAATCGCTTAGGTTTAAAAATTAGTGCCGAAACTCCTCAACAAAAATCAGGACGTTTGGGTTTACAAAGTTTATTAAATTTCCAATGGCATTTGGCAATTGGTGGACAAACAATCTCTAAAGCTGCGTTTGATAAACTGGTAAAATTAAATAGTCCGTTGGTAGAAATTAATGGTGAATGGGTAGAATTACGTCCCCAAGATATTAAAACTGCTCAAACATTTTTTGCTTCTCGCAAAGAACAAATGTCTCTTTCCTTAGAAGATGCTTTACGCATTAGTAAAGGAGATACTCAAGTAATTGAGAAATTACCTGTTGTCAGTTTTGAAGCTTCCGGTGCATTGGAAGAATTAATTGGGACATTAACTAATAATCAAGAAATTCAAACTTTACCAACTCCTGGCAATTTTACCGGACAATTAAGACCTTATCAAGAACGTGGTGTAGCTTGGTTAGCGTTTTTAGAAAGATGGGGTTTGGGCGCTTGTTTAGCGGACGATATGGGATTAGGTAAGTCCGTGCAGTTTATAGTTTTCCTACTTCATCTCCAAGAACAAAACGCATTAGAAAAACCGACGCTTTTAGTATGTCCTACTTCAGTCATGGGCAATTGGCAAAAAGAAGTCAAAAAATTTGCCCCCACAATCAAAGTTTTAGAATATCACGGTGATAAACGCCCTAAAGGTAAAGCATTTACAGAAGCAGTGAATAAACACGATATAGTAATTACTAGCTATGCACTTATTTACCGGGATATTAAATTATTAAAAGCAGTTGAATGGCAGATAATTGTTTTAGACGAAGCCCAAAATGTTAAAAATTCAGAATCGAAACAATCACAAGCAGTCCGACAATTAGAAACCACTTTTCGGATTGCTTTAACTGGTACACCTGTAGAAAATAGATTACAGGAATTATGGTCTATTTTAGATTTTCTTAATCCGGGTTATTTAGGTAGTAAACAATTTTTTCAAAGACGGTTTGCCATGCCCATTGAAAAGTATGGTGATACTGCTTCTTTAAATCAATTACGTTCTTTAGTTCAACCTTTTATTTTGCGACGCTTGAAAAGTGATAAAGACATTATTCAAGACTTGCCAGAAAAGCAAGAAATGACAGTTTTTTGTGGATTAACTGCCGAACAAGCGACAATGTATCAACAATTAGTAGATGAATCTTTAGTAGAAATTGAATCTGCGGAAGGTTTGCAACGTCGGGGCATGATTTTAGGATTATTAGTTAAGTTAAAACAAATCTGTAATCATCCTTCCCAATATTTGAAATTAGCAACTTTAGAAAAACATCATTCAGCGAAATTACAACGATTAGAAGAAATGTTAGATGAGGTAATTGCAGAAGGAGATAGGGCTTTAATTTTCACACAATTTGCTGAATGGGGTAAGTTACTCAAACCTCATTTAGAAAAAAAATTAGGACGGGAAATATTCTTTTTATATGGTAGTACCAGCAAAAAACAGAGAGAGGAAATGATTGATAGATTTCAACATGACCCTCAAGGACCACCAATTATGATTTTATCATTGAAAGCTGGTGGTGTTGGCTTAAATTTAACTAGGGCAAATCATGTTTTTCACTTTGATAGATGGTGGAATCCCGCAGTCGAAAATCAAGCCACAGACCGAGTATTTAGAATTGGTCAAACTCGTAATGTCCAAGTCCATAAATTTGTCTGTACTGGGACATTAGAAGAAAAAATTAATGATATGATAGAAAGTAAAAAACAACTAGCTGAACAAGTTGTGGGTGCAGGAGAAGATTGGTTAACGGAAATGGATACAGACCAACTTCGCAATTTATTAATATTAGATAGAAATGCAGTTATTGAAGAGGATGAAATTTAAAAGATAATCAGGTAATGAGGGCGGGGAAACCCCTACAGGGTTTGCAATTTAATAACTGTATCTCATCTAAGTGCATAAGTAGGTGAACATAAAAATTTAAAGGTATGTAAAGAAAAGTAAAATCTCCCAAAACCTCTTCACTCTTGCCTCTTGCCTTGCCATAACGACAATTTTCAATGCTAACCTACTTACTGCTATATCAATCAAAGCTTTTTTCCAATTTTATTTGAAAATTACAGGTTTTTTTAATGACTGAAAATTTATCAATTAACTGATTTTATTAAAGTCTCTGCTACTATTTCTAAAGTTCTAATATCTGTTAGCATTAAAGGATGTAATATCACTGGTAAAGTTATTTCTTTTCCTATCCCTAGTTGTGAACTTTCTGCTGGAACAATCATTAAATCATAAGGTGTCCAAATAGATGTAAAATTCAATTTTTTTAACACTTGAACATCGGAGTTTAAAGATCCCAAAAAGGCACTATTAGGACGCATTTGTACACATCCAGGCAACCATGAACCATAGGCAATTAGTGTTCCTTTATGGGGTGAAGAAATGGTAATAAATTGCTGTACTCGCTTTATTCCCCCCAAACGCTGAATATAATAACGGCTGACAAGGCCACCCATGCTAAAACCAACTAAATCGAAAGATTGTTCTGGTTCAAAGGTAGCAGCTATATAATTAGCTACCTGCTGTGCTAATTTATTCAGAACTTCAGAACCATTATTAGGAACTAAATCCACTGTATGCACTGACAAACCCCGTTGTCTGAGATAAAGTGCCATATCATTAAAAACCGCCCCAGTATCGTTAATACCATGCACTAATAAAACGGGATTTTGCTGTTTTGTTGCCATGATCTTAATGTTTTAATCTTGTTTAAAAGCTACAGCAAAACGTTCAATTCCCGCTAAGTCAGCATGAATGGAAATATTGCCATAATTACCATTATTTTCTAACAATTCCCGCACAGTTTCTGCCTGTCCTGCCATCATTTCTATTAACCACACCCCTCCAGGAAGCAGATAATCAGGGGAAACAGTAATTAAATGACGAATATAGTCTAAACCATCTGCACCACCATCTAAAGCTAAATGGGGTTCATGTTTCACCACTTCTGGCTGTAAAGTGAGGACAGTATCACTAGGAATATAGGGCGGATTTGATACCATGCCGCTAAACTTACCTTTGAGAGATTCTAGGGGGTGCCACCAAGAACCTTGATAAAATTGAATCCGTTCTCTAAAACCCAAATTTTCCGCGTTGGTTTGAGCAACAGCTAAAGCGGCTGGACTGACATCTACAGCATGAATAGTGGCATTTATGAATAATTCAGCTAGTCCCAGCGCGATCGCACCGCTACCAGTCCCCAAATCTGCCCAGTGACCTGCCTGTATTTGATTATTAGTAGCGGCTATAGCCAAATCAATCAATATTTCTGTTTCTGGTCTAGGAATTAAGACCGCAGGGGAAACTGTGAGTTGAAACTTTCGCCAAGCTGTCGTCCCCGCAATATACTGAACTGGTAAATGATCATGTAATCGTCTTTGCCACAATTGCTCTAATTCGGTTAAAGACAATTGTAGGGGGATTTGATGCCATGTTTTGAAAGACTCTAAACGCAGTGCCAAACGGTCTAAATTAGATATTGTTAATAATAACCAATCTACCTCCATTGGGGATATATCCGCGGCTGTAGCTGCTTGAATTGCAGTTTTTCGCCACTGCCAAAGTTCTAATCCAGAAACTATTTGATTTGGCTTTAACATATCAGGAGGTAAAGATTATTTTCTATTTTTTTGGTTGAGCGGGAACTAGAGAACGAATAAATTCTATTGATTCCTGTGAGGGAAACAAGAAAATCTTATTAGTGTTGGGATCATTACTACTATTGAGTGTTTCAATCACGTTATACAAATCTAATACCTGAATTTCAGTATTAGCGGCTTCCTGTGGTTTAGCTTTTTTAAAGGCTTCTAAAAGAGCCACTGCTTGTTCTTTTTCAAAATAGAAAGGAATAACACGCTCATTTTTTTGAGGAATTGGAATTGTTAAATAGCTAGATCCTTGCTTAAATTTCGGCACAAATAAAGGAATACCCTCAAACTTTTTGTCTGTTTTACCGGTGGTATTCAACATAGTTGTTGCCAGGTTAACCTGTTGTTGAGTAGGGACTAAAGTAAAAACTAAATTAGAGTCTTTTTTCTTATTATTTTCTACTACTAATTTATAGTAATCTGCTAAAGAAACAGGCTTAATTCGGATAGTGCTTGCTAACTGAGAATTTTCTTTTTTAAGCCGATTTTCTAGGAAAGTTTGAGCATCTTTCTTGCTAATGAAAAAGCCTATTTGAGAAATAGTTTTAGATTGGTTTTTTGTGGAGATGACTATAAATTCTCCTTTGGGATTAGTCAGGGTAAAAATGGGTACTTCTCGTAAAGTTTTTACTATCTGCTCCTGTGGTAGAGCTAGGGCTTGCAGATTATTTATTCCCAATATGCCAGCAAACATCACACTACCAGTCAAACCCAATGTTAAGCCCCAACGTACTAATAATTTCATAATCACTCCTCCCCTCAATAATTTCATTAATGCCAGCAACTAGACAAATTGTGAGATTTATGCACCAATAACCAGTTTTAGTTATATAGCAGGCCATAGAATCTATAAAAACTTATGGTAGCTATTTGCTATCAGCTATCAATTCTCAAAATAGGATTTTGTCAAACCTCTTGATGATGATGATATTATCACCTCTAGAAACTGAATATACGCATTAAAGTTATCTTATGTTTGCTTTGTTATTCATAAGAACTTGCGGTATGCGGGAAACTCAGTGGCTTGGTTGCCAACAGAGGGCAGCGACACGAGTGGTTTGTTTGATTTCTCTTGCAAGTTCAGTCCCTTTCGGGCTGGGTTATTGACTTCTATTATCCCATTAAAAAACCTGGAAAACCCATTATATATCTTCTCTAGGGAGATTAAAAATCCTGACGTTTTGCCATTGACTCCTATATTCAGTGACGCTCTAATTCCATCTAACGTTCCCAGAACCACTCAAAAAGGGTTTAGGGCTAGTAGTCTGTCAAGAACTAATTGACGGGTTCATTAGTTGCCATTTTGATTCTTCCTTCTTCCTTCTTCCTTCGTGTCCTTCGTGCCTTCGTGGTTCGTTTCTTATCCGTCAAAATTTATTTGACAGACTACTAGTAACTGAATCAAAACGACTTTTCCTCTCCCTGCTCCCTGCTATGTGTTATATTTGACTAAGTAAAAGGTAACTATATGGTTCTTCTAGGGATTGCACGGTACTGGATTTAATGGCATCTAAATAACGGAGTAATAACTGGACTTGTGGAAAATTGGGACGATAGGAGAGATTACCTTGTTTTTCAAATAGGGGTGGAGAATTTATACCTGCGGTGAGGGAAGCAATCTCTTTGTAGTCAGGATTTTCCTGGGAATTATGGGTCAGCCAAAGGTGATCTAAAGCGGCAGGAATCAAGCCTGGTGGTAGTTCACCCTCCAAGAAAGCTAATAATCGCTGTTGACAGATGCGGGTATTAATACCACGAATTTCAAATAACTGCAAGACCTCACCAAAGGATAAAGAACGGTTGGGTAATAGTTTGAGCAACTCAGAAAATAAGAAATAATCTGTGTATTGTTGTTTAGATATGTCCAAAACCTGGGGATGTAAAGGTAACATGGTTAAACCTAGTGCAACTCGACTACAATTGGGAGCGCCGTTTTCAGCCAGATATAAGTCTTGAATAATCTTGGCATTAGGCAGTTTTTGCCGTAACCACCGGTTAATAGTGCCGACAGAAGCCACACCACCGCTGAGGACAGCTTGATTAATAGCTTCGGTGGGAATACCACGGGCTACTAATAATTTATTAAGCTCTCGATTGAGACGACGGACAAAGGGAACAAAAACTTGACTTTCTAAATCTCGGCGCTGTAATACCCAACGTTGGTCGGCGAATTCTAGGGTAAAGGTTTCTTGGTGCTGTAAAATCAATTTCAAAGCCAAAGCTGCATCTAATAAAGCTTGTCCCAGGAGGGAACTTTCTAAACGTTGCTGGAGACGAATTCGCGCTTCTGTATCTGGTTCTCCAACTTTAGGTAGTGTTAAAGCTTCTAAACCTAAATTAGAAAATTGCATTTGGTCTAAACCAGGAATAGAGGGTTGCCAATGCCAAGGATTAGCATTCGCAGGTTCATGATGAGATTGTCCAGGTTGACGGGGTTGACGGGATTTTGGTGGGAGTAGTAACTGACAAATAATATCTTGTTCAATGCCTTTGCCAGAGTAGGCAAAATTGTGCAGCATGAAGTCTTTATATGCTAAGTTTTCCAGATTTGCTGGTATATCTACTAAGGTCATTTCTACCTGCGTTGCCCCAATATTCATTGCTAAGGTGTTACCTAACAGGGGATAATCGCTAGTTTTCAAAGCCCGTAAACCCTGATTTTCACTGATTTGGATAGATTGACCATTAGCACTGTCTAATTCTGGCAGTAAACCAGCGATCGCTTCTTCTACAAAAAAGATTTGTTGGGGATGAGAAACAAGTTCACTAGTGACAATAGCTTCCCGAACATTAAAGCGATATTGTTCAGTCCAAGTAGAAGGACAAGTACAAATGACACCAGCGATATTCTTAATTACTCTGGAAAAAGTTGGTGTATTCATCCCCACTGCATTAGCAATTAATGCTGGTGTGGTACTAGTATGACTAGACCTAAGAGTTGATAGTAGCTTAGAAAGCGATCGCACTACCCAAATTAATGGCCCTGCGGAAAACTCATTTAATTGCAACATTGGTTCCCATTTTTGTCGTTCTTGCTGGTAGGGAACTGCTATTTGTAAATAAGGCTTTAACTGTGCTGAATAAAGATGAGGGGAAAAATTTGATTCTCCACTTTTCCCCGGATGAGAACCTGAATTAGTCGGTAAATAAACTTCTGCTGGTAAACGGAATGATTGCTGAAAAGCCGAACCATCAACTTGACTTTCGGCTGACCAATAAATCGGATAAACTACCAATTTAGAGCG
This sequence comes from Dolichospermum sp. ST_sed8, assembly GCA_028658405.1. GTDB lineage: Bacteria > Cyanobacteriota > Cyanobacteriia > Cyanobacteriales > Nostocaceae > Dolichospermum. Next base: position 4,044 of record JAKOGY010000124.1, on the reverse strand, counting down.
ATTCAATAAAGCAGCAGAAATTCCCGTCGTCCCAATATCAATTCCTAAATACCAAGTCGCATCTAAAGTATCTGCCAGAAGATGATTATTTTCATCATTGGGAATTGAAGTTTGAGGGATAGTAATTGGAGATTGCTGACTAGTGATTGAAGATTGGGAAAAATCTTCTTTTTCATCTTTTATATATGTCTGAGTTATTAAACTTAAATCTACTTCCTGACTGGGAACTATATTTACATTATCAACCTGACTTTCAGAATCTAACTGAGTTATAGATTCCCCAGCATAATTTAATGGTTGATCAAAATTATCTAAATCTTGATCTAATTGTTGCAACTGCTTGGCATCTAAAGTAATTTTTGGAATACCAGGATCATCATTATCTAACAAAGACAGTAAATTTTCTTCAGAATCAGCAGCAACAAAGTTATCCGAAGGTAGATATTTATTTTCCGGTTCTGTTCCTGAATCATCTAATTGATTGAGGACTTCTAATATTACTTGTTCATTATCAGTATCTACCACCAAATCAGTCAAAACTATAATTGTATCAACAGGATTTGCTGCTTCTGGAGGTTGCTCTAATTCTGTTTCTTCCGGTGAAAATGTGACTTCAGGCTCTGTGGGAATAGGAGAAATTATTGCTTGCGGCTCAGAGTGATCATCATCATCTTTTGGTTCTGCTAATATAGGGCTATCAGCTATATTAGAAACCGTTAAGTTATTAATTTCTACTGTTGATAAATCATTACTGACAACTTCGGAAGCAATAGATAGATTTTCATCTTCTTTAAGGAGAATATCATGAGAAAATGAGAAATTTAGTGGTGAAGAAATTTCATAATTAAAGAAACTTGCATAAAGTTCATCTACTTCATCAGTATTTGTTAACTGTAAATCTTTTGCAGATTGTGATGGATCCTGTGAAAACTCTGTATCCAGATTAATTGGCACTATTTCCGCAGTAGTAATTTCACTAGATACATCTTTTGAAGGTGTTAATTCTGCAACTCCAAGTCCAGGAGATTCAGCTAATAATGGTGATACCGAGACTATTTCATTACTTACATTAGAAATAGAAGGCTCATTAATCAAAACTTGCTGTTGTAAATATTGAGTCAAATTATTGAGGAAATTTGCCATCAACTGTTCACCTTGCATCCCCTCATCGTGCATTTTAGCTAGTGCTTGGGACAAAGAATGATAGTAGGTATTAATGTTACGTTCTAGGGCTTCAAAAATAGTATTGACAGTTCCATCTAGAGACAGTAAGCGTTGATCTAAATTACGAGCTAAATTTGCTAACTGCTCTACCCGTTCTGCTGATTCTAAAATAGGTTGAATAGCAGAGGTCATTACTTCTAAATTTTGAACATCAGGGTTAATTATTCGCCCAGAATTTGATTTTAAATGTGGTACTAAACGACCCATGAGGACTTCTAAAAATTCAGAAATCATCTCCTCTTGGTTGGCTAACTGCTGGCTTAATGAAGAGTTTTGCAGTCGCTTTTGCTCTAGTTGTCTAATTTCTTGAATCAAATCTGCTCTTTCTGCCAACAGCCTGGATAATTCCGCCTGTAAAGGCTGAAATAAAACAGTTAATTCTTGTTTGGTTTGTACTGTTTCAATACTACTTAGCTCTGGTGAAGGCAAAGAAGGCTCTAAAACAGATGGGACATGACTCTGTTGGTTAAATTGTGTCAACAGAGATGAAAATGCTGGTGTGGGCAATGGGTCAGTGGTTTCTGATAGGACATCATTTTTTAATACTTCATCCTCGCCCAGTTGTACCAAAAAGTTACGCACTCGTTCTAAAACCTCTTTTTCCTGTTGTCCTTGCTTAGGCAGGAATTTAGAAAGACCTTTGGCACTATGAGACAGTAAGTGATCAATATCTGCAATTAGTTGGTGAATTTCATCAGTATGGTAGGTCACGTTAAATTACCTTATTTAAAAATGGATGTTGATTTGTAAGGGACTGACAATTACAGAAGTTTCGAGTATCAAAATTTGTTACTGGCACTTCTAAGGCTAATTATGTCATTACTGGTAACTTGTATGACGTAGCCATATTTACTCATGGAGACAGGAAAATTTACATTGTCTTGAGGACAAGACTTGGGAAGGCAGACAAGGTGACAAGGGAGGAAAACCGAACAAAGTAATGATTGGTAACAAAACTGGAAACCCATAAACCGAGTATTTTGTGCATAAAATCCTACACCTGTCAGGGCGGTATGCACTTGGGGACTTCCAATTAAAAAAATACCCAAAAATTTCTTGTAGTGCGGGCCGAAAAGTCCCCTAATCATCAAGGACGGGCAGGATGCCCATCCCACAAAATTGGGTAATTTATTTTTTGGTGATCCCTTGAATGAGGTACAAAATTAACTAACCCTATTTTTACTTTTTTATATAACATAGTTGGTCTGATCTGAGACAATCTCTGTTAAAGGCGGTTATATTTTGATGACTTAGGTTTAAAATAACTATCTTAGTGTTGTGATAATAGCAGCTTTAATAATCAAGATGCCCTGATGGAAGAACGATATAATACAGATAACACATCTTATACATGGATGATTTCAGCCCCATTTTTTCAAGGTTTGCCAGAACCAGGTTTGGAAAAAGCTCTGATTCACCTTGTTACACGAACTCATCCAGCTAACCAAGTAATTTTACTAGAAAATGACTGGGGGGGTTCAGTCTACTTCATTATGAGTGGATGGGTTAAAATCCGTACCTACAATTTAGATGGGAAAGAGGTAACGCTAAATATTGTTGGCAGTGGAGAATTATTTGGGGAAATGGCAGCACTAGATGAGGTTCCCCGTTCTACTGATGTCATTACTTTGGCACCGACGATGATTGCGAGTATACCTGCTCAAGATTTTGTGCATTTGCTACAAACAGAACCTTTAGCGGGGATGAGATTGGCGCAATTAATGGCTAGAAGGTTGCGACAGGTTAACAGAAGATTGCGGTTGCGGGAATCAGATAGTCAGTCACGGGTGGCTGATACGTTACTATTTTTGGCCGAAGGGCAAGGAAAAGAAGACAATACAGGTAAGGAAATTCCCAATTTACCTCACCGCGAGTTAAGTAGTTTAAGTGGATTGGCACGGGAAACTGTGACAAGAGTGCTGACAAAATTAGAAAAAAAGGGTTTGATTGTCAGGGAGCAAGATAGAATTCGGATTCCTGATTGGTCAGCTTTAGAAAAAACCATAGTTTAATTTAGTTGCCCAGCATGAGTATTGTTGATTCCTTACCAGAAGAACCAGAGAAAGATTCATCTCCTGAATCTCTTTCCCAAACTCGATTACAGTACCAATCTTTCAAAGTTGAGAGTACCTTGAGGATGGTGGAAACGGCTTTTTTAGCCAGTACGGCAAGTTTAATTTGGTTTATTAATTTTTATTTTCCTTTGGGTCCAGTATTGCGGGTATTTTTTCCCATTCCTATTGCTTTAGTTTATTTACGTTGGGGTAAACGGGCTGCTTGGATGGCAGCCCTGACTTCTGGGTTACTGTTGTCTGTGTTGATGGGTCCAGTTCGCAGTTTGTTATTTGTCATGCCTTTTGGCTTGATGGGTGTGCTGTTGGGGGTAACTTGGTATCGTCGTGTTCCCTGGATTGTTTCGATAACTTTAGGGACGTTGTTGGGGACGTTGGGGGTATTTTTTCGACTCTGGTTTTTGTCTGTGTTATCGGGGGAAGATTTATGGGTTTATGTGATTAACCAGATGACAGAAATTATTGAATGGATTTTTTTAAAGTTGGAATTGTTAATGATTCCCAATTTATTATTAATTCAATTAGGAGCGATCGCTCTCATTCTTTTCAATAATTTTATTTACTTGTTTACAGTTCATCTTGCTGCTTGGTTACTTTTAGATCGCTTAGGAAATTCTATTCCCCGTCCACCTCATTGGGTGCAAGTTTTGATGGATTATGAGTAATGATTTAGTTGATTGTCTGAACTATGATTTTTGTGATTCATTTGATTTAGATGATTGTCTGAACTATGATTTTTGTGATTAAT
>JAKOGY010000123.1 GCA_028658405.1 Dolichospermum sp. ST_sed8 | reverse complement strand
TCAAATTTCACAACCCTGTACGCATAATGTTTTGCTCAATAGAGCCTCCCATTTCTGGGGTGATGTTAGCTATGCCTAATCGGCACGCTTACGCGAACGACCTGTTATAAGAGCTTGTTAGGCTGAAAGCACTGTTCCAGTGACTTTAGAACTGTTTAACTTACAGCGACAGAGCGGGGAACTAGCTATGCCTGACGGCACGCTGGCGCGAACGCATTCCGAGGTGTCGTGACTCAAATAACGGCTACCCTTCGACTACGCTCAGGGTGGTCTGGTCAGTACAGCTTGTTTGATTTCTCTTACAAGCTCAATCCCTTTAGGGTTGAGTTACTGACACTTTATAATTCAAAATTACCCATTACCCATTACCCATTACCTATTTTGTAACACCAACTGCCATTCTTGAGTTTGAGGATTCCATTGGGGAGAGGAAGTTTCCCCGACGATATAAGGACCCCAATAACGCCGTGAGCCATCTTGAGCAAAGGCTACCAATACATCACCCTTATCTAGTCTTAAATTACCTTGAGGTAAGGATAAAACTAACCCTTTTTCGCTACCTTCTTCAGGTGCAAAATCCCAATGAGCAGGAATATCAGGTTTAGTTTTATTGGCAGTGGCACTTTTTTGAGATAATTGTCTGGCTAATAATGCTAGACGGACAGGTTGAGTAGTTTTGTTGCTCATGCGGAGTAATCCAGAAGCCTTGGTTTTCTTCTGGGAATCAAACCGATAGGCTACGACAGTAGACTGATTTTTTTGGCTATTTGATTCTACTGAGTTCGTTGGTGTACTAGCTGAGTTAATTTCATTCCCATCAATGCTAGTGTTTGTAACTACAGATGGGGTTTGTTCTGAAACTGTTGATACTGTTTTTGGATTTGTAGACTCAAGGGATATGCTCATATCTAAGCATCCTGCCATGATCCCGATGAATCCCAATGCAGAAAAAGCGACAATGAAGTTACGATACTGATACATGGAATATTTCATAATGATATGGATTTAGAAATAAGAATTTTTGTAGACTCAATCTCATACAAGTAGTCGGACAAAATTAAATTCACTCGTTGAGAGAGGGAACAGGGAATAGGGAACAGGGAACAGAAAAATCAGTTGTGTAATTAATTGTGTCCCATTACTTAGGAATCCTAAATTATTTCTGAACAATATCTATTGTAGGGTGGGCAATGCCCACAATATCCGGGTTTTGGTGGGCAATGCCCACCCTACGTATATGCTCAAAAATCAAATAGGAGTCCTATAGTTGCTAATGATCCCCAATAGCAGAAGTCAGGAAAAAAGTCACCCGTTAAGGAAGAAGTCAGAATTGCTGGAGTAAAAACTTTTCATGCAAAATACTCGTCTGAACAACCTGTTAGACACAATTTTTAGAAGCTTGAGTCAATGGTTTCTTAATCCTTGGCGGCGATTATCGCTAATAGTAATTAGCTTTTTGTTTGGTTTCTTTTTGGGATCAGCAGTATCAACAACCGCTGGACAAAAGGCAGAATTAGACATTGTGGTGGCTGCATTTTTAGTTCTTTTTACGGAAGTTACCAGTAGAATATTTTACAGCCGTAATCTTTTTGTTAGGCAAGTATTTTGGATAGAAATACTCAACTATCTCAAGATTGGTTTTATCTACAGTCTATTTTTAGAAGCCCTAAAACTGGGTTCGTAATTTTATGAGTAGCGAATGGCTGAGTAAAATTTTGACAACAGACACATCTTGGCAAGTATTAGCAGAGGAAGCAGCATTAGTAGATCCTTTGCGAGCCAAGATTTTTAATATCACCTCTGATAATGTAGCTGAAGTTATACAAAGGAAAAGGGATTTACTGAAATTAGTTTTCCCTGATTTTAGTCAATTTTGTCAAACTACCCTAAAAACTCAACCCCAAGGAATGTTACAGATATTGTGGGATGTATGGCTACCCTTGGCAATGAAAATTGCCGCGCAGCATCAACAGTTAGGGAAACCCTTTATTCAGGGGATTTTAGGCGCACAAGGCACTGGTAAAACCACAATGTCCATGATACTGAGTTTGATTCTCCAGCACTTGGGATACCGGACTTTAAGTTTGTCTTTGGATGACTTGTACAAAACTTATAGCGATCGCTTGGATTTAATGCAGCAGGATTCCCGGTTGCTTTGGCGCGGTCCGCCCGGAACTCACGATATCCACCTAGCTACAAGTCTACTCGATCAAATTCATCAAGGCAACAGTCCTGTGATAGTTCCTAGATTTGATAAATCTGCCTATGGAGGTATGGGCGATCGCACCACTCCAGAAGTTATCATGGACGATATAGACATTGTTCTGTTTGAAGGTTGGTTTGTGGGTGTAAAACCAATTGATCCCATAGCCTTCTTAACTGCACCACCACCCATTCTGACAAATGCAGATAGACAATTTGCCTCTGATATGAATAGTCAACTTACAAATTATTTACCACTTTGGGAAAGGTTAGATAGTTTAATAGTTCTGTATCCTACAGATTACCGTTATTCCTTAGCATGGCGCAAGCAAGCAGAAAGACAAATGATTGCTACTGGTAAATCAGGAATGAGTGACGCAGAAATAGAAAAATTTGTCAATTATTTTTGGTGTTCTTTACATCCAGAATTATTCATTAATCCTTTAATTCAATCATCAGCAGTTGATTTAGTCATTGAAATTGATGCTGATCATAGTTTTGGGAAAATTAGAAAAACTATCTCAAATTATTAAATTCATAAGACCTCGCGGTAAGTGGGAAACTCAGTCACTTTAGTGCTGAGAGGGAAGCGACACGTGCGGTTTTAACCGCAGTGATAATTAGACCTGTTGATCTTCGTATCAACTTAACTTTTTTAACAGTGCATTGTCCTAGTCTTTTCCAATTAGCGTCACTGACAGAGACTTGTTTTTCAGTATCTCCACTAACCCAGCCAAAGAATGTTTTACTGCCCTGACTTGCTTTTACAAAATCACCTTTTCTAAATCCATGACGGGTTGTAGTGCCTCCATATTTCCGACGATTACCACCTTTACTAAAGGTCATTAAATGTAATTGCCTCCGGCTAATTGGTGGGCGACGCACAATAGTGAATTGGGATTCAGTGACATCTACACCTCTTACCCAAGATGCACCATGATTTTTAGCTCCTTCCCAAGTCTGGTATTTAACAAATTCAGAGCAAGCTAATGTCACTGCGTCAACAGCGTGTGTTTCTGGTATTTGTAAAGATTTATCGAATTTTTCTTTATGCAATCCCAGATGTTTACGAAGGTTTGATGTTTCCCAGCCCTTCTTTAAAACAACATCCGTAAGTTTTGATAGTCGGCTAATTTGGTATCTTTGACCAACCATAACGGGACTAAAGCATTTGTTCCCTCGTGCTTCAACTTCCTCAATAACAATAGTTTTAATCGGGTAAAGTTGGAGTAGTAAACTAATTACTCGGTATTCCAAGTCTTTGTTTGCCCTAATACTTGGAGGCAAATTTGAGCCACGACGATTATCAAATCTTGCTTGACGATGATTACGGTTACTGAAAGATAGCTTTCTATTAATTCGCCTTCCTCGCCTATTACGTCGCATCATTGATCGTTGCTCCATCCGGTCTTTGACTGTTTTGAATGGTAGAACTAAATGCAACATTTGTAAGGTGAACTTTTTGGATTGAACCGCTATGCCTGAAAAGAGTTTACCAGGGTCTAAACCAATAACTATTTCTTGCATTTCGGTATTACTTGGTTCGGACAATAACTGGACATAGAAAATGCCAAGTTTATCAAATTTGCCGATTGCTTTACCATCCTCGATCCATCGTCTTGCTCGACTAGGTTTAGTTGGCATTAATGGCGTATTGTCTACTGAAATTACGGGTACTCGCATAAAGAGATAATCCTTCGAGTAAAGTTTAATGTCCCTTGGCTCAACGCAATCAAGATGTCTTGGCTTTAACCAACGCTATTACAAGATAGCTTGAAGATAATCCAGACTAGGGAAGTATCTGGAAGTTCGTACCAAATTACGTCTCAATGAGCTAGTCAAACACGTAAGCCTTGATTTCTTACAAGCTCAGTCCCTTTAGGGCTGAGTTATTGACCTTCTGTAATTTCTAATTGTTTAAGAATTTCCTGGAATAGCCAACCGCCGATTTCAGCATTTCCATGAATAGGAATAGTTGTTGCACGACCATCAGGATGCTTCCAGCGAGCATGACTACCTTTTTGACGAAGTTTCTCAAAGCCTAATTTTTTGGCAACTTTTTCTAAAGTTTTGGCTTTAGCTGGCATAAGCAATAGTTACCTCAATATCATCAGGTAGGGATTTACCAGCCTCTAAATATTCTTCTGATAGCATTTCAAAAACATGGTTTAACTCTGAACGAGCTTCTTCATGGGTTTTTCCCCAAGCATGACATCCTTTAATTGCTGGAACGTAAGCAACAAATGTACCATTATCATCGGGGCGTAAAATAATTGTATAGTCAATTAGTTTTTTGTTTATCATATTATTTCTCTGTTAAATACTTGGGATTAAAAAGCGAATTTGCTGACTCGTGGGCGGGGGAAACCCCGACCCTACGGATAAATTACTTTCCTGTTTTTAGTGTTTCTACTAAATCATAGAAAGGTTGCCAATTATCATTTTCAGTAATTGATTCCCAAGTTGATTCAATTACAGGTCTTAATAATGCTGTTTTGGGATTTGATTCGGTTAAAGTTTTAGCAATTTTATCCATTTGCTCCAGATCAAAATGATTGAGGATTTGATGATAAAGAAAACACCAATTATCGAAAGTTGCTGATATTCCTAAAGCGGGGATAATTTCTGAACCGTCCATGACTAAAGCTGGATCATCTCGCCATTTACTAGAAAAGGTAGCAGCTAAATCTGAAAAGAATTGATGATAACCAACTTGACTATCATGTAAGAAGGTGATGGTTAACCGCAAAAATTCGTCAGTTTCTGCTAATTGTAGATCTTCAAAACCCAATTTTTTCAACATCAAAGCCCGATATTCAGCTTGATAATATTCAGCAAACTTAGATAAAGCCACATCCAAATCACTTTGAGCAATTATCGCTTTTAACGGTTCTTGCAAAAGCTCTAAATTCAACTTACAAATTCCTGGTTGTTGACTATAACAATAACGTTTATAATGATCGAAATATGCAGCCGTAAACTGGAGATCATAAGTAGGAATAAAAGCATAAGGACCGTAGTCAAAACTTTCCCCAGTAATTGACATATTATCAGTATTTAAGACTGCATGACAGAAACCTGCTGCCATCCATTGAGCAACTAATTCCGCCACTCGTTGCACTAATTCGGCATAAAATAAAGCATATCTATCATTTTCAGCCTGTAAATGGGGATAATACTGTTCAATTACATGATCTAACAGTTTTTGAGTTAAATCAGGACGTTTAAAATAGTTTAATCGTTCAAAAGTTCCAAAACGAATATGAGATTTACTCATGCGAATCATGACAGAAGAACGAGTTGGAGAAGGTTCATCACCGCGCCACAGACCTAAACCTGTTTCGATCATACTCAGACAGCGAGAAGTGCGAACACCTAAACGATGAAGTGCTTCAGCGGCGAGAACTTCCCGCACACCGCCTTTAAGTGTTAACATCCCGTCACCACCGCGAGAGTAGGGAGTTCTCCCAGAACCTTTTGTGCCAAAATCGTATAACTCCCCGTCAATACCTCGCACTTGTCCATAGAGAAAGCCTCTACCATCACCTAATTGCGAGTTATATTGTCCAAACTGATAACCATGATAACGTAGGGCTAACAGGGGTTCTCGTCCCTCAAATTTACCAAAAGCATTAATAAAATCTTCGTCTTTTACTATTTGAGGATCAAGTCCTAAGCATGGTAATAGTGCATCATTACGCCACCTAAGCATAAGTTGGGGAAATTCTTCGGCGACAACTTGATCATAGTAATCATTACCTAGAGATTCTAGGGCTGGTTCATAGTTGAGAGTGAGTAAAGGATTATTAGAATGGGTGTAATTGGGAGTTTTATCCAGAGTCATAAAAATTATAGGATCACTCGGTAAGCGTAAAACTCAGTGGCTTGGTTCCCTGAGATATAAGCGACACGGGCGATTTTAATCGCCGTGACATTCTCTATTCTAGTTTATATTCTTTAATCAACCTTTGTATTGCCGACGATTGAGAGACTCCCCAGTTTTGAGCAATACTCTCTAATTTTTCTTTGTCTTTTTCGGACAAATAAACCATAGAACCTTTTTTCCTAGACATATATACAATCTACTAATGTTATGCTAATATAATATTATCACAACATTGCAGGTCGAAACAATGTCTAAAATCAAGAAGTCAATGGGGGTTCAACAAGTTTTGTTATGGGGATCTGAGGATTAAAGATGCGATCGCCAGTGAGGATTTGTTAAACTGGTGAAAATATGATCTTCCCATTTCCCATTAATCATTAAATAATCTCTCGCATATCCTTCAACTACAAAACCAAGTCTTTTGAGAACATTACCACTGGGGCGATTATGTGGCATATAATTGGCCGTAATGCGGTGAAGATTTAATTCTTGAAAAACATACTCAGTGGAAATAGAAAGGGCTTCTGTCATGTAACCATAACCTTGGGCTGATTCGGCTAAACTATATCCTAAATTGCAAAATTGAGCAGCACCATAGACAAAGTTACTAAAATTAGCAGTTCCTAGAATTTGTCTAGGCTGATGTTTCCGATAAATAAATAGTTTTAATGAATAGTTGTTAAAAAATTCCCAGAAACTCGTTTCTACTTGATACTGCCAATAATCGGGGGTAAAAAAATTTTCATCCCATCTAGGATAAAATGGGGTAAGGTATTCTTTATTTTCAGTAAAATATTCGAGTATATAGGGAATATCCTCCATTACTGCCATTCTTAATAATAGGCGATCGCTGGTAAGAATTGGTGGTTCTGAACTCATATACTCATATTCAAATTTAAATATTTTGTATCAGCTATACTAATGGAAAATTAAGCAAAAAGACTACAAAAAGGATAATAACAGTGGGAGTACGCTACGATTGGCAACCAACAGAGATATTAACGATATATAATACACCATTCCTAGAGCTAATTTATCAAGCTGCTACTGCACATCGTCAATATCATCATCCGCAACAAATACAAGTTTGTAAGCTTATCTCTATTAAAACTGGCGCTTGTCCAGAAGATTGCGGTTATTGCGCTCAATCTTCTCGCTACAAAACCGAGGTAAAACCCGAAGCACTGTTAGAAAAAGAAACAGTGATGAATATTGCCAAAACAGCCAAAGAAAGCGGTGTGAGTCGCGTTTGTATGGGTGCTGCTTGGCGCGAAGTGCGGGATAATTCCCAATTCGATGAAGTCCTGGATATGGTTAAGGACGTAACTGGCATGGGTTTAGAAGTATGCTGTACTTTGGGAATGCTGACAGAGAACCAGGCAAAGCGGTTAGAAGATGCAGGATTATATGCTTATAACCATAATCTCGACACCTCAAGGGAACACTACAGCACCGTAATTACCACTCGAACCTATGACGATCGCCTGAATACAATTGCTAATGTTCGCCAAACTAATGTTACCGTATGTTCGGGCGGTATTCTCGGTTTAGGGGAAAATGTCGCAGACAGAGTGGGAATGTTACATACTCTTGCCAATTTACAACCTCATCCCGAATCTGTACCCATCAATATTCTTTCCCAAGTTCCCGGTACACCTTTGGAAAATCAGCCAGATGTTCCCATTTGGGATGTGGTGCGGATGATTGCGACTGCGAGAATTATTATGCCTAAATCTGACGTGCGGTTGAGTGCGGGGAGAGCGAGACTTTCCCAGGTAGAACAGGCTTTATGCTTTATGGCTGGTGCAAATTCCATCTTCTCCAGCGATGATAATAAAATGTTGACAGTAACAACTCCCTGTCCTGATTATGATGCTGATAAAGAAATGTTGAACTTGCTAGGTTTGGAAATGCGTCCCCCATTTCAAAAGCAGGAAAAAACACCAACTCCAGCGATGATATAACAAAAGTAGGTTGGGTTAAGCAACAGCGCAACCCAACAGATATTGATAATGTTGGGTTTCCTTCCGTCAATCCAACCTACTTTTTGCTAATTGACATACTCACCGACCTGAAGGTGCGGTGATTCTTGACACTTCGCCAGAACACGCCACAAGTGGTCTTATCGTCCCTCCATGTCCGTTTAAAGTCTCCCAATGCCCTATGGCGACTATGACCAAATTTTAACATAAAGCCGTCCTGGAAGGACGGGGCTTGTGTCCCGTCTTTTCGGTCATTATGAATAATAGCAACCTTTATTTCTAAAATGCTATGCAACCTAAGCATCCTTGGTTACAAAAATGTATACAAAAGCTGGAAGAATTACCCCAAATAGAGACAACAACGATTATAGAACCTTTTTTAGAAAATACTCTCGCTGATGGACTTTTAACTATATATACTCCTCATAATCAACTCAAATATATAGTTGAAATAAAAGCTCCCATAACTTTAGATACAGTTGATTCAAACATTAATTATATCCATCATCTGAAAGAAAAATTGAGCAATGATAAGAGAACACTGCTGATTACAGATGCACTTTCTGATGAAGTTTTGGATTTGTTGTTAGAAAATAATATTGAATTTATTGACACTACAGGTAATATTTATCTTAATAATTCATCACTATATATTTTAGTTAGAAGTAGTTCAATACAAAGCAAAAAATTACTATCTGCTCCTAAAATTACTACCAGTACCATAAAAGTTGCTTATGCTATACTTAAAGATCCAAATATTTTGCAATATCCTACTTTAGAAGTAATATCAAACGTTGCAGATGTTGACTATCAAACTGTACAATCCAGTCTAGAAACTTTGTATCAACTGAATTATTTACAGCGTCAACGAAATGGAAGATATAGAATTGAAAATTACACAAAACTTTTAGAAAGATGGGAAATGGGATATATAGAAAATTTGCGTCCAGAACTTTTAATACAGACATTTAGCCATAGAGAAAATATAAATATAGATTTTAATAGCATACCAGAACGAATATTAGCAATACTAGGAGATCAAGAAATTATAATTGGAGGAGAATTAGGTGCTGCAATTTTGACAGATTATTTAGAACCAATTAGTATGACTATTCATATTCCTGAAGAATATAATTATCGTGTGATCACAACCATGTTACGTCTCAAACCAGATCCCAAGGGTAATATTATCATCTTGAAGCAATTTGGAAATAACAATCAAGCTAAACATGACTCATCTGAATTTGTAGCAGATCCTTTACTTATTCATGCAGAATTGTCTTTAAATCCAGATGAAAGACTCAAGGAAACAGCTAAACGTCTCTATGAAAAATATATTATTATCAGACAAGAAATAGCCGAAATGGTATAAACATGAAAAACTCATATCCTCAAATTGACACAAAAACTAAAAAATTCCTGACAGATTTTAAATCTATCATTGATTTATTAGAAGTTCCCATGCTTTTGATAGGCGCTCAAGCAAGAATGTTAATCTTTGATAGTCAATATCAAGTTCAAGGTCGTGCAACAAAAGATTGGGATGTGGCGGTAAAATTAGATAATTGGGAGAGATATAATCTATTAATTAGTACAATGACGACTGGACAAAATCCCCTATTTAAGAAAACCAGAGTCATTCATAAGTTTATTCATATTGAAACAGAACTAGAAGTTGATGTTATTCCTTTTGGTGATATAAGTAAACCCAAACAGGAAATTAACTGGCCTGATGGTAATCAAATGAATATTTTGGGTTTAGAAGAAGCTTTTACAAATACAGAAATTATAATAATTGACAACTTAGAAATTCGGGTAGCTGATATTGATGCTTTTATAGCTTTGAAATTACTGGCTTGGAATAATCGAAAAGAAAATAAAGATTTAAAAGATATTATCACAGTATTACTAAAATCTCCCAATGAAGAAGATGAACAGCGGGTTTATGATGAATTTATTGATGAAATTATAGAAGGAAGATTTGAAGTAGATGAAGCGGCTATTATTTTTATAGGTAGAAATATTCAGAATAAATTTAAAATTGAAACGTTTAACAAAGTCAAAGAAATTGTCAAAATAATTTTGGGACAATACACATATATTTCCCAATGTATGCCCAAAATTTTAGATGATAAAGAATGGGATGAAACTTTTGATAAAATAGTGAGGCGATTTAAATCACTTGAATATGGATTAACTCAGGATTTTTAAAGTAGATATACCAGAAACATCTTATGATATTACTATTGCACTATCAGTACGTAGGGTGCGTTACGGCCATGCCTAACACACCCTACAACTATTTGCGTAAAAATACGGTAAGTTTCTTGGATATCAGTCCGTATAACTGACTAAATTACTTAAATTAAATTGGGTAAAGAATTCCTCAGTTGTACCATAGTATTAAAAAACAGGATCAGTGTATCATCACTTAATAAGATTAACAAGCAATCTAAATTTTCACCCTTTATTACAGACAAAATCCTATGTATAAGATTCTCATTGTTGAAGATGAGCTTGATATCAGAGAAAATATCCAGCAAATTCTTGAATTAAAAGATTTTACTGCTATTACCGCAGAAAATGGATGGGAAGGTTTACAGATGGCGCAAAAACATCAGCCTGATTTGATTGTTTGTGATATCATGATGCCTTTATTAGACGGGTATGGACTGCTGAAAACATTACGTCAAGATGTTGCTACTGCCAGTATTCCCTTTATTTTTCTCACAGCTAAAGCTGAACACGCTGATTTGCGTCAAGCAATGAAACTTGGTGCAGACGACTATTTAACTAAGCCTTTTCAACTAGATAAACTACTCCAAGTAATTTCAACTCAATTAGAAAAACGTCAAATAGTTACCCAACAATACAAAGGTAAAATTGAGCAGATGGAAGCTCAAGTTAATCATCTAGCCCGTCATGATAACTTAAGTAATTTACCCAATCAACTCTTCTTAGAAGAGTATTTCAATCAAACCCGTCTTCAAGTTTATAATGAGGATGGTCAGTTTTTACCATTATTACTACTTGATATCAATATTCTCTATCAATCAAAATTATTATTTGAACCAAGTTTGAGACACTTTTTATGCAAAAATATAGGGGAACGACTCAATAACCTAAAGCAGAATAATCAGGCTATTGATTTGATAGCTTATTTAGAAACTAATCAACTGGCATTATTATTAAAGCCTACTCAAGATAGTAAACTTGTTGCCGAAATTGCTCAACAAATTCTAGAAAGTCTATCACAACCCATAAGTTTGAATGATCAGCAAATCTTTGTTCAAACTAGAATTGGTATTTCTTGTTACCCAAATGATGGGTTGCAACTAAATGAACTACTGACTTATGCAGAAATAACCCTAGAACACTATAAATTAGACAAAACAAATTGTTATCATTTTTATCATCAAGAAATACTCAATGTTATCTTTAGAAAAGTTCTTTTAGAATGTGATTTTTTGTCAGCTATAGAAAATAAAGAATTTGAACTTTACTATCAACCTCAAATCAATACCAAGACTGGTAAAACTATAGGTGTTGAGGCTTTAATCCGTTGGCATCATCCTGAACATGGTTTGATTTCTCCAGCAGAATTTATTCCTATTGCTGAACAATCAGGTTTTATAGTTCCCTTGGGAGAATGGATTTTAAAAACCGCTTGTTTACAAATAAAAAATTTAGAATTAGAAGAAGTTGAGAATTTTAAATTAGCTGTAAATATATCTGCTTATCAGTTTCAACAAGAAAATTTTAGCCAACGAGTTCTAGAAATTATTGAAGAAACAAATTTTGACATGAAGCAGTTAGAATTAGAACTAACTGAAACTGTATTTATTCAAGACCTTGAAGCAGTGAAATTAAAGATGAAAGAACTCAAATCTCAAGGCATTGAGCTATCTATTGATGATTTTGGTACAGGCTATTCATCTTTTAAATATTTGCGAGAATTTTCTTTTAATAACCTGAAAGTAGACAGATATTTTATTACCAATATTGATAAGCTGAGGGATAAGCAATCAATTGTAAAAGTTATAATTCAGATGGCACATGATCTGATGATCAACATTATTGCTGAAGGAGTAGAAACTCAGGAGGAGCTAAATTGGCTAAAACAAAACCATTGTGATGTTATTCAAGGCTATTTTTTCAGTCGTCCGTTACCCATAGAAAACTTGAAGATTTTTTTACTAGCTGAACATCAAAAATAAAATATAATCCAATTTTGTGGGATGGGCATCCTGCCCTTCCTTGTATTATTAGGAAGCAATATTTCTGCACCACAAGAGAATTGGGGATATTTTTTTATTTGGAAGTTTTTAAAACCAAAATGAGAATAACATGAAAACTATTTTAATCATTGAAGATGAATCGACAGTTAGAAACAATATCCAAGAAATCTTAGAATTATCAGATTTTCATACATTAGTCGCAGAAAATGGTACCCAGGGTTTACGATTAGCTCAAGATAAAAATCCTGATTTGATTCTTTGTGATCTAATGATGCCTGAGTTGGATGGTTATGGGGTATTAGCTGCACTGCGTCAGGATATTTCTACGGCAACAATTCCTTTTATTTTCCTAACTGCTAGAGCAGAGAGATCAGATTTACGTCGAGGAATGGAACTTGGTGCTAATGATTATTTAACTAAGCCTTTTCAAACTGATGAATTACTCCAAGCTATTAATACTAGACTAGATCAACAATCTCTAGCTAAGGAAAAAACTCAACAAGCATTAGATAATTTAAGCAGCACTATTAGTAAATCCCTACCTCATGAAATTAATACTCCTCTTAATCATATTTTAGGACTGTCCACATTATTGATTGAGGAATATGAAAAACTTGAGGATGATGAGAATTTAGAAATGCTAAAATCAATTCATGATGCTGGTTTAATGCTACATAGACTTACTATCAATTTCCTCATGTATGCAGATTTACAATTATTAGTATCTAATCCTAATAAACTAGCTGATTTTAAAAATAATCATGCCAAAAGTTTCACAAAATCAACCATTGAAAATGTAGCGGTAAAAATTGCTAAAGATGCGAATAGAGAGGCAGATTTAAGCATCAATATATTAGACACAATAGTGAAAATATCTGAAGTAAATTTGAGCAAAATTGTTGAAGAAATAATTGGTAATGCTTTTAAATTTTCTCAGCCAAATACAACTGTAGAAATTGTAGGTTCTAGCCATAATTATGGTTTTGATTTGTCAGTGATTAATCAGGGACGTGGTATGCTTAAAGAGCAAATTGCTAATATTGGCGGTTATGTTCAATTTGAACGGAAATTTTATGAACAACAAGGCTCAGGTTTAGGATTATCCATTGCTAAGAAGTTGGTGGAAATCCATGACGGCAAGTTTTCCATTGAGAGCATACCTGGAAAACAAACTATAATTCGGATGGTTATTCCTCAATAATGTATATCAAACAGGAGTCACCGAGTCAGGAGTCACCGAGTTAGGAGGAAGAAATAAGAAGGAGTCAGGAGGAAAAATAGGTAAGAATAGTCTTAAAGAGGACTCTACAAAAAAGATGAACTGCTTGCAGCAGCGCTTCACTATCCAATATTGTGGGATGGGCATCTTGCCTGTCCTAATATTATTAGCAGGCTGTTTATGCCTGCACCACAAGAAAATTTGGGATATTCTTTGATTTAGAAGTCCCTTATACAAAATAAAAAATACATTTATTCAAATTTAAAAATGTTTATACCTACCTCTGATATTACCCAAGCTGAACTGATATCTGCTATCATTCGTAATCCGCTCACAGTGACACCGAATACAACTGTGATGGAAGTTATAGCCCAAATGAGTGGTGGAAGAACAGTTTGTGCAGTTTCCCAAACTACTCATAGTCAAGAGGCAGATTTAGTAATAGATGCACGCTCAAGCTGTGTTTTAGTTGTAGAAAATAATGAACTAATAGGTATTTTCACAGAAAGGGATGTTATTAAAATAAGCGTCCAAAAACGAAATTTAGAGAATTTAGCCATTGGTGATGTCATGTCCCATCCTGTCGTCACCTTGCGCGAGTCAGATTTTACTGACTTGTTTTTTGCGGTTAATCTCCTTAAACAATACCGCATTCGCCATTTAGCAGTAGTTGATGAGCAAAATCAACTGCGGGGAATACTGACTCATGAAAGTTTGCGAAAACAAACCCGGCCTGTAGATTTGTTGAGGTTGCGGCTGGTGAATGAAGTAATGACAACGAAGGTGATTTGTGCGGCTGCGGATGTTTCTATATTAGACATCGCTCGCTTAATGGCAGAAAATTGCATTAGTTCTGTGATGATTGTGGAAACACAGAAATCCTTAACAATTCCCCTTGGTATTCTCACTGAGCGCGATATTGTCCAATTTCAGGCTCTAAACCTGAATTTTGAAACCTGTCAAGCACAGACTGTCATGAGTACCCCCATTTTTTGTGTCAATGTCCATGAATCTCTGTGGAATGTACAGCAGATAATGGAACAGCGATTGATTCAACGTTTAGCGGTGACAGGAACACAAGGTGAACTCATAGGTATCGTTACTCAAAGCAGCATTTTACAAGCTCTCAGCCCCTTAGAATTATATAAATTAACCACAGTATTAGAACAAAAGGTATTGCAGTTAGAATCTGAGAAAATAGAACTGCTAGAAAATCGCACCGTTGAACTAGAACAGCAAGTAGTTGTGCGAACCACTGCACTCAGAAAAAAAGTAGAACAAGAGCGGTTAATTGCCACAGTTTCTGCTCAAATTCGCTCATCTCTAAGTTTACAAAATATTTTAGATACAACAGTTACAGAAATTCGCGGATTGTTGAAATGCGATCGCGTAATTATTTACCAGTTCTACCCGGACTTTAGTGGTATAGTCATCGCTGAATCCATTATTGCAGGTGGGCTTTCTGTTCTACATACACACCCCAATGATCCTTGTATTACTCCAGAATATATTGAACCTTACCGTCAAGGGCAAATTCGCGTAGTTAATGATATTTATTTGGAATCCATAACGCTTTGCCATCAGGAAACGCTGATAGGGTTTGATATTCGCGCTAAATTGATGATTCCCATCGTTGTGGAAGATAAGCTTTGGGGATTGATGTTAACAAGTTACCGTGATACTCCCCACCATTGGGAACTTGATGAAATTGAACTGGTACAGCAACTGTCAACTCAAGTGGCAATAGCTATTCAACAGGCAAATACTCACAACCAGCTAGAAACGGCTTTGAGTCTATTATACCAAACAAATCAAAACTTAGAAAATAAAGTTCAAGAACGCACCCAAGCATTGCAAAACAGTGAAATCAAATATCGCAACCAATCTGATCGTCTACAACTAGCAGTCAAATCTGCTCAAATCGGTATTTGGGATTGGGATATAAGTACCCATGCAAAATTAATTATACATTTTAATAATAAATTGATAAAATAAATTATGGTTCTA
>JAKOGY010000122.1 GCA_028658405.1 Dolichospermum sp. ST_sed8 | reverse complement strand
ATAAAATCACACAATCAATCTCCAAAAAACATCCTGAAAATCCTGAAATCCTGGACATCCTGATTCAGACAAATTACAACCCAGGTATACTCAACCCTATATCTGTTTTTTTCTTCCCTTTTTTCGCTGCGGGTTTACTTTTCTTGTTCGCGGTTTTTCCTCCTAATATTTCTGACTCCGAACGGGTTTGATTCAGTTCCAATAATCTCGCTAATATTTCATCATGGGTTGCTTCTGGGTAGCGATATCTGTAGGGTTTTTTCTTCCCTCTTCCTTTACTGTTTTCTTCTTCCTCTTCTTCGTAGTCTAGTAAATATTCGCAGTCTGTGGATATGTCTTCCCAACCGTAAGCTGTTAATACTGCTTTGTCCATTTCTGTGTGGAGTGACCGCAGCTTTAAGATGTCGCTGTCGTATTCGTCGGGGTCATGAAATCGGTTGTAGGTTTGGGTCAGTCCTTGGTTATTTTTGACCATCAATTCTGCGCGGTATTCATAATACTTTTTTCCCGCTTCTTCTAATTTCTCGTTCTTTTCCCACTCTTCGGGAAAGGGGAAGGTTTCAAAACAGTCTGAAGGTGTGTAACGAAGTCTATCTTCTAATGTTGAACCAAAAAATCTTGTCCATATTTCATGTATGCGAGATTGTAATATACAGAAAAATGAATTTTGTTCATTTGCAAATACTACCAAACCTTCAGAGGGAACTATATTATTAGGTAGAAAAGTAAATGAACCATGTTGTCCTACACGAGAAACAACTAAAACTCTATTAAGTTGTGATATTGCTTGATATAAAGCAGGTGTAGTTTCACCAAAACGCCACCAATATCTAGCACGAATTTCTCTATTTTGTGCTAATCTTGCAGGTTTAACTTTCTCTTCTACAATATTCATTAAATCAGGATATTCTCTCGCTTCCTCTTCACTCATTTCTCCAAAATTAATCACATAACGACGATGTGAATGAGTAGGACTAGAATTAACTTCCTCTCCTCCAATATAAGGAAAAATCCTTTCCGCATTTTGAGGATTTTCTGTAATTAACTTTTGCATTTCTGCAATTGGTGTAGCTTCCGGGTTATCATCATCAAAAGTAAACCCCATTCCTAAAACATAACTACCTATAAAACTCTTACCAGCATTTGCTAATAACTCTTTAGGATCTTTATTTCCTCCAGTGTGAAATAAAAACGCCGAAATCAGATCAACCTCCTGATTATCTAACCATTTTTTCCCCACATAGTCACCCTTGAAAAGATGCACCACACTAACCACAACCGCAGCTAAACCCGGCCACTTTAACCGTTTTTGGGCGTTATAAATAATTCCTTTATGTTCACAAATAAATCTTAACCCCGTGCTGCGTGTATCTCCTTGAGCGATAGTGTTAGTAGCAATTAAGCCAAAAGTGCCTTTTTTTCTTAATAAATCAAACGCCCTTCTAAAAAAATGTGCCACTAAATCAGCATTTCCGTGAGATTCGGGGTTAACAACTTTTAACCAATCTAAATAACCTTCAATATTACCATTAATTGTCGTATTCTTCCCCGCAAAAGGAGGATTTCCGATAATAGCATCAAAACCGGGATTGTCACGGGCAAATATTTCTGGAAATTCAACTTCCCAATTAAACACAGGTACAGGTTTTGCACCATTTTTTAAACTATCACATATATTAATAATCTCTTCTTCTTCCTTAGCTTTTTCTCCTGACTCCTGACTCCTGACTCCTGACTCCTTTTTTCCAAATTTCAATCTAAACTTATCTAATTCATCCTTTCTGGCTTTATCCTTATCCTTTGCAAAAAACGCCGCAATCACTAAATCTCCCTTAACCCTAGTTTCCCTTAATTCCGATTCCGCATTTTCATAAACATCACGTTTTTGATCATAGTCACTATCTCCAAGCTTAAAAATTTCATCTCGATAAACTTGCACCTTAGTAATAGACTGATTAAATAAAGGTAAATTAGGATCTTGATAAGTAGTATCTGCTATCCAACTAAAATTTTTAATTTGTTCCTTATTCAACCCAACCAAAGAATCACCCCATTTCAAAGCATGATCTAAAAACGTGAAAGGATGATTTTTCGCTAATGTAGCTAACCACAAAGACAACTTAGCTAAATTAACCGCAAAAGGATTTTTATCAACTCCATACAAACATCTGTGCGCGACTAACCGACGTGCATATAAAGCCATATCCTCATCTATGGGAATGTCAGGAAGTGATGCTTGACCTTGCCAAACTTCCATCAACTTATCCGCGATTTGACGACACGCTTCCACAAGAAACGCCCCCGAACCCATAGCCAAATCACACACTTTTAAATTTAATATATCCTCAGCAGTGGGTTTTTCTCCCAACCTCTCAAAAATCGGTCGTAAAGTTTCCTTAACAATCGGTTCAGTTAACGCCCTTGGTGTATAATGCGAACCACTACGCCGCCGTTCTTCCCCTGGTTGTAAGTATAAACTACCAATAGGCATTAAAGAGGGTGTTTTCGGTGATACCTTGCGCCCTATCGCAGCGATCGCATCATCAGCCGTTTTTGCAGCCTTCAAATCCGTTAAAGATTTACCAGTAATTTCACAATTAGCCTGTTCTTTTAAATACTTAGCTCTATCCGCCGCCTTAGTGTTGAGAAGATCCTCAATACTCACAACCACCGTCACAGAAGACTTAGCACTTTTGGGTTTACTCCACACCCCTATAGATGGACTAGTAGCCCTTTCCACCTCATAACCCATCACAGCCTCATAAACAGAGCCTATTTGTTCCACATCCAAAGAACGGTAAGAGAGTCTTTCCCCATCCAATACCAGTAACCCTTGTAACACCCGAAAAATCACACCATCGGAAACACGGGGGATATTTACATCCAATCCCAATGTAGAGACATTTCCCAATGTAGAGACGTTCCATGGAACGTCTCTACATTTAACCGAAACATCGCTACGATTATCATTAAGGCCTATTAAAAATGGATATACGGTTGGATCAAATAGTTGCCCTTTGCGTGCTGGTAGATACATCTCGTCATGATGTCCACCTTTATAAACCATACCAAAAAGACTAATTAACGAAGCCCACGCGCCATAACGTTGATCCATCGTATCCGGGTAATTACTCTCGTCTTCCCGCAATCTTTCATACAAACCAGTTACAGAATAATAGCTAGTATATAACCCATCATCGGACATTAAACCGCGATCTTCCGCATATAGCAAGAACACCAACCGTAATAGAACAGTAATCAAACCCCCATAAATCTGCTGAGGTTGAGTAGATGCGACTTGACTAATTAACCGCCCATTAGCCATAGTATCAGCAGTTTGAAAACCGCGTAACAAATTCCAAAGAGCTTCTAAAACCTGTTCTGATAACTTAGTAGAAACATCATTTTGAGCCTTGCGACTGCGTTCCAATAAAACAGGTAAACTTTTTTCTCTAGGAGAATTAAATAGAGAATCACCACTTAGCAACATTTCCAAAGCTGCTAAAATTGGTCTACCTGCAACCTCACACATAGTATTGAGATTAAAAGTCAGATAGCCCGAAGATTCACCAGCAGGGGCATAAACAAGACGAATATCTGTACCATTAGATAAAATCCCGATATAAACCCGACTTTCTTTTAACAACCGTTCAAACTTAGCTTGAGGAGAAGCATTCCAACCTATATCACTAGATACAACATTATCTAAGGAAGTCCCCCCAGGAATAACATTAACCAACAACAAATAACCACCCTCCTCACTAGGAACAACATAGGTAGGAGAGAGAGTTTCATTGTAGGATTCTAAATATATAGATAACTCCGATAATACCCCTTGACTATCAATCAAATCAGAATCTTGCCAATTGAGGACATTGATAGCAAAATCAGTAAAACCAGAATTTTCATTTTCAATAAAATTACAGAGACGTAATTGTAAATCTACAACATTCTTAGCCGGAATAATCCCAGCTTCCGTTAAAACTGAAGTAGACACAACCCAACCTACAGGCTGAATTAAACCCAGCCATTGCTTGTGAAGATACTTATAATCATTATCACTCATATTGTCTGAATCAGGATTAACAGGATTGAATTGTCAGAATCAGGATTTCCAGGATTTAAGGATTAACAGGATTGAATTGTCTGAATCAGGATTTCCAGGATTTAAGGATTAACAGGATTAAATTGTCAGAATCAGGATGTCCAGGATTTAAGGATTAACAGGATTTAATTGTCAGAATCAGGATGTCCAGGATTTAAGGATTAACAGGATTGAATAAAGAACTCTTCTTTGCGTCTTTGCGCGAAACAAGAACTATCTCGATACAGGCCACAAATAAACAATTCCCACAGGTTCAACCCGTACAGCTTTGACTTCATAACTATTTTCTATTCTAGTTGGTTCATTTATCAACTCCTGCTCAAGACTTTGTAACCTTTGTTCCCAATATCTTCTATCCGCTTCTAACTGCCGCTTTTCATCTAATAATTCTAATTGTATCGCTTTTATACCCTGTTCATTTAAAATCCGTTGCTTTTGCTCTGCTAATATCTGTCGCATTTCCACAGCTTCCTGTTTACCCCGCGCTGTTAATTTTTTCTTAGCCTTTTCTACTAATACATCGGCTTGTTTTTGCAAATGTGGTATTAAGTCTTCAATATCCTTAGCTGTATTCTGTTTTAACAGTTCTTGTACTTCTGTTCTTACCTGGTGTAAATGCGGTAATGTAAGTGAGTTTTCTAACAACGCTAATACGTCCTTTTTCTCCCCTTCCTTCAATGGTTGTAACTTCTTTTTACCTCTATTGACGGGTTCTATCCAGTCCGCAGTTACCGCGATAATCTCATCATGTAATCGGGAAGCCTTATCACCATACATTGATAATCTCCCTAGAGCGATCGCTTTGGGAATCGGATCTTCTGTTAAACATACACAAGCACGGGTTAATTCATCATGTAAAAAGCCTTGGGCTAAAAAACGTCCTAACAATCTTTGGACTAAACGATGTTCTAGATGTAAATGTACCACATCTTCATTTAAACAACCCGGATCACGGAATATAACTGGTCTAATCGGTGCTTCCTTGCGCCATTCCCAGGGTTTTTGTCCCCGTTGTTTGGGTACGCGCAAACTGTCTAATGTTTTTACCCAAGTCGGATCTGCGCCTGTACGTTGGTCTAATGCAGGTACAATCCATTTAGCTGTAATTGGATCTCGACTAGCTTCCATAGGATCTAATGGTGTTAGTCCTGATTCGCCTAATATTTGCAATGATGCAGAAATAGCATCCCGGAAATGGCTATCACTTAACCCTAGCCATTCTTGTGATTTTTTTAACGTATCTTCCAATTCCTTAATTTGCTTACTTAAGTCTTTTTGGCGTTTTCTGGCTATTTCCAGTTCTTCATTAATCAATTCATGATCAACATTCAAAGTATTGATTTTATCAGCATTATTAATTTGCTCTGTCATACTCCGGCTATTTTGATGACGAATCCCCTGAGCAAGTAAGCGGGAAATATTCTTTTCTACAACAGGTGCAAGACTTCCGAGTTCTTGTTGAATTGTAGCGGTTTTCTTAACTAACACATCTAAGACTTTATCTTCTGTGCGTTGAGGTAAAATAAAATAATAACATCTCACAATGGGCGACCTTTGCAACTTTCTATCTACCCGTCCGTTTCTTTGTTCCATTCTGCTGGGATTCCAGGGGACATCAAAATGAAACAAGTCCGCGCAGTAGTTTTGTAAATTTACTCCTTCCCTAGCTGCATCAGTCGCAATTAATATCCGTAAAGGGTTACGAGCCGGATCACTATTAAAAGCCTGTTTAATTGCTTCTCTGCGTTCTTCGCCCATGCCACCATGAAACACATCTATTCTTTTATCCGCTTGATGAGAATGAGAAATAGCTGCGTCTAATTGTTTGACTAAATAACCTTTAGTATCTGTATATTCAGTAAATATAATTACCCGTTTATCTAACCAAACTGCATCAGGTTTACCCAAATCAGGACAGAGATTTGCTTTTATCCATTGGACTAATTGACTAATTCGCGGATCTGCCACATATCTATGTTTATCAGCAATTTCCGCCATTTGCTGTAATAATTCTAACTCTCGCGCCGTTGGTTGTGACTGTGATTGTTTAGTAGCAGCAGTCATTTGGGCATCTTCTTCTGCTTGTACTTCTTCTTCTAATAATTCAGCGCGTTCATCATCTGCTCCAGGAACTTCTAATAAGAGGCTTTGTTGTGAATGATCAGCATTGTAGGGGTTTAGCATTACTAAACCCCTACCAATATCATCCTGATTCCTGACTGCTTGAACTCCTTTACTATGCACTTTCAAAGTTCGCGCAAAGGCTTCTATAGAAGACAATAACCGCTTTTGTAAAGATGTTGTCACCAAAATAGCGGAGTTTTGGATATTTTTAGCAACGTCTTTTAATCGTTCCTCTCGTAAATGACGATATTCTTGTAATAGTTCAGAAAGTTGTAATTCTGGCGCGGTTGCTGGTAAGTTATCAATCACTATCGGGATAACTTCCCGTTTGGGAAAAACTTCACCAATTTCTCGTAAATCTTGTTTTAACCGTCGCACCATGACCGCATCTAATAACTTACTATCTTTTATAGGTACACCGCGACAAAATCTTTGCGGATCTAAGATTTCCAACAAAGCCGCAAAACTATTAGAATGTCCATTGTGAGGTGTCGCAGAAAGAAATAATTTATGTTCAAACCGCTTGGCTATATCTCTCACAGTCCGCGTCAATTGAGAATCTATAGCATATCTCGAACTGGTAGCAGGTGCAGCGTTGTGTGCTTCGTCAAGAATAAACATAGAAGTATCTGCAAATTCTCCTAACCAGTCGCGCAGGGGTGCAGCGTAGGTTTCGTCACGCAATAAAGCATGGGAAATAATAAACCGCGTGTGAGTTTTCCAAGGATTAATCCCATAACCCCGTTCCTGTCTCCGGTTAGCAACAAAATCTCGATCAAAGACAATGAAGGTTAATCCAAACCGACTTTCCATTTCTTCTTGCCATTGTCGCACAACTGAAGGAGGACAGGAAATGACTACTCGTTTTACCCTTTGCCGCATCAGCATTTCTCGCAGTATTAAACCTGCCTCAATGGTTTTACCTAAACCCACATCATCAGCGATAAATAGGGCAATTCGCGGCATTAGTAAGGCTTTACGCAGGGGTTCTAGTTGATATGCCTTAACTTCAATTCCTGCCCTATATGGTGATTGGAATAACTTAGTATTTGTGGAAGTTACGCAGTTCCAACGTAATGTATGCAAATAGGCAGAAAATAAATTGGCTTGGTCAAAACCACGATTGGCTATGGTTTCCCAACTGCTGTTAGCAATAATTTGTCGGTCTATTTCCAATTCCCATAAAACTTCTAATTGTTCTCCTAATGCGTCATCTTCGACACAAGAAAGACTAACTCTAGTTTGTTGTTTAGGAATAAATGTAACATTTTCTACTAAATACTGGCGCGATCGCACTTTGACTATTTGACCTGGGGTAAGAGCAAGATTTGACATTTTATAAATGGGCTTAAAATTCTTTTTATAATGTAGGGGCGTATTGCCATACGCCCCTACATGAGCCATACGCCCCTACAGGAATCAGTAGGGGCGTATAGCAATACGCCCGTACTGAACCACGAAGGAGCGAAGAACACGAAGGAAGAGGGAAGAAGAGAGCAATTAGCCCTCGAATTTACCCAGTTATTTTTTCTTGAAATCCTGACTTATATATGTTATAATATCTTGTGCCACAAGTTTTTTTTGGAGAGGTGTCCGAGTGGTTGATGGTGACGCACTCGAAATGCGTTTTGGGGAAACCCAACGGGGGTTCAAATCCCCCCCTCTCCGTTGACTTATGATTGCGGTTTTTCTTCCTTTTGCTGCTGAGTTTCCGGCGCTTGATTAGGATTGATTTCTACTGTTGGAACTACCACAGAAGAAGAATTTTCTGGTTGAGATTCCTGGGGTGGAGTGACTACGGGACGAGATTCCGGTGCAGTATTTTCTGAAGGAGGAGAAGCTTTTTGAGATTCTTTGGCTTCGCGCAGAGTATCCATTAAGGAAGGTGCAGAAGTAACAACTGGTGTTGATTGCTTGATTGTGGTCTTTGGCCTTGGTGTGGGTTGAGAGTCCTTATTCTCAGGTGCTTTTTCCTCAGAATTACTGGTAGGAATTGGTTCTGGGGAAACACGAATATTTCTGCGTTTTCTCCTCACCCGAGGTACTGGTGCAGATTCGCCCAAAGAGGAATTTTTAACTTGTTGATTTGTAGCTGCTGGTGGTATGACAACAACAGGCTTGGGTGGATTAGACTCGTAAGTAGATTGTTCAAAAACTGGTTTAGGTGATAATTGTAAATTAGGTTTTGATAATATCCGCGTCATACTAAAACCTGCTGTAGCTGCAATTAAAGCAATACTAATGCTCATAACTGCCTTAGATCCACCTGCTTTTTTTCCTATATTTGCAACTTTTGATGGTGTCGCTAGAGAATGGGAAGGAGCTTTTGTAAGTAAATTTTCTGATTTTAAATCTGATAAATTAATAGTAGCTACTGCTTGGGTAGGTAAACTTGGTGATGTCACATTCAACCCATTTCCTGGTAGTAGTTGCAGCCATTCTGCTACTGAAGTAGGGCGAAATTGGGGTTCTACAGCCATTCCTCGGCTAACTGCTTGATTAACAGCCCCACTCAGATGCGGTTGTAGTTCACGGGGAGAGGGCATTTGTTCCCGGTCACGTAATAATGCAGGTATGGGAACTTGTGCTGTTAACAGTGCATATAAGGTTGCTGCTAAACCATAAACATCTGTAGCTGCTGTACGTGGTGCTTGAGTTAAATACTGTTCAATAGGTGCATATCCCTCACTAACTAAACCTGTGTGTGTCTGTTTTACCCCATTATTAAATTCTCTAGCAATGCCAAAATCAATTAGCACTACTTCCTGCGTTCCTTGACGCAAAATAATATTATCTGGTTTAACATCTCGATGCAATAACCCATTATTATGGACTACTTGCAATGCCGCGCCTATTTGGCGGATATAATGAATGGCTGTGGCTTCGGCTAGGGGTATTCCTGGTAACACAAATGCTGCACCTAAAGTGTCTCCACGGACGTATTCCATCACCATATAAGGTAAAGTATCTTCCTCAAAAAAGTCACTTACCCGGACAATATGAGGATGAACACAAGCGGCCAATCTCCTAGCTTCATCTTGAAATTGGCGTTGAAATTTGGAAAAATCGGGGTGTTTGAGTAATCTCTCATTCATCGTTTTCATCACCACTTCTTGACCTAAATAGTGGTGCATAGCTTTGAATGTTACACCAAATCCGCCCCGCCCTATTTCCTGGAGGATGGTATATTTTCCATTCTGCAAAGTTGTTCCTGCTAACATAGGGTTTTTTCAGTCTGAAATGAGCAGATAATTAATTGGGTTATAGCACTTGTCAATTGTCAATTATCAATTATCACTTATTCCCTATGCTTAGGCTAGAATCTGTTAATTTTTATCGGCGGTTACAGCATCAACACCAATACCCGATTCTACAGGATATTTCCTTGAATGTATCACCTGGCGATCGCTTGGTAATTGTCGGCGAATCTGGTGCTGGCAAAACTTCTTTATTACGCCTCATTAACCGCTTGAATGAACCCAGCGGCGGGAAAATCTATCTTCACAATCAAGAATATCGCCAAATTCCCGTTATCCAACTCCGTCAACAGGTGATGCTAGTACAACAAGAATCTAAACTATTGGGGATGACAGTTGCACAGGCTTTAGCTTATCCTTTAGTTCTTCGTGGTCTACCGCAGCCAATTATTCAGGAAAAAGTGAGTTATTGGCAAGAACAACTTCAAATTCCTGAACAATGGTTAGGACGGACTGAAGTACAACTTTCCAGCGGACAAAAACAGTTAATTGCGATCGCTCGCGCCCTAGTTACCGAACCCCAGATTCTACTCTTAGATGAGCCTACATCAGCCTTAGACACTGCCACATCTGGTCATTTAATGAACATCCTCACTAACCTAAATCAACCCCCTTGCTCGGCGATTTTAATGGTAAATCGGCAAATTGATCTAGCACAAGAGTTTTGTACCCATCTTTTACATCTTCAGCAAGGTCAATTAGTTGTCAATCAACCTGCCGCTGAGATAGATTGGAGCAACTTAGCAGCCAGTTTAACTCAAGCAGAAACTCAAGCACTAGCAGAATGGACCTGATAAATTTGAATATCTCTCATCACACCGATAACTTGTATCCAAATTTTCTCGAATTTTGATAATGTAATATCAATTATATGTGAGGCTGCATAGAACCCTAAAATCCATTAATTGAGACATCTTTATCTGTGTTTATCTGCGTTTATCTGCGTTCAATAATCCAAATTAATATTCCTACCTTTATAACCAACCTCGAAGGCTATAAATAAAAGTACCAATATATTCTTTTAATGCACTTGTGAATTGGTTTAAATTGTTAGTATCAGGGAGTAAATTGAGAATGGCAGCTTTAGGAGTATTGGTAAGTTCTTCAAGTTCACCCTGACTAACCAGAAAATCTGTCGGTGTGGGGATGACATCAATCCCTTGACGTTTGAAGATCTTTAAAGATCGCGGCGTGTGCATTGCTGAAGTGATTAATAATACTTTTTTAATGCCACGAGCTTCAAGTATTTTACGGACATTGACAGCATTTTGATATGTATTGAGAGAATTAGGTTCTTGAATAATTGCTGCTGCTGGCACACCAATAGATGTGAGAATAGTTGCCATATCTGCTGATTCTGAAGAACCACTTCCGCGCCAATCTATCCGACCACCACTAAGGATAATTATCGGGGCTTTTTGTTGGAAATAGAGTTGAGCGGCATAAATAACGCGATCGCCTGCTTCACTTAAATCTACAGTTGGACGTGGCCAAGTTGCTGATTTAGTTGCACCACCCAAGACTACAATAGCCTCTGCATTAGGGATTTGAGGAAAAGGGATATTTTGCCATTCTAGGCTACGGATCATGTATTTCGCCACCCAAGCATTACTAGAAAGCAGTAAGATAGCTAAAGATAGAGAAATGGCAATTGTGGCCATGCGGGGACGTTTTCGCAAAGTCACTAAAGCCACAATTAAACAAACACTTATCAAACCCAAAGGGTAGAAAAATAATGGTAGTAATTTTGATAGGTATAGAAACATAATTAGTCAATTATCAACTGTTAATTACTTTTCCCAAAATCGAAAATTGAAAGTTGTAGATATGCGACGGAAACGTTTGGTAGGTTTTCTTTTACGTCTTTTAGCACTTCTATCAGTAGGTTGTTCTGTATCTTCTTCTACTACAATATCCTCAGATAATTGTGTTTGTAATGCTTCCTCACTACGCCACCAACCAATAATCCAACCACCACCAACTCCAGCAATAGCGCCGAATACAATACTCATTGGTGCTGAATAACCTAAAAAAAGACACCCCAGCATAAAAAATAACCAGTATTTCAATCCAGCATCAATGCCCTGGTTAGAGGCTACTGTGCTAGGTTCAGGGTTGTTATCATTTGCGGCTGTGAACCACCCCAAACTGACACCCCCCATAATAGCTATAAATAGACTTAAAGGAACTGAAGCCTGAGCAATTCTAGAAATGATGAATATAAATAACCCAAATAATAGTTGAGAAAAGAAGTTAGGAGAAGAAGAGAAAATATCGCCTAGCAGATTGTTTTTTGGTGCCATAACATTAGGAATTTAGAATTTAGAATTTAGAATTTAGAATTAAAAAATAGAAATAATATTTGATAGTTGAAATATTCCGTAGGGTGGGCATTGCCCACCATACATAATTAAACTATCATTTATGATTCCTATAGGCAAAAATTAAATCAATCCTGGTAATTGTGCCTCTAGTGGTTGAGTTGTATCCACAACTGTTATATAAGGTTGTTCCTGATCTGTAAATGGTTCAGATTGATTGATTTGGGATGTTAATAAATCAGCAGTCGCATCAGCAATATCACCAGTCCGGTTAAGCAGTCGTTCTTTTAATACTTCTAACGGTGCAGTGCAATTGATAATATACACAGGTAATTGATGCTTTGTAGCTTGAGAAATAGCTTCTGCCCGTAAATCCTGACGGTCATATTTGGCATCTAAAATTACTGACCAACCTTGATTAGCCAGTATAATTCCTAATGCCAACAATCGGCTATAGGTTTTTTCAGTCATTTCTGGTGTATATATTTCATCTCCACCTCTTTCTAATAGAGGAATCCCTGCTAAATGCTTACGCACAGCATCAGAACGGAGATGAACTGCATTTAGTTTCCGTGCTAAATGTTTAGCTGTGGTACTTTTACCAGCACCAGATAACCCCGACATCAAAATTAGTTTTCCCTGTTGAGGTTTAGTATATTCCCAAGCTTGATGATAATATGCAGAAGCTGTTTTTGCTGACTCTTCCTTTACCGCAGCGGGGATATTAGGATCATCTAACAAAAAGGAATTTACCTTGGCTCTTACATAAGCTTGACGACTTAAATATAAAGGTAATACCTGTAAACCTTCCCAATCTCCAGTTTGTTCCACATAAGCATTTAAAAAGGCATTTCCTAAATCTTTACGTCCTCTGGCTTCAATATCCATGACTGTAAAAGCCACATCATACATAACATCAACGAAGCGAAAAGGCTCATTAAATTCTATGCAATCAAATAGCATGATTTTGTCATGCCAAAGAGCAATATTTCTCAGGTGTAAATCACCGTGACATTCGCAAATATAGTTACCATCAATTCTGCTTTTAAATAGTTCTGGATATTGGACAAAGAAGTTATCTGTATATTGTTTTGTTTCCTCAAATTGCTCTTTTGTCTGAGGTCCACCAATATAGTTTTGAGCTTGCTGATAATTCTCATCAATTGCTAATCGGACTTGTGAGACTTCCCCAAAACTGCGAATGTAATCATTTGTCTCTGTGTTAGCATGGTATCGCGCCACAACTCGTCCTAGTTCTTCCAAGTGACTTTCTTCTAATTTTCCACTAGCAAAAAGTTCACTAAAAAGAGATGATTGGGGAAACTGACGCATTTTGACTGCATATTCTACAGCCTCTCCTGTTCCCCCTAAATGGTATTGTTCACCTACTAAAGTTAAAGGGACAACTTCCAAATATAATTCACCTGCACCTCTTTGATTTAAGCGCAACTCTTCCTGACAAAAATATTGTCGTTTTTCTAGGGTGGAAAAGTCCAAAAAACCAAAGTTGGCTGGTTTTTTTAGCTTGTAAGCATAATCCCCTGTTAAGAGGACATAAGAAATATGAGTTTGAATCAGTTGAATTGGTTCTGTTACGGAATGAGGATAAAATCCTGGCTGTAACATTTGTGAAATTAAGGTGGGAAGATTGGTTTCTGTCATTGGTAATTGGTAATTGGTAATTGGTAATTGGTAATTGGTAATTGGTAATTGGTAATTGGTAATTGGGAAAATTGTTGCTCCTATTCCCTGTTCCCTACTATATGTAATTTCTCAACAAAAAAACCAGGGCTAACCCTGGTTCTTTTAGTTATTATTACCTGAATTCTAGCCTTTAGTGCCAGCAAAAAAACTTAGGTGATAAGGTGTGCCTTTGGCTGGATGAATCTGAATTTCACGAAGTACGGTTGTACCAGTCCATTCTAATTCAGGAATGCTGAGTTCAATTTCGGTTTTATTAGCAGTAACTTGCTTGAGCAAGCGTTCTACAACTTTAGCGTCAAGAACTAGAGAAATTGATTCAATCCCCTTGTGACCATACAAGTTGGCAGGAATTAAACCAGAACGACGCAAAGCTCTGGGTTTGCTACCTTCTGGGCGTGTTTTAGATTCGAGTGTAATTGCCATATAAGTTGTTAGTTGTTAGTTGTCAGTTGTTAGTTGTCAGTCGTCAGTTGTCAGTTGTTAGTTGTCAGTCGTCAGTTGTTAGTTGTCAGTTGTTAGTTGTTAGTTGTCAGTTATTTTATCAATGACTAATGACTAATGACTAATGACTAATGACTAATGACTAATGACTAATAACTAATGACTAATAACTAATAACTAAACAGGTGTACCATTGGAGTGCAACAGGGCGCGTTTGGGACCGTGAATAGGGTCTTCGACAATGATGGTTTGATCACGACTTGCTCCCAGGGAAACAATCGCTATCGGGACTTCCATTAATTCTGCTAAGAATTTTAGATAGTCTAGAGCTTGCTGTGGTAACTCTTCCAGGGTACGACAGTGACTTGTGGACACCTGCCATCCTGGTACAGTTTTGTAGATGGGACGACAACGAGCGAACAAACGAGCGCTAGTGGGGAAGTGATCGCAACGTTCACCATCAATGTCATAAGCGACACAAACCTTGATTTCCTCTAGTTCATCGAGAACATCAAGTTTGGTAAGTGCCATACAATCCATACCGTTAATGCGAACTGCATAACGACCTATGACCGCATCAAACCAACCACAGCGACGTTTCCGCCCTGTTGTTGTGCCAAATTCCGCACCGCGATCGCCCAACAATTCCCCAATTTCGTCATCTAGTTCCGTGGGGAATGGACCTTCTCCGACTCTTGTAGTATAGGCTTTGGATACTCCAATTACCCGATCTATCATTGTCGGTCCTAGTCCACTGCCAACGCAGGCCCCACCAGCGACTGGGTTGGAGGATGTGACGTAGGGATAAGTTCCGTGATCTAGGTCAAGTAATGTCCCTTGTGCGCCTTCAAACAAAATATTCCGTCGTCGCAAAACTGCATCGTAAATTTTCAACGCTGTATCAACGACAAAAGGACGCAAGCGTTCTGCATAACCTAAATATTCCTCAATCACATCTTGAGGATTTAGGGGCGGCAGATTATACAGCTTTTCTAAAATGGTATTTTTATAGTTTATCGTCCGCTCTAATTGCTCACGAAGTCCATCGGTGTCCATCAGGTCTAACATCCTGATACCTGTACGTTCCGATTTATCGGCGTAGGTAGGACCAATACCTCTACCTGTTGTGCCGATTTTATGATTTCCCCGGACTTCCTCTGATGCTTTGTCAATCATGCGATGATAGGGCATGGTGACATGAGCCGTCTGAGATATCAATAGATTAGCCGTGGAAATATTTAATTGTTCTAGTTGGTCGAGTTCTTTGATTAAAACCTGTGGATCTATCACTGTTCCACAGCCGATGATACACTCGGTATTTGGATACAAAATACCAGAAGGGATTAAGTGCAGCTTAAATGTCTGACCTTGGACTACGATTGTATGCCCAGCGTTAACTCCCCCTTGGTAACGGACAACCACGTCTGCCGAGCCGCTGAGTAAGTCAGTTATTTTACCTTTTCCTTCATCGCCCCACTGGGCACCTATGACAATGACGTTAGCCAAGAGATTATATTAAAGGGTAAAGTTTCCACAAATTACAATTATTAGCAGATTTCTTTGTCCTTGTCAAGAAATTAAAAATGGTGAATAATTACAGGTGATAAAAATAACATAGTGAATGACTTTAATGGCTGAATTTTAATACTCTTGTGAATTGAGTACCAAAATCTTGTTAGGAACGCAAATTTAATAACCTGCAATTCTGATTTAACGTGGAATGGTGCGTT
>JAKOGY010000121.1 GCA_028658405.1 Dolichospermum sp. ST_sed8 | reverse complement strand
TCGTTAGACTTCACTACGCACCTTGCTGTTTTTACAGCAAAGTCTTTACGTTGGCGACTTACTTTGAGGTGCTTACGGGCAAGTTTATTTCTCAACTTGACTCTATTTTGAGAACCCTTTTTAGTCTTGGACATCCGGCGTTGCAACCGTTTTAAAGACTTTTCACTCTGGCGAAGATGTCTAGGATTGGCGATAGTATATCATGATTGTTCAAAACTTAGCTACTATGCAGATTCTATTTCGCTAACGCTCAATATTGATCTGCCTAGTGCTGCGTTTTGAACCGCTTTACATCCCCCGCCTAGGAAACCTTGAGACGGGGGTCTTACAGCGATTCGATAAATTGACAAGAATCTACTTATGGACGAATGCTGAGGGAATGGGAAAAATTTCCCCGGTGTCAATTTTAGATCCTATTAGTACCTAATTTATGCAGCATTCGTTACCAGGTTGTTGACAAAATTATTTTTTAGGTGAAATCAGCATCATCATATTTCGCCCTTCTTTCTTTGGTGCTTGCTGGAGTTCACCAAAAGGCTCTAAATCCGTAGCCATCCGTTTGAGCAACGTTTCTGCCAGGTCACTGTGTTGAATTTCCCGACCTCGGAACATCACAGTAGCCTTAACTTTATCGCCATCTTTAAGGAAGCGTTCGGCTTGTTTGACGCGTACATTATAGTCATGTTCTTCTATTTTGTAACGCATTTTCACTTCTTTCACATCAGCCGTGTGCTGCTTCTTCCGCGCTTCCCGCGCCTTCTTCTCTTGCTCAAACTTATATTTCCCATAGTCCATTATTCGACATACTGGCGGATCAGCTTTGTCACTAATTAGCACTAGGTCTAATTCCTTTTCCTCTGCTAATTGTATCGCTTCCTGCGGAGTTATGATTCCCAGTTGTGCGCCATCAGTGTCAATTACCCGAATTTTCGGGAAGCGAATCCGTTCGTTAATTTGGGGCAGATCGCGAGTTCTTTTTTTCTCAATCACAGGCATTATGATTAGTGGCAGCTCTTTAGTTAAGAATTTGGACTGGTCTTGATTTAGTTAGTTTAGTTTGATATGCCAACAAAGGCAAAATACAACAGTCAGAGGGAACAGGGAACGGGCAACTTTCTAACAGGAAAAACTCATGTTTAAAAACATGAGATTGAGATAATGACGAGCTTTAAACTCAGAACTAAAGTTTCTTATCTGTTCCGGTGTTCCCTGTTCCCTTCTTTTGTAACTCAGAATTGAAAAATAATTATCCCTCTCTAGTGTAGCAAGTTCATAAGATAACTGTAATTAAGTCTTATGACTATATTGCTTGACTCTGAGTTGATTCCATTGCATTATTTAACTTAAATTACATGATATTTTACACTAATAACTATTGTTACATTTTTCTTCACTGGATACATAGATATATGATATCTAGAAGACTTTTCTAGTATAGCAAAATTAGGTATACATTGAAGCTGACCAAATATAATGTAACATATTGAGAAAGAACGAACAAAATTAATTGTTTCCAACTAATCAATCAGAGATAACTGTGACCACAGCAAGACATTGGCAGCAAAGAGTTGGTAATCAAAGGGACTGGGTGTGGCGTGGTTGGCAAACCCGTTATACTTATATTCGTCCTCCCCATAATTATGCAAAAACAACACCCTTAATTTTATTGCATGGGTTTGGTGCGTCTATTGGTCATTGGCGACACAATTTAGAGGTTTTGGGTAAATCTCACACTGTTTACGCCTTAGACATGATTGGTTTTGGGGCTTCGGAAAAAGCTGCAACTAACTACAATGTGGAACTATGGGTAGAGCAAGTTTACGACTTTTGGAAAACCTTTATCGGTCAACCAGTCGTTTTAGTTGGTAATTCCATCGGTTCACTGATTTCTCTAGTCGCAGCCGCTAATCATCCTGACATGGTACAAGGCATAGTCATGATGAGTTTACCCGATCCTACTTTGGAGCAAGAAATGATTTCGACTGCTTTGCAACCTCTTGTCAGCGGGATTAAAAGCATATTTACTTCCAGATTAATATTAAAACCGCTATTTTATTTTATCCGTCGTCCCAGTGTTCTGCGCCCTTGGGCTAGTTTAGCTTATGCAAATCCCGAAGCTATTACTGATGAACTGATAGATATTTTAGCTGGACCTCCCCAGGATAGGGGATCTGCGCGTGCTTTTAGAGCCTTATTTAAAGCAACAACAGGAGTTAATTTTAGTCCTAGTGTCAAGAAAATTTTACCAAACTTAACAATTCCCATGTTGTTAATTTGGGGAAAAAAAGACCGATTTGTGCCTCCACAATTAGCAAATCAATTTGTTGGCTACAACGAAAAATTGCAATTGCTATATTTAGAAGATGTTGGTCATTGTCCCCAAGATGAATCACCAGAACAAGTTAACCAAGCAATTTTAGATTGGATAGGGAATTGGAATTGAGTATTGAATCGGCTTAATCCATGTCCAATTTAATTAATATTAACTTGTGTAGTATCAACATCTGTAGTGCCATTGACGGTGTGAGCTACAGCAACCATTTGGTTAAGAATATCCTGACTGGGAACTTGACCTTTCAATACCACAGTGCCACCTGTTTGAGCAACCCAGAGAGTATCAACATCATCAAGGTCAGAGTCTTGATCAAATGCTAATGCTACACGCTTTGCTAAACCACTTTGGTCATATTCTCCATTTAATCCCATGCGTTCTGGATCTATTGTTTCTGTATTAGCATCATCGTTGGAGCTTGGATTAACTTGGGCGCTTTCCGATTTTTCTAAGCCAAAAAGTCTTTGTAACCAACCCATAAATAGTTTCTTCCTATGGTTATTTATTTCTAAGGAAAATATAAACCCTTAATTCAAAGCCCACATCTACCCGATAGTAGATATAGCATATTGCCAATAATATGGGAATCCAAAATTTAAATTAAAAATCAAGTATGAAAAAGATTTCACTTCTTTTTCCTGAATTTTGCTATAAATAATTTTTTTTATATTAACATAATGATTTTAACTATTAAGTATAAAATGGAAATTCAGACCGACAATTCAGCGTGGTAGAAATTCGCTTCGCAGTCATGAGTGCCGGTCTGCGTTTATACCATGCTTCTTGAGTCTCAGATGAAACATACGTTGTCAGTTATCGTTGAAGATGAAGCGGGGGTTCTATCCCGTATTGCTAGTTTATTTGCTCGTCGAGGTTTTAATATAGAAAGCCTGGCTGTTGGTCCTGCGGAGCAGGAAGGAATATCGCGGATTACAATGGTTGTACCTGGTGATGATCGTATTATTGAGCAACTGACCAAACAACTATATAAGTTAGTTAATGTTCTCAAAGTACAGGATATTACAGAAATTCCTTGTGTAGAAAGAGAATTGATGCTTCTGAAAGTAAATGCTACTAGCAGTAATCGTTCAGAAATTATCGAATTGTCTCAGATTTTTCGAGCGCGAATTGTTGATGTGGCTGAAGATTCTTTGACTTTGGAAGTTGTGGGTGATCCTGGTAAAATGGTGGCGATTGTGCAAGTGCTACAAAAATTTGGACTTAGAGAAATCGCTCGTACAGGTAAAATTTCTCTCACTCGTGAATCGGGCGTAAATACTGAATTACTGAAGACATTACAAGCAAAAGTCTAGTACCCAAAGACGGAATTAAAAATTAAAAAAGCAAATTAAACAGGCTTTTCATGGATTTTTAATAGTTGATTAACACCGTTGGTAATCCTGTAAGTAGGTAGGCACAATTGAATATAATATGGGCAGGCAGGATGCCCACTCCACAAGAATATTATACTTATTGCGGGGTGGGCTTCTAGACACCCAAAAGTCAATAATATTATTTTGATATTATTTCAGTCCATCTACTTATTAGCTTGATTATAAATAGTTAACAATCGGAGTTTTCGATCTAA
Organism: Dolichospermum sp. ST_sed8; assembly: GCA_028658405.1. Lineage (GTDB taxonomy): Bacteria > Cyanobacteriota > Cyanobacteriia > Cyanobacteriales > Nostocaceae > Dolichospermum. The sequence continues at coordinate 11,783 of JAKOGY010000121.1, read as the reverse complement.
TTAAGTATACCGGGCGACTAGAAGTCGCAGCTACACTTACTGAAAGATGTTGGTTTTAAACCTAATACCTCAATTGAGGTAGGTATCGAGAGATTTGTTAAATGGTATCGGTCAGCCAATTTTGGATTTGCGATTTTGGATTTTGGATTGACTCCACCCTCAAGTGTGGAGCTTGAGAATTTTAGATTGGCGATTTTGGATTAATTCCGCCCTGAAGAGGCGGGGAACCTGTACCGAAAATTCTAGGGTCCAAAATCTAAAATCCAAAATCTAAAATTTTTCGGTCATCAAAGTCTCCCTTTTTAAGGGAGATTTAGAGGGATCTAAAACTTTTGATCCCGACAAGAGAAATTTTTAAACACCCTCTTAGAAAGAAAGAGGATACCTAATTTTCTGCTTCCAAATTTTTTTTCGCTGCCGATAATTGCTGTTTATATTCCTCACTAAGTTGCGGATATTGCAAATTTAATTCCTGTAATTTTGTGCAAATGATATCCGCGACTACCAACCTTGTAAACCATTTACGGTCAGCCGGAATAATATACCAGGGAGCAACTTCTGTACTTGTATGGTTAAAAACTTGCTCATAAGCATCCATATAATCATCCCAAAAAGCTCGTTCTTGCACATCACTAGCCGAAAATTTCCAATGTTTTTCCGGTGAATCAATCCTTGCTAAAAAACGCGTTTTTTGCATTGCTTTTGAGACATTCAGGAAAAACTTTAAAACAATAACTCCATTATTTACTAAGTATTTTTCAAAATTGTTAATTTCCTCAAATCGCTGTTTCCATATCTGATCACCTTTAGGAAAATTAGGCAATTGTTGTTTTTTGAGAATTTCTGGATGTACACGAACTATCAGCAATTCTTCATAATATGAACGATTAAAAATGCCAATTCTTCCCCTTTCTGGTAAAGACTTCATCGAGCGCCATAAATAATCATGATCTAGTTCTTCCTCACTAGGTGATTTAAAACTAAATACCTGACATCCTTGGGGATTCACACCAGACATAACGTGTTTAATGGTACTATCCTTACCAGCAGCATCCATTGCTTGAAAAATAATTAGTAAAGAATAACTATTTTGAGCATAGAGAACATCTTGATATTTGGCTAATTGTAAAATACCTGCATTTAATTTTTTAACCGCATCACCTTTTTGGTGAAACTCACATCTATAACCTGGGTTATAGTCTTTTACTAAAGAAATCTGAGAACCTGGTTTAACAATATAAGGATCATGATTCATTTTAAAAAACTAGCACTCCTATGGAATATAGTAAAGGCAAGAGTAGGGTGTGTTAGCGATAGCGTAACGCACCAAAACTTTAACAATGGTGTGTTACCAACTCCGTTTTCACACACCGAAAATTTAATAATAAATGGTGCGTTACGAACTCCGTTCTAACGCACCCTACTAATACTACTATTTCTAAGAAACAGAAGATTGCAATTTTGTTAACTTGGCTAAAACTTCTGTACTGTGAATACTGGGATTAACTTTCACAAAAGTTTCTCGGATCATACCTTGAGGATCAATAATAAAACTATGGCGCATAGAGACAACACCTATCCAAGAACCATAAGCTTTACTAACTTCACCTTTAGTATCAGCTAATAAAGGAAATTTTAGCCCTTCTGAGTCACAAAATTCGGCATGAGAATCAATATCATCAGCACTGATACCAATAATTTCCGTGTTTTTATCAGTGTACTTAGGTAAATCTTGCTGAAAACGTCTGGCTTCAATAGTACAACCAGAGGTAAAGTCTTTTGGGTAGAAATAGAGAACTACCCACTTACCCCGAAAATCAGCCAAAGAAACCTTACCATTACCTGTATTAGTCGGTAAAGTAAACTCAGGTGCTGGTTGATTAATTGTCGGTAATTTACCACCTATAGCTTGAGCATGGGGGGTAAAATTGAACCAACTGATAACAGCTAAACAAGTAGCAAATAAAATGCTAATAAAAGAGCGACGGGAAATCATTTTTTTCTTAACTAGAAACATAACTTAATATAAGTTAACATTCTTTCTGTCCGCTATTTTGAATCTGACTCAGGTTCAGGTAGTTTTTCAATGCTCTCAATGTATTGGCTATCTATAAGAAAAGCACCTTTAGTAAAACGTACACCCCAATAACCACCGGGGCGACGGTCAAGAACTATACCTTCTTCACCAATATGAATTACATCAGCAGGACGTAACATAGGCATTGGTTCAGCAGTTTTTACATAAGGTGGTAATGCTACCACACGGACTTTACTACCAATTGGGAATTCTGACGACATTTTGCAACAGTTTATAATTTTGAATCAAGGCAAATAGCAAATTTATTTTACTCCTAAAACCTGAATTATGCTTTAATTACAGTAGCTTTTTTTTGATCAAATTAAGAACTATGAAAAATGAAAACTAGATTTTTAAATTATTCTCTTGCGGTATTCATATTATGTAGTGGATATACAATTATTCAAACTGTATCAGCTAACCAACCTGTAAAAACAGCGAAATCTGTTTGGAAGTTATTTTCTGCCCCTGACGGTAGTTTTCGGGTGTTAATGCCGGGGACTCCCAAAGAAGTTAAGCAAATAGTAAATGCAAAATCTGGAAACATCAAATTAAATATGTTTACAGTTGAACGCAAAAAAGAGGAAGTTAAATATGTGGTGGGTTATGTTGATTATTCATCTGAATATATTGAATTATTAAATCGCCGTAATCTTGTAGAAAAGGCTTTAGACAATGGCCAAAATAGTGTGCTAAAAAAAGCTAAAGGAACTTTAATTAAGAAACAAAAAATAACTTTAGGTAGTTATTCTGGCAGAGAAGTTAGCTATAGCAAACCTGGGGGAAAAATTGTCAATCAACGAATATACTTAATTGATAAAAGATTATATCAAGTAAGTGTGGAAACTACTAAAAAAAGACAAAAGTTTTTAAATAAGAGCATGGAAGGATTTTTAAATTCATTTAATGTATCCTCGTAATAATTGAAATGTAGAGACGTTTCATGAAACGTCTTTACAATTATTCCTTCTTCCTTCTTATTCCTTCTTCCTTCGTGTTCTTCGTGCCTATCCCTGACGGGACGCTTCGCGAACGTGGTTCATTAACTCCTGATTAGGCGCAGAAGAAAGCGCCCCTACTTTCTTAAATATTGATGCTGTTGGGAATACGAGAAGGTAAAAGATAGGGATATTCAACACCACTATCTGTAAAACGCTGTTGGTTACGTCCCTTGATTGTACCTTCAATTAATGATAAATCATTTTGAAATTGATTGAGAATTTGGCTATCGCTCTTTTGTGCAAAATGAATTAAATCAGAACTTCCTAAAGTTCCGCAATAAATCCCACCCAAAGCCGTAGTTAACTGCATTTGCAGTAAATCCTGATCCTTTGGTGGTAAAAATTCCTCCAAACTTGCTAGTGTATTAGGGCGGCTGTAACTAGCGAAAGGTGCATTAGGAACATAAGACATATAATCAAACTGACTGAAATTCAAAGCTGCGTGTTGGGGACCACAGGTAAAAATGGTAATAGCAGCAATATCTATTAATTGTTGCAAGCTACCAATTTTTGTAAATCCAGGAATCCGCGGATAAGCAGGTAATTCTTCCGGTTCAATTCCTGATTCTGCAACTAATTCTTTTGGTAACCATGCAGGAACTTGGGGAAAATCTGATTTGGGACGAGTATTTAAAGGTGCAGCTAATTCTTCAGCCCAAGCTTGTAGAAAGGGATCTTGTTGTACAGCTTTATCGTCTGGATAGTAACTTTGTAGAAAACGAGTCACATATTTAGCGATCGCATCCCATAATAATAAACTATCATCACGATAGGGAAAATCTGGTAAAAACTTAGATTCAATTCCCCGTAATTCAATATCATTCAATAGGGAATAATACCAAAAAGACTTTTCCCGATAAGCCTTATTTATTAACTTTGTAGAAGTTTTTAAAGTAGGAGCCATGAGATTATCAATCGCTGACCCTGCTGCCAATAATATACTATTGCCCCGATGATTAATCGCCATTAAAAACTGAAAATGGGGAGAAAGTAATTGATTAACCGGATGATTATATGGTAACTGTCTAGGAGTAGCAATAGCTAAGGCTTCCATTGCCAAATGAGTATAAGTTAAATGGGCAAATAATTGATGATGAGTAGCATCTGCCGTTTGCACATATAACTTAGCCCGCATCCAATCATCAGCGGTATCTCCGCTAATTGCTGGAGTAAAAACGCGCCCTTTTTCCACTTCAATTAATATTGGTTCGAGTCCTTTATCAGTGCGGTAAAACAAAGCTGTGGGACTACCAACATATTTACCCGGTTGTAAATCAGTAACTTGTAGATCTTTCAGCAATGGATAATCAACAACAAATAACCGATTTTCTCCCGCTGCTTTAATTAAATCTACATTACCATTATTTCCTAACTTATAAGACTGAGTTGCCAAAGATTGAATTAAACCTTGATCTGTTGGTTGTATTTTACGAATTACAGTTGGGTTTGCACCTGCTAATCTTTGCCGAGCAAATTCATGATCACTTAATCCACCATCCCGTTTATGAATTACACTCATTATTGGTGGAGGTGTACCATCAACTTGAGTTAAAGCCGCAAAAAATAACTTTCTTTGTTCCTCATTCCTTTGTGCAATCGGCAGATTTTTATCTAATTTACACAATGCTGTTTTGGCAGTAGAAAGCCGTTTTAATAACTTCTTTCTTTCTTGGATATAACTACTATTAAACTGTTCATTAGGTGGTAAATCAAAATTAAACCATCCCGATTGAAACACCTCACAATCTACTAATAAAGTTCCTATATTGAACCAATCCTCCTCCAACTTACTAACTTTTTTTTCCAACTCCGTTAACAACAAACTCCAAGGTTGAGACAATTTCCCCTGTGCTAACAAATTTTCAGATAACTTAGTCAAAATATAGCGGATTGACCCATCTTCCCCCGTATAGGGAAACAAACGGGCAGCCCCTTTCTGCTCTAAATCGCTGGGATTATAGCGATAATAACCTTGTTGTTCAGTTAAAGATGGCTGTTTTGTCATAATAGATAAAATGAGTTAGGGTATAGATCAATCATTGGCGGTATAAAACCACATCTGATTGTAGACTATCTTTAGGTAAATATGTCGGATTTCAATTCAATAACTATCCTGAACTGCTGACTGCCAAATTATTTCAGCCATAAATTTACATCTAATTACCAATTCTATCTAAGACTGCACAGAATTCTCAAATCCATTGATTGATATATTTTTATCTGCGTTTATCTGCGTACATCCGCGTTCAATTATTTTTGATATTGTATTCTATGCAGCTTCATATTAATTTGATATAATACTGATTTTATGTTACGTGACTTTAAAAATCGGACTGAATTAGTCAGATATCTACAGGAACAATTTCCCCAAGCCGCAGCAGTAGATGATGATATTAGTGATATGACCGGGGGAAGGAAAGCAGCCCAGCAAGCGCTACAGAAAATTGATCCTGTAGCTTATGCAAAAACCCGCAACTTTATCGCAGGTGATGTTACCAAATTATCACCTTATCTTCGTCATGGTGTTTTGAGTTTGCGCGAAGTTCGAGAATATATCCTGGGACGGATTGAAAATCCCAATGATGCTAATAAACTAATTAATGAATTAGGTTGGCGCGACTATTGGCAGAGATTATATGTCAAACTAGGAAATGGGATTTGGCAAAATCAGGAAGAACTCAAAACCGGCTACAAACCCACAGACTACGCAGCCCAACTACCTGAAAATATTACAACCGGAACTACAGGATTAGTTTGCATAGACAGCTTTAGTCAGGAATTGCGAACCACAGGCTACCTCCACAACCATATCAGAATGTGGTTAGCAGCCTATATTATTCATTGGCGACACATTCAATGGCAAGCTGGTGCAAAATGGTTTCTCCAACATTTACTCGACGGTGATCCAGCAAGTAACAATATGTCCTGGCAATGGGTAGCGAGTACCTTTAGTCATAAACCCTATTTTTTCAACCGCGAGAATTTGGAACGTTACACTAACGGCGTTTATTGTCGTCAATGTCCCCACTTCGGAAAATGCGACTTTGAAGGAAGTTATCAACAAATAGAACAGCGACTTTTTCCTCAAGCTGAATTGAGCAAACAGCCTAATAGTCAAAGTTGGCAAAAAGGACAAAAACGCAAATAAGCACTTTCCTCTGCTTTACCCTATTTGTTAATAAATGTAAAGAACAGATTCCACTTTCAAAATCAAATGATATATTAAATCCATAGGACACCAAACAGATAAGAAACCAACTAGAAGGGCAAATGATCTAGTGTCCCCTGTCATCAGCCCCACAAGTACAGCATTATTAAGAACGAAGTGGCAAATAGCCTCCTCTAGATGAGATGGCGAAGCCAAATCCCAGAGCGGAAAGACGTAGAGATGCTGTATTTGCGTTTTAGAAAGTCAACCCTTAGTAACTTAAAATCACTTACTTAGTTTAATCATTTGAAACCTGCAAATTCACTAGAACCCGGTCAACCTTGATCGGGTTTTTAGATGTTTATACGTTGTTTTGACGGGAAAATGTTAGTATTAGGACTTAGATACTCTATATAATTTAATCTCGCATTTACTCAATGGATGAACAAGGGGCAGTTCAACTGACACCTGGTGGACTGAAAAAACTTGGCAATCTTGTTAATATTAAAGATGACTTGATTGCGGATGCTATTCGTGAACGTGGTGGAGGACAAGGACAGGTTAGTCAATTACGCAGCGATTATCAAAATATCAGGGTGGGAGAGTTAGCTAATTTAGCTGCTAAGGGGGATAAAGACGCGGAAACTGCTATTAAAATTCTTAAACAAGCAAGGAAAAAGCGTGATAAATATGGTAATCAATGAATTTCCTATTGGACAAACTTTAATAGGAGTATCAACTGATGAGGATCAAGAATTTGAAGGTGATGAACTTTGTCTTGATCAAGTTAAACTTTATTTTGAAGATACAGAACGTAAGATTACATGGATAACTCTATCTCCTCTTGTTGATACTGATGAAATTGACGTAAAAATAGAGAAAAATACCAAAAGACCTACTAAAAAAAATCCCCATCCCCCTTTTCATGCTGATGGTAATATTGGTAATAATCAATTGTTTTCTTCGCTCCGTTTGAGTAAAAAATTAATGGCGGTCTGGATATGTGAGAATGATCAGGGCTATAAAGATCAGGTAATTTTTGCTTTTGAATCTCTACATCCTCACATTGCATTTGTAGCAGAAGGTTCTGTGATTAAAGCATTTCTTAATCAGCAAATATTGAAGGACAAAAAACGAAAAGAAACAGAAAGAGAAATACACTTCCAAATCATAACAGAAGGAATTTTAGGCAAGATCAAACATGATCCTAAATTCATCAACTTTTTAACTCCTGCATTCATCGAATCTTGTACAGGTATTCCCGAAGATGAAATACCACCAGAACTAATTTTAAGGATTCAAGATAATCCTGAATTAATTAGGTCTTTAACTCCTGAAACAATCAAATCTTTTACAGGGATACCCAAAGATGAAAATAGTTTTCAATGTGCAAAAGTTGAACCAGTTATCCAAAACTAGCAATCATCTCAAATTATGACTCAACCTGTTAGCAATGCAATTATCTCAGTTGAAAGCTACCAAAAATTAGTAAATCGAGTTCAAGAATTAGAAGAGAGAATTTTAAATCAAGAATCGAAAATTTTAGGCATAGAATCTATTACATCTAAAATAAATTTTTCAGATAATGGTAATACATTAACAATTATGCAGCTTGCAGAAACTGGATTTCAGGAGTGGAACGACCCAGAAGAAGATATTTATAATGATGAAGCCTAAACCTTTATAAATCTGGTTATTTCGTTTTCCTTTTAGTGATTTAACGGCTACAAAATTAAGACCAGCCCTTATTTTATCAGTGCATCAAGAAGAATTTATTATATTGGGTATTTTCTCCAAAGTTCCAACTGATGATTTAAGTGAAACTTGGGTTTTAATGCTAGACACACACACTGACTTTACAAAAACAGGACTGAAAAAAACAGGACTGAAAAAAACATCATTGATTAGGTCTGATAAAATTGCTACTGTCCATAATTCAGTATTTTTACAAAAAATTAGGAATTCTACCATCTGAATCTATTTAAACAGGTGGAAATAGCATTAAAAAAATCTCTTAACATTACTTAAAAATAAAATAAAAGTTCATAACTACCTTTTTGCAAAGCACAAGGCACAATAAGGATAAGTATCATTTGTTTTTTTATGAGTTATTGTCTTAATCCCCATTGTTCCCAACCAGAAAACACGGATGATGTTAAGTTTTGTCAAATCTGTGATACAAAATTACTCCTGAAAGAGCGCTATCGCGCTATTAAACCTATTGGACAAGGTGGTTTTGGTAGAACCTTTCTGGCTGTAGATGAGGATAAACCATCAAAGCCTCCTTGTGTAATTAAGCAATTTCTTCCCCAAGGGACAAATACGGTACAAAAGGCAGTAGATTTATTTAACCAAGAGGCTATACAGTTGGATGAATTGGGACAACATTCCCAAATTCCGGCACTTCTAGCATATTGTAACCAAGATGACAGACAATATTTGGTTCAGGAATTTATTGATGGACTGAATTTATACCAAGAGTTAGAACAAAATGGCGCTTTCAATGAAACACAGATTCGGCAATTATTGAATGATTTATTACTAGTGCTGCAATTTTGTCATAGCAAACAAGTCATACATCGAGATATTAAACCAGAAAATATTATTCGTCGGAATAGCGATCGCAAATTAGTTATAGTTGATTTTGGAGCTGCCAAATCCGCCACAGGAACAGCCCTAAACCGCACGGGAACAATTATCGGTAGTGCCGAATATGTCGCCCCCGAACAAATGCGAGGCAAGGCACTTTTTGCCAGTGATATCTATAGTTTAGGGGTAACTTGTATTAATCTCTTAACAGAGCGATCGCCTTTTGACTCCTACGATACCCACAATGCAGCTTGGATATGGGGACAATATCTCAAAACTCCTGTTAGTAAAGAATTGAGTCAAGTAATTGACAAAATGATAGAAAGTATCCCCAGTCATCGCTACCAAACTGTTGAAGAAGTTCTGCAAGATTTAAATTTTCAACAATCATCTGTACCCCCCAAACAAATAACTTCACCGACTTCTCAACCTCCTAGTGTAGTTAAAATTTCTAGTGAAATGGAAAAAGAATTGCAAGAAATGAAAACTCAATTTACAGGTGGTAAACCTCAACCGCAAAATGTTAATTCTCAACCACAATCTCCGAGTAATAATCCTATAGATAAAGAACTAGAAGAAATGAAATCTAAGTTTCTTGGTAATGGTTGATTGGGAATAGGATTAGGTAATATAGCGGTTGTCATGGGTGGTGTCTCTTGTGGCAATCAAAAGGTAGAATAGAAATTATGCCATCTGATACATGAATTATTCATAAAAAATACTTATTGTCAAGACAACTTCTTAATTAAGTCTCTTAATTAAGTCAGTAACGTAAGTGAGGTCTTATGATGTCAAATCAAATTGTTATGCTTGATTTACTTGAAGATATATCCACACAGGGGCAAGAGTTTTTAGTTGGAGGACAACTACAAGGTGGATCTCCTCCGCCTAATGTGCCAAAAACTCAGCCGGGTTTTTCAGGACCCCCTACTAAGAAAGGAGCTACTGGGTATATTGTTCCTGACGACAACCCAGATAAATATTACTCCTGGAGACTCGAACTCGGTGCATAAGACCTTGATGAGCTTAATATAATCAAAATCCCTTGGTACAGACTGGGGGATTAGATCATGTATCGTGCATTATTAATTTAATTTTTCTTGATTGTATTGGGATTTTGAGCAGCTTGTTTACCTAATAATTCCACAGCTTTAGCAAATTGAGGATCTTCAAGAGTCGCTATTTTCTCCCGTCCACCTAACCATAACTTTTGACGTTGGGGATCAGTCAATTCTACCTTCACATCTGGATCAATACCATGTTTATTAATATCTTTACCGCTGGGAGTATGATATTTAGCAATAGTTACAGCCAAACCAGAACCAGATTTTAAAGGTTGTACCGATTGGACTAAACCTTTACCAAAAGTTTGACTTCCTACCAAAGTTGCCCGTTTATTATCTTGCAATGCGCCAGAAAGAATTTCACTAGCACTAGCTGAACCTTTATCTACTAAAATCATCAAAGGTTTATCAGTCAGAGCCGAGCCATTTGCTACTTGTTTATCTTGTGTACCTTGGCGGTCAATAGTAAAAACAATTGTGCCTTTATTCATCCACATTTGAGCAATTTCTATACTCGCATATAGCAGCCCACCAGGATTACCACGCAAATCTAAAACATATCCAGAAACTTTTTTAGTTTCTAATTTCTGAATAGCATCTTTCATTTCCTTAGCAGCATTGGCGCTGAATTGATTTAAGCGAATATAGCCAAGATTACCCGCTGGGGTTTTCTTTTCCGAAAAGCGCACAGGATGAATTTCAATTCGCGCCCGTTGAATATTGAATTGTTTTTTCTGACCACTACGCAGAATTGTGAGCTTCACCTTGCTGCCTGATTCTCCGCGAATTAAGGCTACTGCATCATTAGTATCCATACCTTTGGTGCTTTTGCCATCAATCTTAAGAATGATATCTTTAGCTAGAATACCTGCTTTAAATGCCGGTGTATCCTCAATGGGAGCAATAACAACTAGTTGCTTAGTTTTTTCATCCTGACTGATAGTGATACCAATCCCTGTAAGTTCACCGGAGGTATCAACTTGCATATTCTTGAATTCTTCTGGGTCCATAAACCGGGTATAAGGATCTTCCAGCTTTTTCAGCATTTCCCGAACGGACTTATAGGCGGACTTGTCATCAGTATAGGACTTGCTTAAATATTCCTTGCGAACAGCTTGCCAATCTACTTGATTAAAAGTACCATCTACATATCGGTAGTTAATAATCTGCCAAACTTCATCTATTAAATCCTTGTGACTGTCTTTAAATGAAGCCTTACCAATTGAATGAATACCCAAAGCAGTAACAGCGATTGTAGAAAGCGTTACTACCGTAGCACTCAAAACCAATTTACTTTTTGTAATTAACATAATGGCGGCTGTGTCAAAGGAAAAAAAATATATCAAGTATGCCCAATCTAACATAGGGATTGGTAATTGGTAATTGATAATTGGAGATTAAACGTTATTCGCCTATATAAATGCATTAATAAACAATTATAAGCACTAAAAATAGAAAAAACAGACTCACAATGCACAACTCAGTACCATTTTTGCAAATATGCTATTTTAACTACAGCAAATATTAAACCTAAATATTAACAAATTATGAATAATCAACAACCAGGAGAATGTGGGAATAGTCCATCAATGGAAGGTGGTGCCGTTTTAGATTTTGTCAAAAGGCAAGTAACTAGTTGCTTATTTGCTAATTTTTATTAACTTATGCTATAGTATGCGAATGGCATACATACCACTGGTGAAAAGCGGTCGAATTTCTGGGATTGCACCCAAATACGTTGAGGAGATATGCAGATGAAGGGAAAATCAAAAGCATCAAAAACCCCGCAGGACAAAGACTGTATGATGTCGAATCATATGTCAACGGTAGCTCAGAACGAGCTACCATTATTTGTTACTGTCGAGTTAGTTCCTCAAAACAGCGAGATGATCTCGATAGACAAA
>JAKOGY010000120.1 GCA_028658405.1 Dolichospermum sp. ST_sed8 | reverse complement strand
CAATGTTCAGCAGGACATCCCCTGTAGCTTCTCCCCCGGTTTGGGCAGTTGTCAGAGCTAGGTTAACTGTGACAGCCGCACTAGCATTAGCATAGACAGCCGTATCAATCCCTGTACTACCATCAATGCGATCGCTCCCTACACCACCATCAAGAATATTATTGCCACTGTTACCGCTCAGGGTGTTGTTTAAGCTATTGCCAGTACCGTCAATATTGCCTGTACCAGCTAAAAGTAGGTTTTCGAGATTATTGCCTAATGTATAGCTAACAAAAGATTGGACAGTATCAATTTCTGTAGCTAGGGTAGATGTTTCAGTCACAATATCATCTGCACTGTCAACAATGTAAGTGTCATTACCTGTACCACCTGTCAAGGAATCGTTACCAAAACCACCATCGAGAATGTTATTGCCAGTGTTACCGCTGAGAGTATCGTTGAAGTTAGAACCGAGTAAGTTTTCAATGTTCAGCAGGACATCCCCTGTAGCTTCTCCCCCGGTTTGGGCAGTTGTGAGAGCTAGGTTAACTGTGACAGCCGCACTAGCATTAGCATAGACAGCCGTATCAATGCCAGTAGCGCCATCTAATCTATCTGCACCTAAACCACCAATTAAAGTATTATTGCCTGTACCACCGATGAGGGTGTCGTTGCCAAGTCCGCCATCAAGAGTATCATTACCTACTCCACCGTTGAGGTTATTACTAGCAATATTGCCGATGATATAGTTATTTAAGTCGTTGCCAGTGCCGTTAATGACACTACTACCAGTCAAAATCAGATTGGAAATACCAGTTGGTAGCGTTGTGGTGACAGCAGAGAATAAAGGATCACTAATCTTAATTGGCAGAATGGCAAGATTATCACCGCTGTTGGTTTCCAAGTTTTGATTAACAACATTGATTAAAATATATTGATCATTGTTTGTGAAACCAGGAAATGAACTCGGAATGATGATATTTTTAGTGATGGTTTTGCTAGTACCTGCATTTAAAGTATCTAAAGTAATTACTCCATTGACTCCAGTTTGTTGACCAGATCCTAAATAAATATCTGATTCATTTATTGTGTTATCTTGCGAAAGGAAAATTTGATAATCAATATTTTGGGATACTTTTCCGGTATTGATAACATCAAAACTCAATGCTACTGTATTTGCTTGTTTCAGAATATAAGGAGTGAGTCCTGGAACTACATTATTAATCTTGGGATTACTAATTTTGACATTTTCTTCTGGAGTAGTTAACTCTCCAACAGTGAACACTCTTTCACTGGCAAAATCTGAACCAGTAAAAGCAGTATCTACAGTTTGTACACTCCAATAATAGATTCCTGGTTGTAAGTTATTGAGCGTTGATTGGATTTGGTTATTAATAGTTGTTTTTTGGTGAATTAATGAACCTTGGTTTAAAGATTCTAAGGATATGGGAGCAATAATATTACTGCCACCTGGGGTAGTGCCAACTCGCAAGTTATAGCTTAATCCGGCTGTTGGTGTTTCTTTATCTGTAGCAACTTTCCAATTGAAGAGAATTTGATTATTTTGAACAGTTGCAGATAGTTCAGTTGGGGCTATTGGTTTAGTATTAGTACGAGAAATGCCTTGAGAAATTTGGTTTTTATATACTGTTGTGCCTAAGATAATATCCAAATCACCATCGCTGTCATAGTCACGAATGGCGTTTAGTTGCCCAGTTTGTGAATTGCTCAGTACCTTGATAAATTCTGTTGTTTTTAGTGGTGGATTTGTAGTTTGGTTTGGAATTATAGCTTGGTTGGATCTTAGCGAAGTTGTGTTTGTAAAGAAAGCTACACTGGGAGGATTAGTACCAGAAGCATAAGACGCGACTACATCTAAATCCCCATCATTATCGTAGTCTGCCCAAGCAATTTTGGTAAACGTAACTTGGTTGAGTCCTGTCAGAGGAGTTAGTTTATCGGCTTGACCTTGTTGTTTTTCTAAGACAAATAACTCAATTCCATTAGCAATAAGCTGATCTAAGTCGCCATCATTATCGTAGTCACCATAAGCAATGCGTTCTAGGTTGGTATCAGTATCATACTGGAATTGTTGATCTGGATTGAAGGGATTTGTTGGTAAATTGGCAGTAATGGGCTGAGTCCAGTCAATAAAGTTTGGTGTAAAGCTGTAAAGGTAAGAATCAGAGAAAGTAGAGGCTTTTAGACCTGGATCAACTGCTTGAACATTCCAGTAGTAAACTGTTCCGGGCTTAAGTCCGTTAATTGTCCATTGGGTGCTGCTGCCTACATTCCCCATTTGGGCAACTTGCGGACGACCTTCGATGCTATCTTGAGCATTTGTACCTTTATTTGTCAAAGCTGAGAAGATGTCTCCTCCTCCCGGAGTTGTGCCAATTGTCAGGTTATAACTAATACCTAATTCGTTAGCTGTTACGTTTGCGGTTGGTCTCCAAGCCAAGGTGACAGAACCATCTGAATTTTGTAGAGGTTCATTTTTCCCTGGAGTTTTTGGAGCTACATTAGCAGTTGTTATGTTGTTGCGATAAACCTGGGCAAAAGGTACACCATCTCGACCAGCAGCGCCAGTGACAATAATATCAATATCCCCATCATTATCGTAATCGCCCCATTTGGCTTCACCATGCTGCACACTAGTTATTAAGATGTTGTCAATTAGGGTCAATCCACCTAAGCTATTTCCTTGGTAAACTTCAGTGATGGGTTGACCGTTGCGCGTTCCAGTTAGCAATACATCTAATTTGCCATCATTGTTGTAGTCAGCCCATTGTAGAGAGGGATTACTAACTGGTTTTAAAGTTGTAGAAATTGCTTCAAACGTCCCATTTGGGTTATTTTTGTAGAGTTGGATAACATCATTATTTGTACCATTAGAGCCAGCTAACAGTAGGTCTAAAGTACCGTTATTATCGTAATCTCCCCAAGCAGCATTGCTATTTTTTAACCTGATTAAGTTATTAGCTGTATCTGGTGTAAATGTTCCACTTCCATTACCTTTGTAAAGCAGGGTAGTGGGTTGTGAATTTGCATTTAATCCAGTGACAATTACATCAATAAAGCCATCGTTGTTATAGTCAAAGGAATTTAAAGATCCTCCTGTTAATGTTTCAGGAAGTTGTGCAGAGGTTAAAATCTCTAACTTGCCATCATTGTTGTAATCTGCCCAATCAACAGCAGGAAGAGAAATAGTTTCAAATTCTTCGGGATTTTCAAATTTGCCTAAAGAAATTGATTCAACAACAGTAAATTGTTTATTACCTTTGTTTAGATAGACTTTGGCGAAGTATTCTCGTCCTGGGATTTGTTGCCCATTGAGTAATGGTAAATTATCGTGACCAATGAGGAGTAAATCTAATAATCCATCATTATTGTAATCTCCCCATTTAGTTGATTGAATCCGGTCTAACCCATCAAGAGAACCTGCCGCTGTGAATGTATTATTGGTATTAGTATAAATCTTGGCGATACCACTTCCATAACTATCTTGTCCAGTAATCAGCAAATCTAAATCGCCATCATTATCATAATCGCCCCAATCACTACTACCTTGCCAATTGGTAACTTGATTAAATGTTGGCAAAGAAATAGTAATGGGTGTAAAGTCTTTAGCTAAGTTGAGGATCTCTGTACCCAATTTGTCGCCAACAGTTTCAATAAATCCTGTACCTGCTAGATTGCCATCAAAGAAGTCCTTAATAGATAAATCTTGGGTTGGATTAGCAACACCATCTTGATTAATGTCAATGATTAAGTTATTTCCTAACTGTGCTAATCCGGTTTTGCCAGGATAGAGACGACTCAAAGACAGAGTGACTCCTTCTGGTAATACTAATTGATCGCTACCTCCCACATCTTCAATTCTGCTTCCAGCTAGGGCGGGTGCAACAGGAACGCCTAACCAACCTTGACCAACTCCTTTTAAATCTAAACTGTAAGCAAGACCTAATTCTGCAAGTTTTGTCCAATTTTGAGTTGTTACCAAGCCGTTGAATACAGACCAACTAATTTGTTCTTTGGTAGTGGGATGAGTAATATAATTCTGTTGCTGGTTGCCACCACCTAAAGTAGTAAAAGCTTGTTCTGGTGTTAGCCATTGTCTGACTGCTAACCTAACCCAAGGCTGGTTTTGCTGTTTTTTCTGGAGGTCAACTTCTAAACCAAGAGTTTGATATTTGTCGTATTGGGCATCAAAACCAAAACGCTGGAAGGTATCCCAGTTAATAGCTTGACCAGTAGCACTGGTGACTTTTCCTAGTCGTTGTTCATCTCCACCCAAGGCAACAAAAGCTTGTTCTAAAGATAACCATTCTGATTGGAATTTATAGGTATCGTTTCCTATTCCACCTTTGAGAGTATCTGCACCGCCACCTGCTTCTAGAATATTATTGCCAGTGCCACCGTCTAAACTATCATTACCAGCACCACCTCTGAGGGTATCATCCCCGTCACCACCAATGAGAGTATCTTTCCCGGCTAATCCTTCAATGATATTGGCTAAAGTGTTGCCTGTTACTGAATCGGCAAATTGAGAAGCAACGACATTTTCAATATTTTTGAGGACATCTCCACCAGTGGCTGTTCCTGTTGTCAGATTTACAACAACTGGGGTTTTGGCTTTGGCGTAAGTAACTGTATCAATTCCATCACCACCATCAATGGTATCAGCACCTAAACCACCATCCAGGCTGTCTTGTCCAGGTCCTGCGTTGAGGAAATCATTTCCTTCGCCACCGTCGAGGGTATCATTACCGTTACTTCCCCAAAGTTGGTCATTTCCTTCCCAGCCATAAAGTTGATTATTGCCAAGGTCATTACCCAAAATGACTGAACCATCAATATTGTAAACCAGAATATTACCTTGCAGGATGTCATTACCTGTACCGCCATCCAGGTAATCAGATCCTTGTTGTCCAATGAGGATGTCATTGCCACCACCACCTGTTAATTTATCAGCACCAGAACTACCCTGAAGAGCGTTATCATCACCTTCTGTTCCTATGGTGTTAACGGTAAAGTTGGTTTGGTGTGTAGAGTCATTTCTTTCGGAAACAAACAAAAGATTACCTTGGACTGCTTCAGTTGTTTCTATCAGTCGAGTTTTAGCAACACCACCAACTATACCGACGAGATAAGCTTTGCCACCATAAGGTTGATATATACCATTATTATCTTGATCCCAACCTTGGCGATCTGGACTGTAGAGAATTGCTGTAACAACTTCGCCAGGATTGTACAAGCTTTTGATTTCATTTAATAAGTCTTGGGAAACTTGAGAAGTTGTTAAGTTAGCAACGCTAAATTGCTCTAAATGATACTGAGTTGATGCGCCGTAACACTGAATAACATCTTTATCGTAGAAGTTACGAATTAAAGCAGGTGTTCCCGTGGGATTGGTGAAGGTAAATCCATTAGTAGCAGCGTTATAGTCACCGCCGTAACTATAGAAGTTTTTGCTAGAGTCGCCAATGATAAATTTTTCTTTCTGCTGCTTTTCTGGAGTCTGGTCAATTTTTTTTATAGTTCCATCAAAAGCACCATCTTCGGTATAGAAATAACCAGAGGCATAAATATTGCCGGAACTGTCTATGCTAGTGCCATAAACATAATCAGAATTCAAGCCACCAATTTGTTTAATCCAAACCCGATTTCCTTGGCTATCAAATTTAGCAATAAATCCATCAGAGGAGCCATTGCTAGTTAATTCTATGCCATCTATATTGATAGTTTCATAGAAATAACCAGAGACATAAATATTGCCTAAACTATCTGTGGTAAGGCTATTAACAGAATCAAAAATAGAACCACCAATTTGTTTAGCCCAAACCCGATTTCCTTGGTTATCCAACTTAGCGATAAATACATTAGACACGCTATAGCCAGTTAATTCTTGTCCATCTATATTGATAGTTCCATTGAAATCACCAGATGCATAAACATTGCCTAAACTATCTGTGGTGATACTGTCAACAGAATCAGAATAATAACTACCAATCTGTTTAATCCAAACCCGATTGCCTTGGCTATCAAATTTAGCAATAAATCCATCAGAACCATAGGGACCACTAGTTAATTGTTGCCCATCTATATAGGCAGTTTGATCAAAAGAACCTGATACATAAATATTGCCTAAACTATCGGTGGTAACGCTATTAATAGAACTAAAATCAGAACTACCAATCTGTTTAGCCCAAACCCGATTTCCTTGGCTATCAAACTTAGCTATAAATGCTTCAGAGGAGCCATAACCGCTAATTAATTGTTCCCCATATATATTGATAGTTCCATTGAAATAACCAGAAACATAAACATTGCCTAAACTATCGGTGGTAAGGCTATTAACATAATCCAAACCAGAACCACCAATCTGTTTAGACCAAACCCGATTTCCTTGGCTATCAAACTTAGCTATAAATATATCATTTCCACCATTACTAATTAATTGTTGTCCATATATATTGGTAGTTCCATTAAAAGAGCCAGAGGCATAAATATTGCCTAAACTATCTGTAGTGGTGCTTGTAATAGAATCATCATCCGCCCCACCAATCTGTTTAGCCCAAACCTGATTTCCTTGACTATCAAATTTAGCAATAAATACATCATATCCACCAAGGCTAATTAATTGTTGGCCATCTATAACAGTAGATTCGTAGAAATCGCCAAACGCATAAGTGTTGCCTAAACTATCTGTGGCAATATCAGTAAGAAAGCTGACACTTTTCGTCCATTCATCAACAGATAAATTTGCTGTTCCTGTTAGGCTTCCAGTACCTTCACCAGAACCAGGAACTAGAGTATATTCTTGAGCAGCGGTCTGATGGTCATAAGCAGTCCCTTTTAATATATAGTCACCTGGAGTTAAGCCGTTGAGACTGTAATTAAAAGTAGAAAGACGCGAATCAGTAGCTAAGGGATTGAAAACTGCATTGACAAACTTACCAGCATCGTTGCGATAAAGCAGCGTTACGGGATTATCAAAGAAATCTTTACCCGTGATTAAGATATCTAAATCATTATCTTTATCGTAATCTTGCCAACTAACATGATTACCTTGGGTTTGGTGATAAACTCCCGTTAAATTGGTGGAAGTTTCGACAAAAATATCATTATTAAGGTTATTAGGGTCAGTTTTATCGAATTGATAAATTTTGCTGATGGGAATTCTGACTGGTTTATTTAAATCTGTGGCACGGGTGCGATATTGGTTGCTATTACCAGTAACTAAGAGAGTAGCCTTGCCATTTACTTCTGCCCAAGCTGTATCCCCATTAACAACTCCTGTTAATTGTGCTGCTAGGGTAAATGTACCATCCGTATTACCTCTATAAACAAGGGTGACAGCATCTAAACCATCGAGTGAACCATTAGAACCTGTGAGAACAAAATCTAAAACGCCATCTTTGTTGTAGTCATACCAATCAACGGAATCGGGTGTAATTACCTTGTTTTGAGGCGTTGGTAAAAATATAACGTTATCACGCTTATAACTTTGGCTTTGACTGTCATAGGTATGGGTCTGAACCGTCAGTTCTTTGTTTTCAAAATAATTACCCACTGTGAAGATATTAAAATATGGATTTGAGGGAAGTTTTTCCCAAGCAACTAGCCCGTAAATAGCAATGTCAAGGTTAGATTCAGCAGCAAAGGTATTATTGGAATTAGTATAAAATTTGATAAGAGAGATGCCATTGACATCAGTTACAGATAGCAACAAATCTAAATCGCCATCTTGGTCATAATCTTTCCAAAGTGCTGTTTTTTCAGCAATGGGAAAAATATCACTCGTAGCAATATGAATAATTCCATCAGCATCAAAATTTCCGCCGACATTGGCAATAATATAACCAGAACCCAAAATATCTAAATCGCCATCATTGTCATAATCTCCCCAAGTGACACCGCGACGATAGGCAGTTAATTCTGGTAAGTTAAAATTGACTTCTGAAAATGTGCCATTGGCGTTATTTTTGTAGATGCGAATTGGGTAACTACCAGCTTTATCATTTTGTCCAGCAATCAGAAGATCATTAAATCCATCTTTATTGAAATCACCCCAAGCGATAGAACCATCAAGTCCTTTAAAGCCAATATCGCTGATATCTTGCCAGTTACCGCTATCCTTTTGTAACCAAAAATCAATTCGTTCTATATCATCTGCACCATTGGCATCTCGGACAACTGTATTAACTAAGGTAACGGTTTCATCTTTGGCATAAATGGGCTTTTTGCTGGCAAATTCTAAGCGGTTGGGTTCAACATTTTCTTCATCAACATTGGCACGAGTAATTTGATTGGGATTGATTCCTATAAATACAGCTAGGATATCTCCCGTATCTAAATCAATGATATTAGTATTTCCCTGTCCATCACCTTCAATTTTGATAAAAGCAAAAGTCAATCCCTTAGAGAGATAAATAACATCTTTAGCAGGATCGAATCCATAAATTGTATCTGTTCCCGAACTAGGGGCAAGAACAAAAACATCGGCATTGTTATCTTTAACATCGGGATTTGCATCATTTCCACCTTTGATGATGTCATTACCAAATCCACCTTCTAACCAATCTTGTCCTTCACCACCGATGAGGGTATCATTACCTAAATAACCAAAAAGTCTGTCATTGCCGATTCCACCTGAGAGGAAATCGTTTCCTAAGCTGGTAGCTGTTGAATTTGGGTCGTTGCTTTCGTCACCGATGAGGATATCGTTCCCATCTCCACCTGCAAGGGTATCATTGCCATTGCCACCTTTGAGGATATCATCATCAGCGTCTCCGCTGAGATTATCGTTGCCAGCGTTACCTTCGAGACTATCATTCCCCGCTCCCCCTGATAGATTATCGTCTTCTGTACCACCATATAGGCTATCTTGTCCCAATCCACCTTGGAGAGTATCTGCTTGTGCGCCACCATATAGTAAATCTATACCTTCACCGCCAATCAGCACATCGTCTCCTGCATCCCCGGAAAGGGTATCAAGTCCTTCTCCACCATCTAAAATGTCATTTTCTGTAGCGCCATAGAGGATGTCATTTCCTTCTTGACCGAGTAAGGTATCATTGCCAGCATCTCCTTTGAGGGTGTCATTGCCTTCTGCACCTTCTATTTGATCTGCGTCTGCACCACCTTCAATGCTGTCGTTGCCTTGTTCGCCATATAGGGAATCTCCTCCAGCATCGCCTTTGAGGATGTCATTATCATAACCACCAAATAGGATATCTGCCCCTGTATTACCCAATAAGGTATCGTTGCCAATTCCCCCAATCAGAAGATCGTTTCCTGTGCCACCATCTAAATTATCGTTACCTGCTTCACCGTAGAGGGTGTCGTTTCCGGCTAGACCTTTGAGGATATCGTTGCCTTGACCGCCATCAAGGATGTCGTTTCCAGCACCGCCATCGAGGTTATCTGCGTCATCACCACCATCGAGGATATCGTTATCTATGCCACCTACTAATGTATCGTTGCCAATGCCACCGTAGAGGGTATCGTTGCCAGCATTACCATATAATTCATCATTGCCACTTTCATCTTCTAAGCGATCGCTTCCCACTCCACCATAGAGTTTATCATTGCCAGCACCGCCAAAGAGTTGGTCATCGCCACCTGTCGCAATATCGCCTTCACCTTTGAGGGTGTCTTGTTGTCCACCCCATAAAGTATCATCGCCTTCATTACCTTCTAAGCGATCGCTTTCTGTGCCACCTGCCAGAATATCCTTTTCTGTTCCCCCATAAAGGGAGTCTATTCCCGCACCACCATAAAGGGAGTCTATACCTTGACCACCAGATAAGGTATCGTTCCCAGCATTGCCATATAATTCGTCATTATCAGCTTCACCTTCTAGCTTGTCGCTACCAACTCCACCATAGAGTTTATCATTACCAGCGCCGCTAAAAAGTTGGTCATCGCCACCTGTCGCAACATCGCCTTCACCTTTGAGGGTGTCTTGTTCTCCACCCCATAATTGATCCTCACCTGTATTTCCTTCTAAAACATCGTTTTCTGTGCCACCTGCCAGGATATCGTTTTCTGTGCCACTATACAGGCGATCGCTTCCTGCACCTCCTAACAGGGTATCTAATCCAGCTTCTCCCCATAATTGATCATCATTTTCATTACCTTCGAGGCGATCATTTTCTGTACCGCCAAAGAGAATATCGTTGAGAGTTCCACCTAAAAGAATATCGTTACCAGCATCTCCAGAAAGTTGATCTATCCCTTCTCCACCTTCTAGCCGATCATCATTACTACCGCCAACTAAAACATCATTCCCTTCATTTCCTCTCAGGGTGTCGTTTTCAGTGCCACCGTCCAGATAATCGTCACCAAGACCTCCCTCCAGCGTATCAATACCTGCACCTCCCATCAAGACATCTTTACCGGTCTCTCCTTTGAGCCAATCATTGTCGGCTTCTCCAACTAATTGATCGTCATTATCACCACCAGAAAGAGTGTCATTGCCAACACCGCCGTACAGTTTGTCATCACCAGCAGAACCCAGGAGGTTATCATCTCCAGCATTACCGCTAAGGACATCATTCTCTGTTCCACCATCAAGTTGGTCATTACCTCCTTCACCTTGGAGGTTATCTGCTCCTTGACCACCACTAAGAATATCAGCACCTTCACCCCCTGCTAACTGATCATTATTGTTACCACCAGTTAGGGTATCTATGCCATCTCCTCCAAATAACCGATCTTCCCCGACTCCACCAGTGAGATTATCGTTACCATCACCACCATCTAAAATATTGTTTCCTGCGTCTCCAAAAATAGCATCGTTACCACCACGTCCGAAAAGCAAATCGTTACCATCCCCACCTCTGAGAATATCATTCTCTGCACCACCAGAAAGGTTATCGTTGCCAATACCGCCATCAAAATTAGCGATTACTGTTAAAGTTTCTGATAGTTCTATGAAATCATTACCAGAATCCCCAAGTGCAGAGATTTGGGTAATACCAGCAGCAGTAAATAGTTGTTCTTTACCAGATGCTTTGACATTAATTTGTGAAGAAACTAAGCTGATTTGAAAAGTTTCATTAATCTCACTTTTGTTAATATTTCTAGATGAAGCAGTAGTACCAATATAGAGATTTAAAACACCAGCAGTAGAGGCAGCTAAAAGAGGTTGAAAAGGTGCTTGTGTAGGTGAACTTCCCAGTCTATTGATCTCAATCAGTTTTACTTCTGGTCCACTCCAATTCCATTTCTTTTTCAAGAATCCATATCCTACTTCTGCCCAAGCCTGAACTCCGGCAGAAATATTAGCATTAATATCAAAAAGATTCGATAAATCCGCAGGAATTTCTGAGGGTCTGATTTTGCCATCATTGTTAGCATCATGAAGGTTAAAATCAACTGTACCGCTAATATTTCCCCCTGCAAATGCTTTGGCTACACCAACACTTGCACCCCCTTCTATTCTGATTCTTGACCCTAGCGTAATTTCTGGAATATCAGCACCAGTACCGTCAGCATTTTGGCGATCGCTAATATAAAAACCCTCTTGAATTTTGCCTAAATCGTTAGTAGAAATAAATTGCCTCAATCCAAAGGTATCGTAACCGAAACCAAATTGAGCAGTTGCATTCAGATCAACACCAAAGTTAACACCCAAAGGCCCAATTAATGGCGTAAATTGGTCATATTTAAAGTTTGCTAAGTTTAATTTTGGCAGTTGATAAGTGAATAAAGGAACATCTATTCCTCGCAATAAATCATAAGCAACAGTGGGATTATTAATAATTGGTACATATAATCCTAGCTGACTATTAACATTAATACCTGAAGTGTAGTTAGGAGTAGCAGTAGTATTATTAGTAGTAGATAAACTAAAACCAGGACTGTTAAATATAGTCCCGGAACTGATAGTTTTAATATCTCTTACAGCCTTGAGAAACTGATCAACATTCGGCCCGTAGTTCGTTCCGTTTAATTGATCACCAAAATAAATAAAATCTACTATTGTGACTTTATTATCTTTGTTTTTATCAAATAAGTTTCTAATAGTTTCATATTTAGAAATAGGTTCAATATCTTTGCTGAGTAAATCAATAAAAGGCTGAATTGGTTTAATAACTTTATCAATTGTTGAACGCAATCCACCCAAAAAGTTAGTCCCTAGATCAACATTAACATTTGCGAAATTAGCACCTGTTACTCCACCATTACCTACTATAAAATCTAAATCAGCTTTAATCGTAGGCAAAGAAAAGCTACTGCCGAAAAGAGAAACACTTGGCAAAGATGTTTTTAGGTCAAATTTGATATCACTATTAGCAGCGTCAACAGTGAAACTATTAGCAGTTCCATTAGTAGTATCAATAACTAAATTGGCTTTGAGACGACTACCATTAAGATTAGCTTGATCATCTTTAGCTTCAACTTGCAGCAAACCAATTTTCCCAGTTGCAGTAAAGCTATTCGACAAAGAAGCATCTATCCCAACTTGCAAATTGCCAGTTGTCTGCAGAGTAATCCCCGTTGTTTTATTAACAGTTACTGTTACCTTGGGTAATGTAAAATTAGCATCAACAGCAGCAGTACCAGCAATATCTAAACCTACCCAAGATAAGCCTAGTTTAGATGCTAGGTTGCTAGTCAATGTTTTCTTGGACTGAACTGCTAAATCAAAGGTTACTGCATCAGCAGTCTCAGATAAATTTAAAGTAGGTAAGCCAATTCCTTGCAGTTTTGTGATTAGATCACTAGTATTTAAGGGCTTGATAGTGCCAATAGAATTACTCAGAGAACCTAACCATTGAAATTGAGTATTACTCCAAACGTTTTTTCCCAGTAGTGGTAGAGAGTTACCACCTGCAAAACTATTTAGCTTACTTTGTAAATTGCTGAAAAAGGAAGACAATTGAGTTACAGATTCGCCTAAATTGCTCCCTGTATAAGCAGTAGATTGTTCTATGATTACTGCTGAACCATCAATATTTGCTGTAGTAAAATCATTTTCAATTCTCAGGGCTTGCAATTGTTGACTGCTAAGATGCTCACCTCGCACCAATGCAGAAAAAATTGCTCCTTCATCACCTGCTGCATCAAAGGTATTAACTTTAGAATCTAGGAAGTGTCCAATCTCTTCTAAGAGAACACTGGTAATGGCACTTTGAGAATTAGAATGTTGCGTTAAAAATTCTCTTGACAAATAGATATGATTAGTGTGTGCGGAAAATCCACCATTAGCCCCGTTGAGTTCTGAAGCAGAGCGAATCTCAATGTCGGGTAACTCAGAAAAATCTCCTAAAATCCAGTTTTGGCGTAGGTTATTAGCAACTTTTGTATTCAGTTGATTCCTAGGTCGCGCTTCGCTATCTCCAAACGCTTGCATCAAAGTTCCAAAAAATCGCTCTCCCTGAGCTAGAGACTTGAGCAAATCTTGAATTTCTAACACAGCTAATTTTAGATGTGAGCGATCGCTTGTCATAACTTGTCCCTGGGAGAGTTATTCTAGTGATCTCATTGTATAATTTTTATACAAAAAGTCAAGATATTCGCCAAATTTTAAAAAGTTTTGATTCGTCGGTTGGCATATTCGTGTTCACGCAGTGTGCCGAAAGCAAAACCCAACCTTGTATCAAGATCCCCCCTAACCCCCCTTAGAAAGGGGGGAACTAGAGTCAAAGTCCCCCTTTTTAAGGGGGATTTAGGGGGATCTCAAGATTTTGGTTACATGACCAAGGACTTGTTATTTCATCCTCTAAGAGGCTGGTGACAATTATTAATTTCAAGATAAGTTGAAATTTTGCTGTTTAGCTGTTTTCAAAGGAATGCGAATCAGATTATAAGCACCCTTGGTGGCAATGTTTTTATAATTATCCGGTGGTAAGTCCATTTCTTGAAATTTCCCATTTTCAACTATCATTAACAATGATGGTGGTTTAGTTGGTTGGGATGCTTGCTTTTGAATATACTCTAAAGCTTGTTGAGAAAATTTAATGTAGTTAATCTTCTGTTGGGTGTAAAAAGTCACCGTAGGTTTTTTAAACCCAACCATAATTAATTCTTCATTAGGTTGTTTTGATTCGACAATTAAGGCTGATAATTCTCTTAAAGGCAGTTGACGCTGTTGGTCCATAATCGAAACAGCAGGTATTAAAGCAAAAGCAACAAAAGCTATAAATCCTACTAAATTAATTGTGATTATCTGTCGGTAACGGTGAGTTAATATGAAGATAGCTGAGGTAAATGCAGATAATAACCAAATTATCCCTGCAAATTTGAGTATTCCCGATTTCTCCATGTTTGCATATAATTCAGGAGCAGCAGGATCAATTCCCACAATTTGGGTAAGATGAAATAGTGCCACAGAAATTATTGTCAAAAAGGCTATATTTACCCAAGCACTAATCCGAAAAGATTTCAGAGGTGTAGGAGTTTGGGGACTGGGAAAAAGATCACTCCCAAATAATGCCACAAGAATCGCTGCTGCTGGCATTAAGGGTAAGACATAACTGGGTAATTTAGTTACAGAAATTGTAAAAAAGCCAAATACAGCTAAAAACCATAAGCAGGCAAATAAACCTAACTGTTGAGAGCGTTCTTGCTTTAACCAGTGCGATCTCTGCCAGAATTTTACTCTAATGATAGACGCAGGGATATATACTGAATAAGGGGCAAAGCCCAGCAATACAACTAAAAAGTAAAAAAACCAGGGGGCTGAGTGACCATTAACAACTTCAGTAAACCGTTCTAAATTGTGATAGATAAAAAAGGCGTTAATAAAATTCCAGCCATTACGCCAAGTCACTAAAATATACCAGGGAAGTGATAACGCTAAAACGATCCCCATTCCCAAAATAGGCCGCATTTCGCGCCACAGTTGCCAAAATTTCCCCACATATAAGGCAAAGGCAATCATAATCAATCCTGGTAAGACAATGCCTACAGGACCTTTAGTTAAAATTGCTCCAGCAATTAAGACATAACAAGCTAAATACCATTTATTGGGCAGTTGCCACTTAGTAATGACAATGGGGGAATTATTTTGAGCATATCCCAGAAAGAAACATAACAAAGTTGAACCTATGCAGCCATTAAGCAACATATCAGAAACGCCGGCTCTCCCCCAAACAATCATTTCCGGGTTAAGTGCCATTAAAGCTGCGGCTATGGCGGCTGTAAAGTAACGTCTGGGTAAGTTGCTAACTTGTTCTAATTCATCCTTTTTGGCAAAAGACCACTGCACAGTATAAAATGCCAAAGCAATTACACCCATTGCTGCCAATGCTGAAGGAATACGGACTGCCCATTCATTTACCCCTACAATAGCGTAGGCGATCGCTTGACACCAATAAATTAACGCAGGTTTATCAAAGCGAGTTTCCCCATTAAAAAACGGCGTAATCCAATCACCAGTGATGAACATTTGCCGGGAAGCTTCAGCAAACAGCGGCTCAGTTTCATCAATTAAGCCCACATTACCCAAATTCCAGCCAAAAGCTATCCAGCCAATCACCAATAACCATAGAGAAGAAACAGCCACAGCCAGCACTGGACGCTGTTCTAAATTATGCAACCACTTATCAACCACTTGATCAAAAACACCCAATTTCATAAAACTTCGCGGGATGTGGGAAACTCAGTCACAAAGCGTGCTGAGAGGGAAACGGCACGAGCGGTTTTAACCGCGGTCAGTCTTTGCTTAACCATTACCGCCTTGGAGTTGTTCGATTCGGTGTGCTTTTGTATT
>JAKOGY010000011.1 GCA_028658405.1 Dolichospermum sp. ST_sed8 | reverse complement strand
ATTCGAGCAGTTGTCTTTACAACTATTCGATTAAGAATCCCCGTGTCTTTAGACCGGGGAGTGTCAATTAGCAAATAAGAATTTAACCATTGCATCAACGGCTTCTTGTGGCTGCAAACCCTCATGATCTCTCAAAAGTGAGTGACAACCAGAACGAGTATCCCCCAACACTTCCCGAAACTTATCACGGGATAGGGGCGTTAGTTCGGTTTGAATCCCATCTGGTTCACTGGGATTAAGGACTACAATATAGGGACTATGCTGTGCATCTTCACGAGTGCTTTCATATTTAGACATAGGAACCATCAGCTTTAAATAACTTCTGTAGATTTATATGCTGGCTATACTTTTTTGGTACGTCAGCCGGATTTTTATAAGGATTAGTAAAATCGGAGAAAGGTATGATGTCAAACCTAGCTAAATAATATACTATTGCGAGCATTCTTGTAAGCTTGGCTATCGCACTTTTATCTTTTTCCCCCTCAGCCACTAGAAATACTATCAAAAAAGGTTATACCTGTAATGTCATCAACCATCATCAATAGAAGTTTGAATTTTTTTAATTCTTACTTCTTTGCTGGTGTTTGGGAAAAAGTTTGAGCAAATTGATGCCAAATATCTTGGGGAGTAATACCGAAACCAAAGTATAATAAAATTACGATGGCAGCGGATATCATAGCGGTTTTAATGGTGGTTTTGATTAATTTCCAGAGAATGACAAAAACTATCCAAGCTACTATTAAGGTAATAATCATAGAATTAGAAAATAGGGAACAGGGAATTGGTACTGGGTTTTTTCCCAAATTAAACAGCAAAATCAGGATAATAAACTCTTTACTGTTACCTATTACCCATTTTTCGGAAAAATTGCAACCTTCCTGGGCTAGATGCTTCTAATATATTAATAAAGTGTAACTTTTGCACAGTATGGAAATTAGCTAGAAGCATGAACTACGAAATAGCCCGGAAACTACTCATAGACCAGACCGCAACCCTAGATAATCCAGATACTCTGTTAAGTCGTTTACAACAAGGTAAACCTCCTGTTCCTGGTCAAGTTACTTCCACCCTATTAGCTTTGAAAGTGGTATTTGAAGCCTTGAAAACAGCACCCAGCTTAGACAGAGAACTGGTTTTTGCGTTATATCAGTTAGCCATAAAGGCGCAAAGATTTTTTGCAGCGGGACGAAAAGCAGGTGTGGACTGGCCACCTCTGCTTAATGAGGATTTAGTCCGGATTTCCTTAGCGGCTGAAAGTATTTTTTCTGGAACGTGGCAAACTTTATAGATAAATTAGCGGGTTCTTAATTCTGTTTCTAATTTACCTAAATCGGCTTTGAGTAAAACCGTAATGTTACCAACAATGGCTTTTTTTCCGCTGGGTTTGGCAATTTCTACCCAATAAGCATAACGATCTCCCAATCGCAATTCTCCCTGTAAGGCTTCCCGAATCGGTGTTTTTGCTAATCTAGATGTACTAATATTACTCTGATTAGGATATTGATAGACAATTTGAGCATCATTATAATCTTGATACACATCCAAACTATAAATTACTCGCAAAGATTCTTCTAAACGTTGTAACGTGATGCCATTAACAGCATCGAACATGGTCATGCCCTCAGTGCGGATTGTAGCATGATCTTTGGTAAATATGATTCTACCGGGAGGTAATACAGAGGCTTGGAAGGTGAATCTTTGAGCCGCTGTATCGCTTTTACTTATAAATAATCGTTCTCCCTGTCTTGGCTGTAGAGTTGGATGTGCTTGAATCCACGAAGTTACCTCTTCTGTACTGTCTCCAGGTAAAGCTTTTACAGGAGAATTTAGCAGTATTTCTATTGATAACCAAGGTATTAAAAAAGAAGGTAAAATCAATAATTTTAGTAAAGATTGTTTGAGCATTTTTTTTAACGTAAGTTGCTAGTTAGTTAGGGGTTAGAATTTTCACTCTAGAAGTTTTCAAGGATAAAACCAGTTGTTTAAACAACAGTTTAACCGCCTTAACTACTACACGCACTCTACAAACTCAAAAATCTTGGAAAATTAATAACTCTCAACTTGACTTAGTTATACATTGCTACTTTAATGACTTTCCGTGCCTTCATATCCATGAATACCTGTTCTAGATCCTGTAAAGGTCGGTGTTCACTAATAAGTAAGTCAAAAGGAATTGTCCCACTAGCGATAAGCGATAAAGCTGCTTTTACATATTCTGGTGTATTGTGAAATACGCCTTTGAGAGTAAGTTCACTATAATGCAATTTTTCGGTATTGACGGTAATTGTGGTATCTTTTGGACAACCACCAAATAAATTGATAGTTGCACCAGGACGACCGCAAGCGATCGCTGTTTCCCATACACTCGGTACACCAGTAGCTTCTATAACCACATCTGCACCCCAGCCGTCGGTTAACTCTTTGACTGTGTTAGCAATATCCGTAACTTGATGATAATTGAAAGTCTTTGCTGCACCTAGCTTTTTACCAATTTCTAACCGTTGGTCACTACCACCCCACAATATTACTTGAGTATATTCTGCTAAAACTGCGACAAACATCAACCCAATCGCCCCATCACCTAAAACAACTACTCGGTCATGGGGTTTAACACCGGAACGACTGATACCATGTAATACACAAGCCAGCGGTTCAGTCATTGCTGCTAATACCAAGGGCAAATGATCGGGAACTTGTAATAAATTATGCCCAACAATGGGAGCAGGAATTCGGATATATTCCGCAAATGTACCATTATTCCAAGTTAAATGAGGACATAAAGAATATTCTTGGCGTTGACAAAAGAAACATTTCATGCAGGGAGCAGAATTATTTGCTACCACTCGTTCTCCTACCCGCCAATTCGTCACCCCAGCACCAACAGCCACAATCCGTCCCGCACCTTCATGACCAAATAATGTCGGTGGTGTCAACATTTTAGCATGGCCACCCCGTCGCCATACCTTCAAATCTGTACCACAAGTAGTGGCTGCTTCCACCTGAATCACCACCTCTCCGGCTTGGGGAGTAGGATCAGGAACTTGTTCTAGGCGTAAATCCTCTTGTCCGTAGAGTAATGCTGCTAACAAATTTTTTCACCCATAAAAAAGAAGTAGGGGCGCAAGATACACGCCCAAAAGTACGGTTGATATTACACTATTAAAATCCATTAAATACGGTTTTGTCCCATACTTAATAATATCTGGATATATAGGACTAATATTTGATTTTTGAAAGATACTATTGGTGGGCATTGCCCACCAAAACCCTTATCCGGTGGGCATTGCCCACCCTACACTACTTAAAATTTTTCAAATATCATTTATGATTCCTATATTTTGGATTTTAAATTGGCAATATCTGATTTTATCTAAATTTTCCCTACTTAGTTCTCTATTTCTCATCTTGATAAATTTAAGAACTCAAAGCCGTTTGAGGTAGAATTTCTTGATTACGGGTTTCTAACTTAGATATTGGTTTAGATAAACCATTTACAGTTAAAACTGGTACTTCCTGTTTACAGGAAAGACAAAACCAATAAACCTCATGATGACGGACATGACGCAAAATCGAACCACCACAGCAGGGGCAGGTGTTAACTATAATACTCATACCAATGTCCTCCTTTTAAAAAAATAGCCCCAGGTAATGTTAAAGTTAATCTAGGCATTACCATTAAACAATTCAAACTTAAACTTTAATGCCGTTCATTTTTGCAGTCTTTTATTCCCCCATTCGCAATTCTCCAATTTGGAGAAATTTCTGGTGAAAAACTATCCATAAATGCTAAATTAACTGGCTGTTAAGATGTTTCTGCAAATTCATATTTTTTATTAAAACCATGAACAATCAGGAGAACATTATTAAACTATAAACCAGTATAGACCTTATTCATCTATCTTAGGGATCATAAAGATCCAATTTCCTGAGACAATTAATTTAACATTATTTTACTATCCTTCTCAATTATTAACTAATGAAAATTGCTACTTGGAATGTCAATTCTGTAAGAACTCGTTTAGAACAGGTTATCAATTGGTTAACAGAAAATCCTGTTGATGTTTTGTGTTTACAAGAGACTAAAGTCATAGATCAGGACTTTCCCCTTATCGCGTTTGAAAATTTAGGCTATTATCTGTATATTTCCGGGCAAAAATCTTATAATGGTGTAGCTTTAATTAGTCGTCAACCCTTAACAGATGTAAGTGTAGGTTTTGGTAATATTTTACCGGAGATAGAATCAGAATGGGATGCACAAAAACGAGTAATTTCAGGTGTAATTGAGGGAGTAAGAATTGTGAATCTTTATGTTCCCAATGGTTCATCTATCGGCAGCGAAAAGTATGAATATAAGTTAGGCTGGTTAAAAATCCTCAAGGAATATTTACAGACTTTACTATTATCAAATTCGGCTATTTCTATGTGTGGTGATTTTAATATTGCTTTAGAAGATATAGATATTAATGATCAGGTAAAGATAAACAATCACATTATGGCATCTGTTTTAGAACGTCAAGCTTTACGAGATATCCTCAGTTTAGGTTTTGCAGATGCTTTTCGTAAATTTAACAGCGAAGGGAAAAATTATAGTTGGTGGGATTATCGGACTGCTGCTTTTAAACGAAACCTAGGTTGGCGTATAGATCATCATTACTTGACACCAAGTTTGTATGAACGCGCTCAGAGTTGTGTTATTGATGTTGAACCTCGGAAGTTAGTTCAACCTAGTGATCATACTCCAGTTATTGTAGAATTTTAAATCCAAACTCCACTACTTAATAATTAAACGCAGATAAATGCAGATGAACGCGGATAAATGTGACTCTTTCTTTCTTCTCAATTCCTGACTTTTGTTAATTATCTACCCAACAATAAACCTCTGAAGAAATAAACCATATTTGTGAATATCTGTTCTATCCACAATATAGACTTATCCAACCATTCAAGGATTTGTTCTAATGGGTGTTTTTCATAGCCTAATGATGTGGCAGAAATATCAATCCAGTCTGGTTTAAAATTAAATTCCTGGCTGGTTTGATTGCCTTTTCCTGGAAATTGCTCATTATCAGATTTAGGGGCTTTTTGACCGATTTTACTGCGAATCTCAGGTAATCCCGATTTTGGCTGAGGTTGCTGTACTGATTCCTCAATGTTGTTGTTGGTATCACCAAATAAATCATTCCATGTCAACCAAGTATCTCCTAAAGAATCACCAGCATTTAACTGATTATTTGGCGATAAAATCTCTGGAAAATTAGATTGATTTGGTAGTTTTTCAGGGGAAGAAGTTGAGCTAATTTGATAATTATTTCTTCCTCCAAAAAAGTAATTTATCGCGGCTGCAATTAAATCAGAAATGTGTGGTTGTTGAGATTTTAAATCATCGTGATTAATTGCTAATTCGGTTACCTGCTTTTGGAAATTATTGACAATTTCCTGACTGCGTTTTTGGACAGGAACTAAAGCCATAATTTCTAAATTAGCAACTAATTTATCTAGAAATCCAAAAAATTTCATTGGATTCAGGAGAGATTTTCGTGCTATGATAGAATCTTCATCAGTCAACTTATTTAGAAGCTGATCAATTTTTGGTAATAATTCTTTTTGTTGGTGAGCAATTAATTGTAAAGAATACCGATATTCACTAATTTCACTATTAATTCTATCTGCTAATTTCACATTTTGCCCAGGTGTGAAAACATCAAAAATTCGATTATCCGCACTCACTAGTACCAAATTACGAGTTTGCAACTCTATGGCAATTCCCTGTACTGTTGGTATATACTGTTGAAGGGTATTTTCTGAAGTTGGAGAATTCTGCTTGGGAAAAATTTTCTCCCACAAAGATCCTAAAAATGTGAGCGGATTTGTTTTTGAGGAAGTTGGTAAATCAGCATCTCCAGGAGGAAGATTTTTGACTATATCTAATATATGTTGAATTGGTGCGTCACTAGCTGGAGGAGTTGCTGACTGTAATTGTTTTGCTGTTTCATTTTGTTGCAATAATTGGTAAAGTGGATAGAGTAGAGAACCTAGACCTACCTGAGTTGCAACTTGTAAATTTTTTACGGTGCTTTCCCATGTTTGTGTCAACCGTCGAGAATGCTGGTAGACAAAGTTAAAGAGTTTGCTTTGATAGCGATTTGAAGAATCAGAAGACATGATAATAATCTGTAAGTTGTAGGGTTAAGTTATGAGACTCCCAGCAAATTGTTAATTTTCGTCAATATCAATTACTTATATTATTTTATTAGAAATATGACTCTTCCTGTATCCTCATTAAATACCAAATCTATATCCACAGCAATTGAAAATTTACGTTCTTATTGTCAGGTTGATATCCAGTCAAGCTGGAGGTATCAAGAAACTGACGGGGTAGTTACTGATTTTATCCCATTTAGTTTAACTGATTGGCAACCTGTTGAGCTAAATGAAAAAGCCCATATTTCCTGGAAAGGGGGAAAACAGGTATTATGGTTAGTGCAAAAATTTTCTGTTCCCCAGAATTTATATAACTTTCCGTTAACAGGTTTGTCTTTGCGCTTGGCTTTGGTGTGGTGGGCTGATGCGGCATTCGTATATGTTAATGGTAAGCTAGTATTGACTGGTGATTTGTTTGATTCTTCACCGCGTGTATTGTTGAGTCCAAGTGTAACTCCTGGTGAAGAGTTTACCATAGTTTTGCAGTTGGTGAGTCCGGGACACGACAACGGGGCATTAATGCGATCGCTTGCAATTTACGAGTCAACAGATTACAATAATCCCGATGCTGGTTTTATTGCTGATGAATTAGCAGTTGTAGAGATACTTCTTGAAAATTCCGCACCAGAAAAACTTACAGATTTAGCGACAGAAGTTGAAAAACTCACAAATCGTCAAGACGCAGAAAATCAAGACTGGAAAACTTATCTGGTTAATTTACGAGAAACTTATTTAGGTTTATCTGAATTTATCAGCAAAGAAAAATTAAATATATATTTATTAGGTCATGCTCATTTAGATTTAGCATGGTTATGGCCTGTTGAGGAAACTTGGAAAGCAGCACAAAATACTTTTGAGTCGGTTTTAAAACTCCAGCAGGATTTTCCCGAATTGATTTTCTCTCATACAACACCAGCGTTGTATAGTTGGGTTGAAGAAAATCGTCCCGACTTGTTTCGAGAAATTCAAACTCAAGTTATAGCGGGAAAATGGGAAGTTTTCGGAGGTTTTTGGGTAGAACCAGATTTGAATTTAATTGCTGGTGAGTCTATAGTTCGTCAGTTATTATATGGACAGCGGTATTTTCTCCAGAAGTTTGGAAAAATATCTTCTGTAGTTTGGGTTCCCGATACCTTTGGTTTTTGTGCGACGTTACCCCAATTTTTTGCAAATGCGGGAATTGAGTTCTTTGTGACGCAAAAACTTCGCTGGAATGATACAACTAAATTTGATTATGGCTTATTTTGGTGGCGATCGCCTGATGGTAGTCAAACATTAAGTTTCATGTCCGCACCTATCGGCGAAACTATCGCACCGGTTAAAATGACAGAGTATGCTTGTGAGTGGAAAACTCAAACAGGCTCACAAAATTCTCTTTGGCTTCCCGGAGTTGGTGATCATGGTGGTGGTCCAACTCGTGATATGCTAGAAACCGCACGACGTTGGGAACATTCCCCAATTTTCCCCAAGTTAGAATTTACAACTTCCGAAAAATATCTTCAACAAATAAAATCTGAAAGTCAAAATTTACCAGTTTGGGAAAACGAACTTTATTTAGAATTTCACAGAGGATGTTATACTACCCACGCAGATCAAAAACGCTGGAATCGTCAATCTGAACATCTATTATATAGTGCTGAGTTATTCGCAACTTTAGCAAATATCCTTTGTGGTGCGAAATTTCCGAAAACGGAAATAGAAACCGCGTGGAAAAAAGTTTTATTTAACCAGTTTCACGATATTTTACCTGGTTCTTCCATTACCCAAGTTTATGAAGATGCAATACCTGAATGGGAAGCAGTGGAAAAAATAGGAAGGAAAATACTAGAGGAGTCATTAATAGGAATCACTTCCAAAATCAATATACCACAACCTCCCAATTCTGAAAGTATTCCCGTCATAATTTTTAACTCTCTCAACTGGGAACGTTCCCAAGTCGTTAGTGTTGATTTAGCGAAAATCATCACCACAGACTACCCAACCTGGAAAGTTTCTGATCTTGAAGGAAAAGAAATTTTATCTCAAAGCTGTGAAAATGCAACTTTATTATTTTTCGCAACTGTCCCATCTATAGGTTACAGCATTTTCTGGCTTTCTCCATCTTCCCACCAACCCAAAATATTTCCCACAAATTGGATTTTAGAAAATGAATATCTACAAATTCAAGTTAACCCTGAAACTGGAGATTTAACCAGCGTCTTTGACAAAACCCAACAACGGGAAATTATCAGCGGTGCGGGAAATCAAATTCAAGCTTTTACCGACAGCGGCCAATATTGGGATGCTTGGAACATTGACCCCAATTATAACACAAAACCCCTACCTGCAACCCAATTAAAATTAATTCAATGGCAAGAATATGGAGAAATTCACCAACGTTTGCGAGTAGTGCGTCAACTAGGGAAATCGGAATTCTGTCAAGATTACATTTTAGAACTTGGTTCACGACTTTTGCAAATAGCTAATACTGTAAATTGGCAAGAAAATCAGGTATTAGTTAAAACAGCCTTTCCTCTCAATCTCCAAGCCGAATTTGCCACTTATGAAATTCCCTGTGGTGCTATTCGTCGGACTATAAACCCCCAAACCCCCGCAGAACAGGCAAAATGGGAAGTCCCCGCTTTACGTTGGGCAGATTTAACCACAGATACAGAAATCGGAAAATACGGGGTTAGTCTCCTCAATGATTGTAAATATGGTTACGATGCCCAACCTAACCAACTGCGTCTCACTTTGCTGAGAAGTTCCAACTGGCCAGACTCTCAAGCTGATAGAGGAATACACGAATTTACTTATAGTTTATACCCTCATTTGGGCAGTTGGGAAGCAGCGGAAACTGTGAAACGTGGTTATGAGTTAAATGTGCCTTTGCAAGTATTAGTAAATCCAGCAAATTATCAATCTAATTTGCATGGTTGTCAAAGTAAAAGTTTTCTAGATTTATCAGCGGATAATTTGATTTTAATGGCATTTAAACCCAGTGAAGATGATCTGGAAAAATTTATAATTCGCTTTTATGAATGTCATGGAAAAACAGCAAATTTATCTTTTAAAAGTGAGGTTTTAAGTTTAGGAGAACCAGTTGATTTATTAGAGAATTGTATTAAATCAGAAGAAAATATTCAACCTTGGAAAATTGTGACGTTTCAAGCCATATTAATTCATTAATTGTTCTCAGAACTTAGTTAATAGTTGATTATGGTAGATATCTTTGGCTGGGATACTGGCATTATTTAGTTATACTCTAATTATTAGGTATTTCTTATCAATCAGATGAGAGTTGAGACTAAAAACAGCTATAATAAATTAACAAGAGGTATCTAAAAATGACAACTATATCTATAGAACTGCCAGAAAGTGTTTTTTCCACCTTGGGAAAAGAACCGGATGAATTAGCTAGAGAAATGAAAATAGCTGCTGCTGTTAAATGGTATGAATTGGGAGAAATATCTCAAGGTAAAGCCGCAGAAATAGCAGGTTTAAATAGAATAGAATTTATGGATGTTCTCATTCGTTATAAAGTTTCTCCATTTCAATATACTGCGGAAGAGTTAGCTGAGGAAATTGCATCTTTAGATGAATAGACATGAATAAAATAGTTATTAATACATCACCGTTAATTGTGCTATTTAAAAGCCAGCTTACCTATTTACTACCACAGTTATTTACAGAAATTATTGTTCCTGGTGGTGTATGGGGTGAAATTGTCAAAGCTGGTAAAATAGATATAGCATCTCAAGAATTACCTAATACTAATTGGGTAAAACCAGTTATTATTACTGAAATTTCTGCTTTAATTGTACCTTGGGGTATAGATTTGGGAGAATCTGAAGTTTTGACATTTGCTTTAGAAAATAGTGGTTATCGTGCAGTTATTGATGATGCTGCTGCTAGAAAAGTAGCGAAAAGTTTAAATATGCCATTTATGGGAACCTTGGGAATATTGGTTTTAGCGAAGAAACAGGGATTAATAACTTCTATTGATGAACCAATTCAATATTTAAAAAAAGCTGGTTTATGGTTATCTAATGATTTAATTCAGGTTCTTAAAGAACAGGTTAATGAATAAATTATGAGATAATAAGGTAGGGGTTTAGCATTGCTAAACCCCTACATCCCTACAGATGAAATGCTTTAGATACAACTTTTAAACTAGCAAGACGGGAAGGTTTAGCTGCTGATGATGCTGCTTATTTAGAGTTAGCTTTGTGGTTAAATTTACCATTAGCAACTCTTGATTCTCGGTTAGCAGAAGCAGCTAGTCGTTGTGGTGTTAGTTTGGTTGTTTTCGATTAGGGTTGGTTAATGTATGGGTGGAGAATAGAAGGTAAAATAAAGATAATGGTAGCTACAATTTATTCAATAATTCCTGTGCTTTTTGATAACCTTGAGTATTACCTTGTTGTTGAAATAGTTGTTTTGCCGTTTCTAAATCTTTAATCGCACCTGCTTTATCTCCTGATTTAGATTTAGCAAGTCCCCGGTTGTTGTAGGCTATGGCATATTGAGGATTAATTGTGATAGCTTGAGTATAATCTTTAATCGCACCAGCTTTATCTCCTGATTCATCTTTAGCAAGTCCCCGGTTGCTGTAGGCTTCGGCTAATTGAGGATTAATGGTGATAGCTTGAGTAAAATCAGCGATCGCACCAGCTTTATAATGACGGTAATCATTTGCCCATTCTATAAATAGGGTATCATCTGATAATTTACCTTGATTATATTGATGGAAAAATTCTTCAGAATCCATCTTTTGTTGATTTTCATATATACTTAGTCGTTTGGTAACGGCAACTAAGGCATCTAATGGTGATGTATATTCAATGGTTTGTTTACGCATAGGTTTTTTCAATTTGAATATTAAACTAATATAACATTAAACGTAGGGGTTTAGCATTGCTAAACCCTTACAGAATATCAATCATATTCAATGATGTAATGGCTTTATTTTTCAGGAATAGCAGATAATAAACAACGTAAAGCACGATTCACTGCTTCTGATGTTTGAAAAACTTTAGCGACATCAGGATCAAGAATTACGGTAATTTTATTTTCTGAGATAGTAGCAAAACGATTAGGACGAGCTTTAGTATAATCGAAATTATACTCTGGTAATAAATCATCTGATTCAAAATCATCTTGTTGATTAATTGGTGTTTTGTTCATAGTCTTGTCTCTCTTTTTTAGTAGCTAAACGACAGCTAAAAATACGGATTAAATTACTTTCTCTTTCGGTAAAACAAACTAAAAGTAAGTGATTTTGATTTGAATAACCAATAATAATCTCTCTTTTTTCTCCGAAAGAATGAGCTAAATCATCAAATATCAAGGCAAATGGATCATCAAATACTGTTTTTGCTTCTTCAAAACTAACGCCATGTTTGTTGATGTTTATTTGCGCTTTATTTTCATCCCATTCAAATTCTACCCTCATATAAACCTATCATTTTAATTTTTATCATTAAAATTATACTTGATGTTGAAGTGTTACCTGTTAACTGCTATAGAGATTTATACATCATTAGCAATTCTTGATTCTCGGTTAGCGGAAGCAGCTAGTCGTTGTGGTGTTAGTTTGGTTGTTTTTGATTAGGGTTGGTTAATGTATGGGTAGAGAATAGAAGGTACAATAAAGATAATGGTAGCTACAATTTATTCAATAATTCTTGTGCTTTTTGAGCATTTTGTGTATTACCTTGTTGTTGAAATAGTTGTTTTGCAGTTTCTAAATCTTTAATCGCACCAGCTTTATCTCCTAATTCATATTTAGCAGTTCCCCGGTTGTTGTAGGCTTCGGCATCTTGAGGATTAATGGTGATAGCTTGAGTATAATATTTAATCGCACCAGCTTTATCTCCTAAATTAATCGCAATACCCCAACTATAATTACCCCATTCCTTTAATTTTTCCTCATCAGGTTGTTCACTTTGTAAATAGCGAAAATCACTTTGTAAAACCGGGTGAGCAATTTTACTATTTATCCCCACTAAATAACCTTTTTCATTAATATTTTCTCCTCCACTCATCCCCTGTTGAATATCATTTAATTTTGATTCTGATAAAGTCCCTGGTTTGCGTGCCAATACGGAAGAACTACAACCAATGATAATAATCCCAGAAGCGGAAAATAAGAGGATAAAGAAGAATAATAAATGGGATAATTTGTGTAATTTCATAGATATTACTCCTGGTATTTGATAATTTGGTAAGTGGTTAATTTTCCATTTATTTCATAACCCGTCGGGGAATCAATTCCCCGTCTAATAGCAGAAGTCCGTTAAAACGGACTAAAAAATTCTTCCATTCAGTCGGTTTCAACCGACTTTAGCTTTTAGACAGGGAATTTATTCCCTGGCTTTATTGGCTGGCTAATGTCCTGATTTGGCTTTACCATCAGCTATTAGTTGATCATTAGACTTGGGTAATATGGACATGACAGCCATAAATACACCGATAATCAGGATGATTCCTGAAATTGTGCCAAGAAACCCTTGTAGGGACAATTCATGAATTGTCCCTACATTCTTTTTCACCAGATGTCTAATGCCAAAACCAGTATGATGAGTCACAAGAGGATGATCTGTGATAAACGTCTCCTCATACCCCATAACCAATTTACTTAATATTATGAATCAAACCTATACAACAGATGTCCTAGTCGTCGGTGGAGGCACCGGTGGAACAGCGGCCGCTATCCAAGCAGCACGACGAGGAGTAAACACAATCTTAGTCAGTGAATTTTCTTGGTTAGGGGGAATGTTAACCTCTGCCGGTGTATCTGCACCAGACGGAAACGAATTACAAGCATTGCAAACAGGTTTATGGGGAGCTTTTTTACAAGAATTGCAACGTAGACAACCAGGGGGATTAGATAACAGTTGG
The DNA here is from genome assembly GCA_028658405.1 of Dolichospermum sp. ST_sed8. GTDB lineage: Bacteria > Cyanobacteriota > Cyanobacteriia > Cyanobacteriales > Nostocaceae > Dolichospermum. Next base: position 31,368 of record JAKOGY010000011.1, on the reverse strand, counting down.
GTCAGCTTTTTCAGTTATAATCCGCGAATAGGTGCAGAAATATTTGCCGATTGGGTGCGAGAATTACCCAATCTTCAATGGATTTCGGGACAAGTCCCATTAGAAGTTTTGCGAACAAAAGATTGTATTACAGGTGTCCGCTTTGCAGATTTCACCGTTAACGCCAAAATTATTCTTGACGGTACAGAATTAGGAGACTTATTAGCATTAGGAGAAGTACCTCACCGCTGGGGTTGGGAATTGCAGTCAGAATGGGGAGAACCCAGCGCACCAGCAAATTTTAACACCCTTACCCAAACCTATCCAGTCCAAGCACCAACTTGGGTAGTAGTCATGGAAGATTATGGAGAAAATATTGCTCCAGTAATTCCCCCCGCACCTAACTACGATCCATCTCAGTTTACAGGAGCTTGGGATAACTATGGTGCAGAAAAGTTTTTGAACTACGGACGCTTACCAGCAAATCAATTTATGATTAATTGGCCTATTGCGGGCAACGATTACTGCCAAAATGCCAATCGGTTGCGAGATGCGGATGTAAAAAAGCGCGAATTTGTGCAAGAATGTTTTTGGCACAGTCAAAATTTTGCCCACTTCATCCAAACGGAGTTGGGTAGGCGTTACGGACTAGCAGAAAACCTTTTCCCCAGTGCTAACTCCGCTTTTGCCCTCCATCCCTATTATCGGGAAAGTCGCCGTTTAGTGGGCTTAACAACCGTTTGTGAACAGGATATCTTGCCTTTAGCAAATAGTAAAACCGCATTACCATTTCCTGATGCGATCGCTGTCGGCAACTATGCCAACGATCATCATTATCCCGGTGTTGAGTTTTCGCTGCAACCTAAATCTATTCGTTGGGGTGGAAGATGGACAGGAACACCCTTCACTATCCCTTATCGCGCTCTGATTCCTGCAAGTACAGATGGTTTACTGGTTTGCGAAAAGAACATTTCCGTTTCTCACATCGCTAACGGGGCCACTAGACTCCAACCAGTAGTCATGGGAATCGGACAAGCGGCAGGTATGGCAGCAAGTCTTTGTATTGTGCTAAAATGTCAGCCCAGGGATTTACCAGTGAAGAGTTTGCAGGCTGCATTATTGACAGACGACTATGCACCTGGCGTAATTGTTCCCTTGTTTAACTTATTAACTAATCATCCCGATTGGTTGTACTGGCAAACTTATTATTTAGACCACCCAGAAGCTTATCCTGCTGATGGGAATTGTCCTTGTATTTCGCCGAGATTAGATAATAAATTAAACCTCAGCAACTTTACAGGCAAATTCCAACGCCTGGATTGGCAAAACTACCAATTTAATATTACAGAAAACACCAATTTAACTACGACAAATTGGCAACTTGTGACGCTTAAATCGGATATAGATCAAGCACTACAAGCTTTTCCCCCAGAAAAAATGCTCAAGATTTGGGGGCGGCCAAATTTGTCTGGAAATTGGTTACTTGTTGAGCATCTTGAGGAAGTATAAAATGAACTTTTATTCAGTAAAATACAATACTTTTTTGCGAATTTTCCGGATAGACATATAAAAGTTAAGTATTAGTGAAGTAGAGAGTTCTAAAATAGACATCTACTATGCGTGCTGCCATTTCACTTTTAGTATCGAGTCTGGTATGTGGCTCCTTAGCTTTCAACTGCGAAGCAGTACAGACTCATTTTTCCCCTTTATCAATGGCTAAGTCGGATTCTCAGCTTTCACCTTTGGTAAACCAGAGGTTCAACCTCGCTGATAACTCCAAACCTAGCCCCAATCAACCTGAAAAACCCAATCCTCATCGAGGTAGTGGTCGCAGAGGCTTGGATGGATAACTTGGCAATGTCGGTTCTGTTATTTAATAGTTGGAGGATAAGACCTGCAACGAGCGAGATGATATTACCGGATTATTGGATCTTTCGTATCCTGCATAATGCTTCTTGAATTGAGACGATATAGACAGTTACAGCACTACACTTGTTTGATTCGCTTGTTCAAAATTTTCCTTTGACTGATACCAGATATACACAGTTACATCACTATATCTATCCTCAGTAGTATAGCTCCTGCATCACTACGCAAGCTATCAGTATTTCAATTTCTCTGCTAAAAACATAGACAGTTACGGCACTTCATCTCTCGAAACTCGAAAACTTACCAAATATTTCATCAAAACATCCGGTAATTACTCAAACCTTGGCGTGTATTGGTGAGTAAATCACTAATACACGTACTAACCTCGCCCTTCGTCATCGCTTTTATGGTTCAATGTTTGGGTATTAATAGGTGGGAATAATCACCGGAATCAAGGAAAAAAAGAACTTTGGTTTGGATTTGTCAACTCATCACTTTAGATCAAGTTTCTCTCATTAACTTTAGTGTTTATCCATTACCACAAGCAACATCTATGACTCGGAGTTGTCCTTGGGGAATATGGTTAAAAGCTATCAGTTGGGATTTGAGAAGAGACATTTAGCTGAAGTGATAGATAGATCAAGTTTCTCAAGCTTGTCCTCACGGTTTTGTGAGTAAAATCCCAGTAATTATTGTTCGAGATTTTCACCCGATTTTCCGATAAAATTAAGTTCTGTTAACTATTTTGTCGAGTTTCCTAACTCGCTCGAATTCTAACAGCCAAAAACAGGGAAAATATAAATCATTCATCACAATTTTCACCTGTTAATAGGTGTGAATGATTTGTTTTATGGAAATACAAACCGCGATAGTCGCCTTTTTAGCCTTCTACGTTGCCTGGAATTTGGGTGCAAATGATGTTGCTAATGCCATGGGAACTTCTGTGGGTTCTAAGGCTATCACCCTTAAACAAGCAATCATTATTGCTGGGGTGTTAGAGTTCCTTGGGGCTGTCTTGTTTGGACAAGAGGTAACGTCTACTCTTAGCACAAAAATCGTTAATCCTGCCTTATTCGCTACGACACCACAAACTTTAGTCATGGGGATGATAGCGGTACTCATCAGCGGTGGGGTATGGCTACAAATTGCCACAGCTAGGGGTTTACCCGTATCTTCGTCTCATGCCATTGTGGGAGCGATCGCTGGCTTTAGTTGGGTAGCATTAGGAGTAGGGGCAATAGATTGGTCATCCATTGGTTTAATTACTATTGGCTGGATTTTAACACCAATAATTAGTGGAGCGATCGCCGCTGGGTTTTATAGTCTAATTCAACACTGGATTTTTAACCAACCCCATCCTCTAAACCAGTTACAGGAATGGATTCCCTGGTTAAGTACAATGCTATTGAGTGTATTTGGCATTATTATTCTCCCCACACTCACTCAACCCCTAAGCCTGTTTTTACGAGAACGGGGATTTAATATTCCGCCTCACGACATTACCTTATTTACGGGTGGGATAGCTGTAATTAGCCTGACTCTGATCAGTTGGCGACAATTAGCAGATAGTCAAATTGAACCGAAAATTCAAGGTTTATTTGCTAAATTTCAAGTTCTGAGTGCTTGCTTTGTTGCTTTTGCTCACGGTTCTAATGATGTTGGTAATGCGATCGCTCCCCTAGCAGTAATTTCCTACATCAATCAACATGGTGCAGTCCCCAGTCATCAACTCACCATACCCTTGTGGATTTTAGTTCTCGGCGCTGTGGGAATTGTGGCAGGTTTAGCCGTTTGGGGTAAAAAAGTTATTGCTACTATTGGCGAAAATATTATTTCCTTAGAACCTAGCAGCGGATTTTGTGCCGAACTGGCCACAGCCGTCACAATCTTACTGGCTTCCCGTTTGGGTTTACCCGTTTCCACCTCCCACGCCCTTGTCGGTGGAGTTGTGGGTATTGGACTGGTACAACAAAATATTAAATCAATAAAATTTTCCACTATCCAAAATATCGCCGCCGCCTGGTTAATAACAGTCCCTATCAGTGCCGCCCTCAGTGCCGCTATTTTCAAGATTATGGCAACTTTTTGGCACTAAATTTCCGAGGTTTACAATATTTTCTCCCCGCAGAGAGGATTTTTGCATAATTTCGACTCATTAATTACAATGATTTATTAGGAGAGACATAATTTGATAGTCTCTAATTATAATGTCAACTATCAAGCAAGACACATTCCGCACTGATTTGATGCTTGTAGTTAGGTATTTAATATGTAAGACTTTTATAACTATCATTCTCTAAAAAATGATAGGGACTAATCTTGTATAAGTTAATTAAATTTATAAGTTCCGTGAAATTGTGCAGTTTCCGATGTTTTCTCAAAGAAACTTAATACAAGTTTTGATTTGGTATCCGGGGCAGCAACTTAATCATCAAGGTGTTAGAGGCTAGAAACTGATGGGGCGATTTGAGAAACGACCAGAAAACCCACGCATTAGAGGTGAGCTATCCAGAGCCGCCGAAAATGCTCTATGGGATGTAGTTGAGGATTTAGAAAATCTTCAGCAAAATGTGCTGAGGTCGTTGCAGGAAGACGTAAAACGGCTAGAAACTGAAAAAACCCGATTATCTAACGATATTCACAAGTTACTTGAGGAAAAAGAGCATTTACAACAATCACGACAAATCACTGAGCAGCAGGTGTTAATCCGTCAATTAGCAGAAGTTTTAGCCAAACATATATCTTCTCAATTACAATCGTCACTAAAAACTTTAGCTACTCAATCTGTAGAGCATAACCCCTCTGATCAAGCTGCGCTTCAAAATACTCAATTAGGTAATAATGCAGTTAATGAAATCGAACAGAATGTCAATAATATGCTAGACAGTCTGGATGATACCGTCACTATTGCCTTTAGTTCACTATTACAAGAACTCAAAAACTATCAAGGTGATCTTTCTCAACAGTTGTCACGGATGTATAGCCAACAACAGCAAGGGGAGGTAATATTAGCAGAATTTGTGAATCGTCTGCGAGGTGAAGTAGAAAAAAATCGAGACACTAATTCTGTCAAGGCAGTAACAGGAGGCGCACTCACTGTTTTACAACTACCTAATAGCCCACGTGGTGAAGCTATACCTTATCAAAATGGGAATGGGGAAAAATCCTCACAAAGAATGATTGTTGAACCAGTTACTTTGATTCCCCATGAATTACCACACGGTGATTCTACATCAGCAGCTAATGCGGTTATATTATCTTCCCCAACAAACAAAAGCCCTGAACCTAATTCTTTTGTAAATCCAGATTTACCAACAGCGATACCGGAAGATAAAAATCCTGAATCTAGTTCTTTCGTAAATCCAGATTTACCAACAGCGATACCGGAAGATAAAAGCCCTGAATCTAGTTCTTTCGTAAATCCAGATACATCACAGGAAGACAAAAACCTTGAACCGACTGCTGTTTTGACTTCTAAAGTATTAACAGCACCATCCCTGGGAGATACCCCATCTGAACCACGTTCTGTTTTAACTCCTAATTTACCAACAGGACGACCACCAACACCAAAATTAAGACGGGAAACAACATCCAAACAACAAACAACTCCCAGAGAACAAACGACACCCAGACAACAAACAACACCCAGACAACAAACTACTTCTAGAGAACAAACAACACCCAGACAACAAAGATCCCGCACATCTCCTAACTGGTCAGAATTACAGATAGGTTTTCTTTTGATCTCTTTGTCTACAGTGGTTTCGTCTCTTTACAACGTAGCCATTAAAGCGATTTTCTTTACAGCTTCTAATTCCTTGGGAGGATTACCAACACAGCAGCTAATCTTACCTACATTGGGTAATATTTTCTTGATTTTGATGCTACGTTTATTAGTGGTTGTGCCATTAATGTTACTTTTATCGCCCATATTACATCCTCTTATTTGGCAAGAGCTAGAAAATTTATTTACTTCATTACGAGCAAATGCAACCCCTATTCAGCAGAAAAGTAAACAGGCTTTATTTTTATCAATAATTAGCGGTTGCTTGTTATTCTTATCACAGGTACTTATTTATATTGCTATTGGTGAAGTTACAACAGGAATGGCGATCGCCCTCTTCTTTATCTATCCAGTTATGAGTGTGTTTCTGTCGTGGTTTCTATTTCAAGAACGTCCTAATGTACTGATTATTGGGGCAATGGCGGCAATTTTTTGTGGTGAACTGTTGATTTTAGCTAATCAGTCTATAGGGGTGAATAATACCTCATTAGGAAGCATTACAGCTATTTTCTCTGGGGTAGCATTTGCAATGTACGTCGTTCTTACGAGGATATGCGCCACTAAACTCAAATTACATCCGGTATCTTTGACTTTAATTAACTTCACTACCATGTTGTTATTAAGTTTTATTTGCTTAATTATCCCTTTACCCAGTAATTTAGCTTTAGCAATTAACTCATCTAATGGACTCGAACTGGTATTAAGTGCTTTTATACTAGGTGTTCTGACTTTATGCGGTTACTTATTCAATAATTTTGGTATTCGTAAACTAGGCTCTCCCTACTCATCTTTGATTGGAGCTACAGTCCCCATTTTAACCGTGATTTTCGCCGGTATAATGCTCCAAGAATCCCTAGATATTGTCCAAGTCATAGGAGTTATCTTAGTGACTATTGGTACAGCAAGTATTACCTGGAAAAAAACACCCAATCAGCCACAACCATCTAAATAGGAGTCACAGAGTCAGTAGTCAGTAGTCAGTAGTCACTGAGTCACCGAGTCACCGAGTCAGGAGGAAGAAGAATTGCCAATTACCAATTACCCATTACCCATTACCCATTACCCATTACCAATTACCCATTACCCATTACCAATTACCCATTACCCATTACCAATTACCCATTACCGAAAAATTATTTGAAAAATGTATGGATATTTCAGAAATAGGAAGTTATAATGGTTTCTTAGATACAAAATACAAATCATCTAACGTTCCTCCGTTTTACCCTATACTCCTGCATCCCAACACCCTGGGTATCTTAAAGTCTTCGAGTCATACCAGGGGAGGGGGTTAGTTAGTCAGACGCGAGAAACTGCCAATTTACACCCCCAACATTTACCACCTAAAAATTCCCGAGTCAAACAGTAATTTTAGGTTGAAATTTAGATTTAAAATATTTGTATCCAACTGGGTGTATAATTCGTAGTTTGATTTGAATATCACACTTGTAAACAAGCCATTTATCCGTCTGTAGAATATGACCAACGACATCGATCTGATCAAGCGTCTTGGCCCTAGTGCGATGGATCAGATCATGCTTTATCTGGCCTTCAGTGCCATGCGTACCAGTGGCCACAGGCATGGAGCATTTTTAGATGCAGCCGCAACAGCAGCCAAGTGTGCAATTTATATGACCTATCTGGAGCAGGGGCAAAACCTGCGGATGACTGGACATTTACATCACCTTGAGCCAAAACGAGTTAAAATCATTGTTGAAGAAGTCAGACTTGCTTTAACTGAGGGCAAACTTCTCAAAATGCTGGGTTCTCAAGAACCTCGCTATCTGATCCAACTTCCCTATGTCTGGATGGAAAAATATCCTTGGATACCAGGAAGATCCCGTGTTCCCGGTACGAATCTAACCAGTGAAGAGAAAAAACAAATTGAGCAAAAGCTCCCTGAACATCTTCCTGATGCCAAGTTAGTCACCTCATTTGAATTTATGGAGTTAATTGAGTTTCTCCATAAGCGATCGCAGGAAGAACTACCCCCTGAGCATCAAATGCCCTTGAGTGAAGCATTAGCAGAACATATCAAGCGCCGTCTACTGTATTCAGGAACGGTAACACGCATTGATTGTCCGTGGGGAATGCCCTTTTATGCTCTTACTCGTCCATTCTATGCTCCTGCTGATGATCAAGAACGCACCTACACGATGGTGGAAGATACGGCTCGGTATTTCCGCATGATGAAATATTGGGCAGAGCGTAAACCAAACACGATGCGGGCTGTGGAAGAACTGGATATTCCAACGGATCAGATTGATCGAGCAATGGAGGAATTAGACGAAATCATTAGGGCTTGGGGGGATAAATATCACCACGAGGGAGGAGTACCCATGATCTTACAAATGGTTGTTGGTAATAAAGATGAATAGAAAACACAATTTTTATGTGGGGTAGGGTGGCATATTTACCAACCCTACAGTTATGAATCTATTTAATCATGGAAATTGAGGGGCAAGGCGAGAGTCTCTTACTTGGGGTTAACACCCAATGGCTTTGTAGACACCGCGCCAGAACCGCTAGATCCTTCACTGACATCAATACAAGTATCTAATGCCTGAGTAGGACTCAAATCAATTTCCCGACGTAAACCAACTACACATTCAGCAAAGGTTACTGGTAACAAACTGCGACTACAGGATGTTAAAGTAGCTGAATTTTCAGAACCCTGATAACTCTTACTAATGCTAACGACACAGGTTGCTAAATCCTCTGGACGGCGAGCTTGCCGACAGGAAGAAATGGCATCTACAGGTGTGTTTTGTGTAAGCTTATGAATTTTTGTTACACACGAGGATAACTCTCGTGGTCTCAGTGCAGAGGCACAACCTTGAGATGCTTGATTTTTGCTGACACCCACGCTCAATAGTTGAGCAGCACAAACTCGATAGTCATTCCGATATGAATCGGTAACAGCCATAGTAGGTAAACTACTGGTTAGTAATCCACCTATGGTTATAAATGGTGCTGTAAATTTCCTGAAGGAATAATTGGTTTTTTTGTTCCCAAAGTTACTCATTTTTTTTTCGCTTTTTAACATAACCGTTTTCGATTCAACCAAGGTTATGCTACCGTAGAATCTGCTGCCAATCTTCTCCCATGGTGCAATCACCAGAAATTTACCGAAAATTGGTGAATTTAACGGATTGATTGATCTGAATATTAATGGTAAATAGAAGACAATTTAGCTATAAATGTCTATACTTTTGGGAACTATGCCATAATGGTAGGTCTGAATAAAATTTTAGAAGGATTAAATTAAGGAAACTCATGTCCCGATATAGAGGACCCCGCCTCAGAATTGTCCGTCGTTTAGGCGAATTACCAGGTTTAACTCGAAAGAGTGCTAGACGTGCTTATCCCCCAGGACAGCATGGACAAAACCGTAAAAAGCGCTCTGAGTATGCTATCCGTCTAGAGGAAAAGCAAAAACTCCGCATGAACTACGGTTTAACCGAAAAACAAATGCTCCGCTATGTTCGTAAAGCCAGACGAGTTGCTGGTTCTACCGGACAGGTGTTACTGCAATTGTTAGAAATGCGCCTGGATAATACCGTTTTTCGGATGGGTATGGCTCCTACAATCCCAGCCGCCCGTCAATTGGTGAATCACGGTCACTTGACTGTTAATGGCCGCGTTGTAGATATTGCCAGCTATCAATGTCGTCCTGGTGAAGAAGTTGCTGTGAGAAACAGAGAAGCTTCTAAGAAGTTGGTGGAAGCTAATTTGCAATATCCTGGTTTAGCTAACCTTCCTAGTCATCTAGAGTTTGATAAAACTAAGTTGTCTGGTAAGGTCAATAGTGTAATTGAACGGGAATGGGTAGCATTACAAGTTAATGAACTACTCGTGGTGGAATACTACTCACGTCAAGCGTAGTAGTCAATGGTCAGTGGTCAGTGGTCAGTGCTTATTAGACAACTGACAACTGACAACCAACAACTAACTAATGACTAAGAAACTTACAAATAAAAAAATATCCCAAATTTTCTTGTGATGCAGGCATTTTACTAATAATATCAGGAGGGACCAGATGCCCATCCCACAAGATTTGGTTATCTTTTTGTGGAATCCTCTAATGACTAATGACCAATAACCAATGACTAACCACCAATCTGCGACATAGTACGGGTGTATGTGCCGACAGTACCAGAGTCGCGTTGCTTAAAGTTTATTTCTGATTTAATATTTAAAATTTTTCTGACTTCTGCTTGCAATTCATTTGTACTCATGCCAGCCCGTAAAGCGGTTTTTAAGTCAATTTGACCTGTTTCGTTTAATAAGCAGGGACGTAGCCAACCATCTGCGCTCAGACGCATCCGATTACAGCGATCGCAAAAACATTCTGACATTTGGCTAATAAATCCTATTGTTCCTTTAGCCCCAGGAATTTGAAATACATCGGCAGGTCCGTTACCACGAATTTGGGATTCTGTTAAGCCCCAACGCTCACGGATAGATTGACGTAAATCCGCTGAAGATATCCAACCGCGATCGCTAAATAAGTCTCCGTTACCAATGGGCATAAATTCAATAAATCGGACGTGCCATTGTTTATCAATTGTTAAAGCAGCCAAATCTAAGATTTCATGGTCATTAACGCCAGGAATTACGACTACATTTAATTTTAATGGGCTGAATCCTACTTCATAAGCAGACTGGATTCCTTGCCATACTTGTTGCCAGCGTCCACGTCCATTATTACCGATTATTTCTTCAAATATATGTGGATCTAGAGAATCTAAACTTATATTAATTCTTGTTAAACCTGCATCATAGAGATTTTGGGCAATGGGAGCAAGTAAAAACCCGTTTGTAGTCATTGCTAAATCTTGAGTTTCGGGAAGATGAGCAATTTTTTCGACTAAATCAACTACATGAGGACGAAGTAAGGGTTCACCACCGGTTAAGCGAAAGCGGGTAAAACCAACAGGGATAAAGACTTCTTGAATGAGGGTAAGCAGTTCTTTATCAGTTAATAATTGCTGTTTGACGATATAGTCAAGTTCTGCACCTGCTGGCATACAGTATTGACAACGGAAATTGCAGCGATCAATTAAACTGATACGGAGGTAGTCCACCTGGTTTATAGTTTCGCTGGTTGTCATATTTAAGGGTTATCTCTAACTATGTTTTTTTGGAACTATACCGATAACTTCTAGTGAAATTATCGTTTAATTTGGTTAGGAAAGTCAGGAACTAACAAAGATTGTGATAGTCCACCTTGTTCATTATAGAATTTTATTTGACCTTGTTCATTACATAACCATACTTCAATGGCTTGAGATTCTAAATATAATTTTTTCTTAAATTCCATTTCCTCAAAGGTATTACCAGTGGATTTAACTTCTATACAAATTTCTGGGGCTATAGAAGCTGATATTTCATCTTGAATTTGATCAAATCTTTGGTCTGAACACCAAACTACATCAGCAACTTTAACTCCATCTGATGTATTAATTGCACATTCTGGCATGACTTCACCAGTTTTCAATAAAGATTCTAATAGACGTTGGATTCTTCCTTGATAAAATGAGTGTTTAATCTTTACAGGACTCATGATGATTTGCCCCCATTTATTCAATTCAATCTTGAAGGGTAAATCTTGTAATTGTTTATTTTCACAAACTTCTTCCCATCTCATAGTCATTTACCTAGAGTGATCAGATTCATCTTAACTGATTTTGCAAAGGAATAAAACAAAGAAAAATGATAAGTTAGCGATTTCTATAGAGCGATTTGCGATCGCCACTTATACTAGAAGAGTTAGCATTAGCGATTACCAAATTACAGGACTGCTCCAAAAATTTCATCGTAAGTAACGTTAGCCATACAGAAAACTCCTTACAGAGTACAGTAATGGCATTTTAGCATAAATGCGCTTAACCTACCCTACGGACTTTAGCTGAAAAGTGATATATTTGCTATTATGATAGTCTTTAGATTATAGAGGAACTTGGAGAAGATTTTCTATTTCATTTGCGGTGGAAGTACCTTCAATCATTTCTTGAAAATACTGATTTAAAGGTTTTTCTCTACTAACTGTATTTAGCATGATTCTATCGTGCTGGAAATGTTCAATAACTTTATTTGCTAATTGAAATTCTTGGGAATCTTTACAACAAAATTTAGAGTCATGAGCGCGAAAAGTTAGGAGATAAATTAGAGATAGGAAGGCAAATTTTTTATAAATATCAGAAAATCTAGTATAATATTTAGATAGTAAGTAATTCATTATTTTTGTGAAATGGTGTTGATAATCTAGAAATAATTCTGATGAATTAAAATCATAATACCAAAGTAGAATATTGCCATATCCCCATAGATATTGACTAATTTCTAAATTATATTGAGAGTCAAATAAACTGAAATATTGACGTTGTGATTCTGCATTTTCTGCTATTCTAGCTAAACATTGTAGATATTCATTTGATAGATTACCTCTAATATTAATAGCATTATTAAACTGTAATTGTAATTGAAAGAATAATCTGTCTGATAATAGATATTCAGAAAAACGATATAATTTACCAGTGAACATGATTGTATACACCAACAAATCTTTTTTATCTGTGTTTAAAGGCTGATTAGAAGTTAGTGTATTATATACAATATCAACTAACCTAGAAAGATTTGCTTGATTTAAGGTTGCTATTAGTTCAATAACCACTATATCAATTGAGGAAATATCTATAAACTGTAGTAAATCTGGTTGTTGGTTAATTTTGTTTTTAGCATTGTTAATATTTTGATTTAGAGAATTATAGTTATTTCTCGTATAACCCTGTTTACTGATTTTATCTAATGTACTAGAAATATGGTTTAAATCATTTATAAAGTCTTGAAAATCATTACGTCTTTTTAATCTTTCAATCTGAGACAATGATCTTTGCTGACGATTTGCTGTAATTTGTTCAGGTAAAATATGACTATAATATTTCTGAGTGCTATCATTTGTCTGTTCTGTATTGACGAAGCTAGTCTTGATTTTATACTTATTTTCTAAATCTCTAACTTTGAGTTCTGGAAAAGAACCAGGTTGTAAATTAAACTGAATCTGAACACGAATTTCCTCTGTTCCTTGATAGTTCTCAATTTCAATTTTGTAATCTTGCGGAATACCATTTATACAGTAATCATGAGCATTAACTCTAATAGGTAAATTAGCACTGCTTCTGCCCTGGGGAATACGGACAAAATCTTGTTTTAAACTGGGAATACTCCCTATTAAAACTGTAGGTTTACCTTCGTAAGAAATAGCATCTTTTTCATCAGATAATTTAATCCATTCTTTCTTACCATAAATAGCAACCGCAAATTTAATCTCATCTAAATAAATTGCAAATAAAGGAAAGTTTAGATGATTTTTTTCTGTCCATATTTCGGGAAATTGTTGATAACTAGGATGAGGACAAATGAAATTTGGTAAATATGTTTTAATTTTCTCAAAAATATTATATTGACTAACTAATATAAACTGATATTGAGGATATTGATTTTCTAGTTGATTGATATCGTCAAAGTTAATGTGCTGACATAAAATATTAGCAATTTCTGATATTGATATAGTAACTTGCTTACAAAAAATCTGATTATTGTTGTTTATTTCAATAATCAAATTTACAGATTCTTGATTTACGTAAGACTGAATAAGCTGAAAAAAGTTAATCTTCTGTAAATAACCAGATAAATGTTCAACAGTTTCATTATTTATAGACAATGATGAAAATTGATTTAATAAAATTCCAGCTACACTATTACAAATCTTTGTATATGTTCCTATACAATCATAACTATGATCGAGATGTATCTTATTTCTAGTATCGAGAATGGGAATTTTATAATGACTATTTTCTGGTTGTATCAACTTGATAGGAATTAAAGTCAAAATACCAAAATTATCTAAATTAATAAATACTAATGGTTTTGTGATTAGATGTTGATTAATTTCTGTGTAATAATTCCAATAATAATAAGCACTGCTGTACAGATAACCGTCTCTACGTCCTAAAATATTACTTGTACTCAGCGTCATTAAATCTAATGTATCACTGATAATAAATAAACGCGGTTTTTCTCCCTGAGTTAGTTCAGTTCCCATTGATAGATAATCTAATTTACTGGGATTAATAGTTAACTGTGATGAATGATGATTATTAATAATTGGTGGTAATAAATAACGATGTTCAGCATATTTATCTAATAAAAATTTGTATGTTTCTCTAGTTTGAGAAACTAACTGATAAGATGAATCTTGAAATACGCGAGCATATTGACAAGCATCAATATAAGATTCCAAATTGAATAATCTAGTCATAGGTTATAAATGTAATGATGTTAGTTTACTAATTATTTGATTAATTTCCTTTGTATCGGTGGTTTTATACATTAAATCATGGGAATATGAATCACCAAAATTAAAATTAATTCCCCCGATATACGCTATTTGATTGCCTAAAATAGTGATCTTAGCATGAAGATACTTAATTTTCTGAATATTAAAGTTTTGATTTATAACTGATATACTCGAATCAATAAAAATGTTTGTATTTAACAAACGCAAATAATTTGCTATCTCTGCTGAAGGTTGAAAACTGCGACTGTAAATTTTTACCTCTCCTTTAAAATTTCTCAGTTGTTCTATTAAATCTCTTTGATATTGTGATGATGTCAAAAAATTAGGATAGTTGGTATATTTATCTTGACTATTATGAAAAAGAGAACGTAAACGAAAACCATCATTATTACTATCAGGTATAACTTCATCTTTGCTGCATTTTTGCCAAAATTGCTGAAATAAATTAATTAATGATTGATGTTGTGAATTGTTAATAAAAACTATTCCAGCTTCTTTATTAAAATCTAAACTTCCGCGAGTAAGATTACAAGAACCTAAATAAGCGTACTGTTCAGAAATATAAGTTTTCAAATGAAAACCACCGCTACGAATAGGAATATTTGCATTTAGGAGCATTTTTAAACAAGTCTTTTTGCGCTCATCTGTGATTTGGTATTGTTCTGATATAGATACATTATCTGATATTTGCTCATCAATGCGATCTAAAACTTCATTTCTCAAGTCTGTTAATATCCAAACTCTTTGGGGTAGTTGTAATGATTTTTGACAAATTAATTCTGTTAGTTCTTCATCTTCAATAATATAACTAGAAATCAGCGTTGGGTAAATTTTGCCAATAGTCTCTACTATCATTCCATATTGTTTGAACATAATCATGATCTAAACCAGGATAATTAGGTTTTTCTATAGTCAGGTTATAAATTCCTGGTTGTTCGGAAATATTACTAATAAAAATGGGAATTTGTGGATCATCTGCTGTCAGTTGCAAATTAGCTTCTTTAGATGTAAATTGATAAGAATATGTGTTAACAGCTTGGTTATTTAATTGTGATTCAATAGGTTGTAATAATTTCAGAACTGGTACTTGATAAAGTTCACTTTCTTTAGTAAGATCATTTGCTTGTTTACACAAGTTAATTAACACTGATTCTGGGATGAAATCTAAGCCAAAAGATTGACGTAATAATTGCGGTGTTCTTCTGCGGTTTTGAGTAGCTACAGCTTGCACTTCTCTCATTAAATCACCTAAAGATACAGATATTTTATCTGTACCAGTTAATAGTAAACTATGAAATTTTCCTGATAGTTGAATTTGTAATTTCATGATTTTTATTTATATAATAACTAAACGTTCTTTGTATAATTCTCGTTGATATAATAATGATTGAATTGGGGAATTATGTTTTTTCCATAAGTCATAATCACCAAATAAGAACAAATAATCTTTTGCTCTTGTTAGTGCTGTGTTGATATATTCAACCGGAATATTTTCAGGATGATCTGAACAATTGACAATGATTATTTCTCGTTCACTTCCAGTCCATTCTGTTGCTATATCAATAAATATTTTATCATAGTCTTTGGATAAATTATCTTTCAGGTAATCTCGCTCTTGCATCGAAAATGTAATAATTCCGATTTGATAACTTATTTCTGTATTCAAACTTTGAATAAATTTAATAATTTGCTCTCCTGCATTTTCATGAGGTACATCTTGCCACACTAATCTTTTTGGAGTTTCAGGAAGATAAGAATTAATATTTAAGGATTGAGTTTGAATTGAATCATTAGAAATGCCAGGATAAACAAGTTTAGCTATTTCTTGATGTAGTCTAAATTGTTCTTTTAATTGATAAACATAAGTTGGAAATAAATGCTGTTTTAACCATTTAAAACAGTCAAATAAATTAGCAAAAAACAAATTTGTTTTGTTAGAGTTAGGATAATATTTTGATATTTCTTCACCAAACAAAACCAGCTTTTGACATAATCCCGATAATAGTATTAATTCTATCCAGGTAAGATATTGTGCTTCTTCTATAATAATTAAATCAAAGTTTGTTTGCCATAAGAGTTGATTTTTGGGGTGCATAAATTCCTCAACAGTTCCCACAATAGGGATTTGCGGATTCTCCATGAGTTGATCAGCAATTTCTTTAATTCCCTGTTCTGAAAGATTATTATAAATTTGACTCAATTTTAATTGTTGTTGTAATAATGGTGCTAACTGTTTGAGACGATAAGCTAATAGTTGAATGCGTGGTTGTCGTAAGTGAGGATATTCAGGTTTTAATAGTTCTGTTAATTGTTGATATGAATTATCTTCAATAATTGGCAACCATTTTTCTAGTTTTGCTGGAGTTCGCAGTTTTGCTAATTCTGCATCTGGTAGCAGATGTAATGGTAAATAATCCATCTGCGGTTGTGCTAAATGTTGAGAACGCAATTGATTAATTATCCATTGATGATAATCTTGCTCTTGAGATAGTAAAAATGGATAAGTTGTTAAGTTGCGATAAGCTGCTAAGGATGCAGTGTGATGAGTTAAAATTAGCACTCTATGAGAATGGTTGATAGCTGCATGAGCAAGATTATTTACAATGCGAGTTTTTCCTGTAGCTGCTGAACCACAAATTAAAGAAATAGGACTATTTGAAAGTGCCATTTCTAATGCTATTTGTTGATTTCCACTGATAGAAATATGAGGAGTAATTGCAGGAAAGTTTAAATGCGATCGCTCGTTTAAATACACTGCACCATTACAAACAGTTTCTATAATTAATTGTGTAGGTAATGATGGAGAATCATGAATTTCTACTAATTTCTCCCATTGCGCTTGGGTAGTTTCAGAAATTTCACCAGATTGATATATTAATTGTTGTAATTTCTGCCAAAATTCTTGTTCATTCATACCGATAAATCCACTACTTTTTTAATTAAATTTGTCATCATTTCAACAGTGCTAGAAAATCCTTGTTCTGTGAAATTTTCAGATAATTTCACAAAAGGTAATTCTTCAGTTATCAATTCTTGACTTTGATTTTGTAAATAAAATACTATTCCTTGTCCAAAAATATGATTCTTACTTAATTTATGTAAATATATTTTCATCTGAGAAATAACATCATCATTGGGACGATACCAAAACACCCAAATGGGAAAAACTAATTTTTTTGTTTTTAACTCCAGAGAATATAAATTGTGAATTTCTAAAGTTAATACCCAATCAAACATCATTGTTTTAGGTGGTTTCTTTAAACTAAATACATAAACTTGATTTTTTAGAAATACCTTAACTATAATATTCTGATCTTTATTAAGGTAACATCCTTTATCGGGAGTTAAACTACCATTAATAGCTAAATTAGCATCTACATCTATTCCCTGAAACTTCAGCAATGATGCTGTTAAATAAATATAAACACTGTCAGCTAACAACGCATTTCTGAAAGTCCATAACTTCTCCTTTTCATTTTTCTTTCGCAAATATTCTAAATAAGCTTCATAAAAACTTCTATATATAGGATTTTGTTGTAAAACATAATTTGGCTGAGTAAATTTATAGCTTCTATCTTGAATAGTTTTTACTATCCGTTGTTGTTTAAATAAATCAATTACTAATCTGATTTTTCTAATTGTCTCTCTAAATTGACTTGCTCCACTTCTCTCATATTGAAAACAATTCAAATGTAAAATTTGACTAAAATAAACTAGAAATTTATTCTCAGGTGTATTAAAATCTTGATAGCGTTGGATACCCATCAACTGCTGCTTTGAACCTGCTTTTTCCACAGCAGTTAAACCTGGTCTGCGGACATAATCGCGCAAACAATAACTATCCATTTCTTGAATTTTACCCACAGACATTGATTCTGCTTGTCTTCTGAGTTGATGACGTAATTTATCACTAATTGCTTCTAGTTTTCGCCGCAATTGGTATCTTTTATCTAAACTAATTATAATCGGTAAGTTTGCATCTTCAATATTTACTAATTCTAATTTTTCTGGTAATTCAATTAATATGATATTGGTATTTACTGTTTTTTGATGACTAAATATATCTGTAAACATTCCAATAAATAACCGAATTAAGTTAGCCGTTGTTTTATCTAAACGTTCACCCAATCTATTTTCTAATTCCTGTATTTCTGCTTCTTCCTTAATAGTCTCTAAATCTAATATTTCATCACTAATCTGCAAGATATAAGACTTTCCAGAAATATCTAAAGTTAATCCAGACTGTAACTCAAAATTATGATGTTGTAAATCAGTAGGTTGCAAATAAGGAAATCCAATTTCATAAACTCTATCAGTAATAGGAATTAAGCAAGATGTTTCTGATAGAATTTCCTCTGATTCTAGAACAATGATCGGACGTTGACTAGCTTGTAATTGAGGAATATCTGATATTAAAGGAGATTGATTTAGATAAGCAAATAGGCTAGGATAAATTTTCATTATGCTTGTTTATCCTCATAAACTAAACCTTGCCAACTAAATTGTCCATAATGTCCTTTTCGTGCTTTCTGAAAAGCTGTAATTAATGGTTTATCATCAATATCTGAAATAATTTTCTCGAGTTCATCTAATTCTTGCTGTGATTCATCAACCATCACACCTCGCAGTTTTGGTAATAGTTTTTGTCCAAATTGATCAGCAAGCGCAAACTTAAAAGCTGGTGCATCAATATTATCTACTCCGGGATAATTAACCACATATTGAGTAATAGCTTGATAAACACGATGGGCAAAAGGATGACCAATTTTTTCCATAACTTCATTAGCTTCATTCAAGAAATATTTAACTTTCTTGACAACTTCAGAATTAGGATCTGGGACTATAATCCATCTTTTAAAATAAGAATATGGTAAATATTCTGAAGGTTGATTATTGCTACTCATAATTTGATTTTCTTGACGTAATTTTAAATTTTGCGGTTTACCAAAAGTCAAAACATTTGCTCTATCTAATACTTTATCTGATAGAGTTTGTGTAGTCTCATCTTCATTCATTGTTCCCACAAACAAAAAAGCATTAGGAATTTGTAACCGACGTTCATTTTCATTTATACGTAAACTACCAACATCAATCTCTAAATAAGTTGCATGATTACGACGACTTTCTAACTTAGACAAAAATTCACTAAAATAATATTCAACTCTAGCTAAATTCATTTCATCTAGTAACACAATGACAATTCTATCTTCCATTTCTGAATCTTTATTATATTGATACAGTCCCCTCATCAAATCAGTGGGTTTAAACTTCTTCTCAACATAGTTATAAAACCCTTGTAAATCTTGTGGAGAATCCCAGCGTGGTTGTACAGCTAATGTTAATAATTGCGCTCCAATATAATGACTATATCGTTGTGGAAGTTCACTTTTTCCAGTCCCACTAATTCCCGCTAAAATCACTAAAGCAGAAATATCTTGGACTTTTAAGGATGTATGAAATGCGTTAATTACCCGTTCAGAAAAAGTTAATCCTTGAGATTTAATACTATGAATAAAACCCGTTATAAATTCTTTTTCTTCTAGTTGTAATTTATTGTTAGGTAGTTCAGTCCAAAGTTTTTCTCTCAGAGATTGTAATGCTAATTTAGCACTATTTTCTATTTCGGTGATTTCTCCTTTGAATCTTCTAATTTCTTCTTGAAGTTCTTCTTTTTTTTGTCCCAACTTAGCATTATTTTCTTCTAGAGCAGCTTTAATACCCTGCAAATGCTCAATTTCTCTTTCCAGTTCTCGTAATTCCGATTTTTTATCTCTAATAGCAATTTTTAATTCGTGTAATTTTTGCCGCAATTCTTCAATTTTGTGATACTCATTCTGGTTTTCTTGAATTGCTTGTAAAATGCGTTGTTTTTCAGTTTCTAAACTGTCTATTTCTGGTCTTAACTGATTAACTCTTTCTTCAAAACTTTCTTTTTGGTTAAAAATTCCATCATAAGTAATCCGTAAAAATTCTAATTCAGATGTGCGTTGCTGAGATTGAGTTTGCAGTTCTTGAATTTTTGTAGTGAGACTATCTAAATCTACATTTTTAGTAGCTATTTCTGATTCAATATTATTAATATTTATCTTTTGTGATTCTAAAAATTCAACCTGAGAACGTCGTAATACTTCAACTTTATGATACTCATTCTGATTGTCTTGAATTGTTTGTAAAATGCGTTGTTTCTCAGATTCCAACCTATCTATTTGTGGTTTTAACTGATTAATTCTCTCTTCAAAATTTTGTTTTTGACTAACAATTCCATCATAGGTAGTGCGGACAAATTCTAATTCAGCCCCACGATGTTCTATTTCTTGAGATTGAGTTTGCAGTTCTTGAATTCTTGTTCTTAGACTATCTAAATCTACTTTTTTAGCAGCTAATTCTGCTTCAACACCGTTGAGATTTATCTTTTGTGATTCTAAAGATTCAACTTGAGAAGTTAGCACATTAAGTTGGCCTTGTAACCCACTTTTCTCAAGTTTAAATTGTTCAATCTGTTCTTGCAGTTGTTCAAGATGAGATAAATCAGGGTTTTTTTGATTAATTACAGCAATGCGATTTTCTAGTTCTTGTTGTTGCTGCTTGAGGGGAGTTAATTTTTGATCAACCTGTTGTAATTCTGCTCTTTTTTCCTGATATTGTCCTCTAACTGCTGCTAGTGCTGCTTCCTCTTTTCGTAACGCTTCTACCCTTGTTTTTAGAATTACCTCTTGTTGCTTTAACTTTATTAATTCCTCTTGTGTAGCTACCAGTTCCCTTAGCTTATCCAATTCAATTAATGTATTACGCTGTTTATCATCTTGTAATTTACTGGCAACAGAAGCCCCTATAATTGCTCCTGTAGTGCTTCCTAACAAACCTGCATCTACTCTACCCGTCAGAGAACCAGTTATACCAAACCCAAGAGTAAAAGCACCAACTATCATCCAGTCTGAGAATTGCCCCATCTCGACACCTTAACAATTTTTATACTAAGCTACTCAACTAATCTCATTAAATCACAATTAGAAATAACCAATACGTCAAAATTACTGAAATTATTTTATATTTATATTGCAGTAAACCAAGAAAAATTACGCAAATATCACCCTGAAACCAAATTCCAGAGTGCATCAAATTTTATCAAAAATAAAATAGATCCCCGACTTCCCAAAGAAATCGAGGATCTAGCTTTCAATTAATCACAAGTATTAAATTAAACAGCAGCTAATTCTGGAGTCGGACGCTTACTGTTACGGATATTGGTAATCGCCTCAGCATAATCAGGAGCATTGAAAACAGCCGAACCCGCTACAATAGCATTAGCTCCTGCTTCCAAAACTTGCCAAGTATTATTAGCTTTTAGTCCCCCGTCAACTTCAATCCAAGGATCTAAACCGCGTTCATCACACATTTGACGCAATTTGCGGATTTTAGGAACTACACTAGGAATGAAGCTTTGACCACCGAAACCGGGGTTAACGCTCATAATTAGCACTAAATCGCACAATTCTAGAACATATTCAATTAACTCTAAAGGTGTACCAGGATTGAGGACAACTCCAGCTTTCTTACCGAGTTCTCTGATTTGTCCCAGAGTGCGGTGTAAGTGAGGAGATGCGTTATGTTCTGCGTGTATGGAAATAATATCAGCGCCAGCTTTAGCAAAACCTTCTACATACTTTTCTGGTTCCACAATCATCAAGTGGACATCCAGTGGCTTAGTTGTAATCGGACGAATCGCCTCCACAATCAGAGGACCTATTGTAATATTAGGTACAAAACGTCCGTCCATTACATCAACGTGAATCCAATCTGCTCCAGCTTTGTCTACGGCGCGAATATCGTCACCTAGACGGCTAAAATCTGCTGATAGGATGGAAGGAGAAATAACTATAGGTTTTTGAGATGAATTTTGGGTCATGGCTAGTGGGTTTTTAAGCGTCTTCGTCTGTAAGCATCGTAACAAAATATGGGAAATTGTTAAAAATTAATTCAAAAATTAAAATTTTCAAGAAAACTTTTCTCTGTTATCTCTTCCCTAGTCCTTTACTACCGGAAGAATATAGATTTAATGAACCACGAAGGTACGAAGGACACGAAGGAAGGAAGGAAGAAGATAAATCTTGATTTGGGAAGGGAGTAACAAGCGGCTATGAATAGAAATTGGTTAATTTTTTGGGGTTTAGGTTTTTCTTGTTTGACTTTACCAGTCTTTGCTGGGGTGAAGCTTGCCAATTTTTTAGGTGCTAATGGTATTGATGCACTTAAATTACACCAAGCTCCTTATAATTTGACTGGGCGCAAAATTGCTATTGGTCAAGTGGAAATTGGTCGTCCGGGGATGTTTGGCTGGGATAAGGCTGTTTCTAAAAATCGGGCTGTATCTCCATTTGCGGTATTTTCACGCAATGTCCCCGCTAAATCGAATGTTGGTGTTGATCCTCATGCCTATAATGTTTCTGGTGTCATGGTGAGTCAAGATAAGGCTTTTCCTGGTGTGGCCCCAAATGCCCGACTATATTCTTCGGCTGTAGGATCTACAAAAAAAATCGGTCAACCGGAGGAGTGTTTATCAGCACAACACATTGCTTTACAAAATGGTGGTGATGTCCGGGCTATTAATTTGAGTTTTGGTGAACCTCTTGATCGTGATCCTCGACCAGAAGCTATGTTAGATGGTAATGCTTTACTAACTTTATGTATTGACTGGTCTAGTCGTGTTCATGATGTTGTGTATACTATTGCAGGTAATCAAGGCAAAGGCGGGATTCCCATTCCTACAGACAATTTTAACGCAATTAATGTGGCTTTTTCATCGGAACGAGAGGGAATTTTTAATAAGGTTCACGTTTCTAATTTGGCTAGTGTTAATCAAGGTATAGAAAATCGTTTGGCTGGGAAAGAATTTAATATTAATGAAAGAAGCGCGATTAGTTTAGTTGCTCCTGGTACTAATATTCCTTTACTTAATCCTGATGGTAAATTAAATAAATCCACTGGTACGAGTTTTGCTTCACCACAGGTTACAGCGACTGTGGCTTTATTACAGGAATTTGTTGATAGACAGTTGCGAACTAAACAACCAAATTGGACTACTAATGCTCGTCGTCATCAAGTAATGAAATCTATTTTACTCAATTCCGCAGATAAAATTCAAGATAGTGGTGATGGTTTACGGTTGGGAATGACGAGGACTTTAGTTGATAAACAAAATCAAGATTGGTTGGCAACGGACGCTTATAAAAATCCTAAAATTCCCCTAGATGCTCAAATGGGAGCGGGTCATTTAAATGCTTTTCGAGGTTATCAACAATTGAATGGTGGTGAATGGAAATCTAACGCACCTGTGCCGCCTATTGGTTGGGATTATGGTACTGTTAATGCTAATTCTGCTAAAGAATATATTTTAGAAAAGAGGTTGAAAAAAAATAGTTTTGTCGCTATTACTTTAATTTGGGATCGTTTGGTAGAGTTGGATGATAAAGATAATAATCAGGAGTATGATATTGGAGAAACATTTAAAGATAAAGGATTAAATAATCTTGATGTTTATTTAGTTAAAAATAATGAAGTTGTTGTTTGTGATTCTGTGAGTGAAGTTGATAGTGTTGAACATATTTTTTGCCCAGTTTCTACTAATGGTAATTATAAAATTCGAGTGCAATTTAGAAAGCAGGTGAATAAGGCTATTCAATCTTATGGTTTGGCTTGGTGGACTGTGGCGGAAAAGTGATATTTTGTAATTGTAATATTAAGCAATTAAATCATCTTCCAATAGTTCGGCCATTTTCATTATTGATTTTAAAGTCCCCAGCTTTAAATCTTGATTTCGATGTACAGGAATAGAGATAATTTTACTCTCATCAGGCTTTTCATAAATATGATGACTACCTGTAATCTTTTTGAGAATCCAGCCTTTGTTCTCAATAATTTTACATAATTTTTTCCCTGAGATTGATTTCATACTGCGATTTCAATAATTTGTGAGATAGGATCTGGTTTTTGGATTTCATTCGCTACTTCTAACCAGCCTTGTATGGCATCTTGAAGGTTATTAACCAATTCTTCCATTGTATCTCCTTCGGTTATACAACCTGGGAGAGCAGGTACTTCAGCCCAATAACCACCTTCTTCAGCAGGATAAATAATAGCTTTGATTTTCATTGCTTTTACATTTATGGTTGTTGATCTGAACTAATTATAACATAATAAATACATCATAGTTTAGCTTGCCGGACTAGACCGAAAAATGATATATGTTAATTCTAATAATTGATTACCATCTCAAGCTAAATTA
Organism: Dolichospermum sp. ST_sed8; assembly: GCA_028658405.1. Taxonomy (GTDB): domain Bacteria; phylum Cyanobacteriota; class Cyanobacteriia; order Cyanobacteriales; family Nostocaceae; genus Dolichospermum. The sequence goes on along the minus strand of JAKOGY010000011.1, from coordinate 7,092 downwards.
ACAGTAAACTAAAAGGAAAGCGACAACTACACTTAACTATCTAACAGATCAATAAATTCCTCAACATCTAATTCTGCTTGTCTAATAATTGCTCGTAGTGTTCCTTTATCGAGAGTTTTATGATTTGGAATTACCACTTCTACACTCATGTTCATCCCGACAGAGAATAATATGACTGCCTTTTTGCCGTTTTATATAAAAGCCAGCCTTACCCAAAGCTTTGATACACTCTTTTCCTGAAACTTGAGGTAATTTACTCATACAGCAAGCATTACCGTTTCAACTTGATCTTCTGGAATAACACGACCTTCTTCTTGAAGTAACTCAATATACAGTTCAATTGCTTCTTTAATATTAGCGATCGCCTCTTCTTTTGTTTCCCCTTGACTAATACAAGGTGGTAAACTGGGACATTGGGCGACCCAATAACCATTTTCACCAGGATAAATAATTACTTGTCTCATATTTCGTTTTTTGAGATTAATATCCTTGCATTTTATCATCAATCGCGACAGCAAGGAAGGAAAACATCGAGACAATTCACAAATTTTGTGTTATGAATTGAATATCTCGGCAAGGCGAGAGAATAGCGATAACCAAGCTAGATACATGATCATTTTTGTTGATTAACCTTGATTTTGCCTTCGAAGGGGTCAGCCTATCGCCTTAACATCAGTCTTGTTGTTCTCGAAGAGCAAAAAGCTGTTAACTGGGTAGGAAGCCTATACTTACCCGCAAGGGAAGTGTAGGTAGTTCACTACAGAAGTTTGGAATAACTCACCAAGCACGAAATCAAATTATTGATGACCTTGGTGCTTGGAACGACCGTATTTTACAAATGTCAAAATTATTTACAGTATAATATTATGAATCAACCACCTTTACCTCAGCCACAATTAGAACCCAGTGGAATTACTTTTGAGCAATATGAAGAATTTACCCCAGCAAAACTAGAACTGTGGAACGGATATCTGGGTTACGGTGGACAGGATAATTTAGGTTTTCATTTATCTGTGCTTACTAATATGGGGTTATTATTAGCAGCTAAAAACACCAATTTATCACTGTGGATAGAAGCAGTGGACTCTGTGATTAGAGAAAAATTATCGAATCTCAATGCTGAACCTGAAGTAGCAGAAGCCATGTTAAATAGATTTAATCAGGCAATGTTAGATATGGAAGCAGTGATAGATTGTTTGGGAGAATAACTAATTTTATTTTTAAAATGAGAATGGCTGTATTTTGACATCACCCCTTGACAATTGGCTCTCTCAAACCTTCGTTATACTCAAAACGGCTTAATTATTTGATTTAAGCGGGTAGGGGTAGAGCATGAGCTAAACCCCTACAAATCTAGGTTTTTCGTGATTTTACTTTCATTCCATGTCCCAACCGTTTTGAGGATACATCGTGGTTGATTTACCTGAAAACCGCCGTAGATACCCAACTTGAAGAAATTGGGTATCTACAGATTGTGGTAGAGAAATTCGGTATTGTGAAAAACTAGACAATCAAACTAAAATCACTACCACTTAAAGTAATATCAAGATTCCCTAATTGGGCAAACTCAAACACGGTTCCTGCACCCAGAACATTACCATCCTGGTTATAGAATAAACTGCCAGTGCTTTGACTATAAACAATTCGCGCATTACTAACATTCACCAATTCATCATCAGTGACAACTGCAAAATCACTTAAAGCCTGTCCAACAGTATTAGTAATGGCATTGAAAGTGCTAAGACTTAAAACAATTTTGTCCTGTCCGGCATCAAATTGGGGAATATAGTCAACACCTAAACCAGTGCTAAATACTCCATTATTTTGGAATAGATATTGATCATTTCCAACTCCTCCAGTCAGAATATCATTACCTAATCCTCCCCAAAGAAGATCATTTCCGGCTAATCCTTGCAGTTTATCATTACCTGCACCACCAACCAGCAAGTTATCAAGAGCATTACCTGTTAAACGGTCATTTCCTGCACTACCTGTCACATTTTCAATGACGTTGTTACCAAAGAGAATGAGTTTCAGATTACTATTGACTGTTTGCGAAGTCGTAACAGCCAAATTCATATTTACAGCAGCAGTCGTTCCCGTAAAGTTAATAGTATCAATACCTCCCGTTGCCGTTTCTACAATCGTATCCGTTCCCAATACACCTATCACTGAGAAAGCATAAGTGTCATTACCATCAAGACCTGTAAGAGTGTTATTGCCACTATTGCCTGTGAAAACGTTATCCCCTGCATTACCAGTTCCGTTGATAGCAGATGTTCCCGTGAGAGTCAGATTTTCCACACCATCTGGCAAGATAGTTGTAATAGCAGCCCTCAGAGTATCAGTTATAGTCGTCGCAACTGTTTTGGTAGTGCCAAGAGTAGCATTAGTAGCAGAAGTCAGGTTGAGGTTCAAGGTTTCATTCGCCTCATTGAGTGCATCATTGAGAATGGGAATATTGATGACTTGAGTTTTTACCCCTGGGTTGAAAGTCAGACTGCCTGTGGTATTGCTATAGTCTAGACCAGCCTTAGCAGTACCATCAGCAGTAGCATAGTTGACGGTAACAGCTCTAGTGCTAGTATTGGAAAGAGTCACCGTATAAGTGACATTTTGAGGATTGGTATTACCTTCAAGAATGGTTTGGGTCGCACTAAGGTTAGCTGTAGGTTGCAGGTCATTATCCGCAATGCTGACCGTTGCATTAGCAGTTGTACCAAGGGTGTATGCAGTACCATTGACTAAGGTAAGGATAGCAGTTTCAGTTCCTTCAAAAATGGTGTCATCAATAGGTGTTAATGTTACCGTCGCCGTGTTACTGCCAGCAGCAAAGATAACATTATTTGCTACACTGGTATAGTCTGCGCCGTTAGTAGCTGTCCCAGTCAGGCTATAGGTGACTGTCAGGGGTTGGTTGATATTTCCTCCCAACCTTGTCAGAGTGAAAACACTAGGATTAGGCATAACACCTATTGCAGTTTCTGCCGCACTAGCATCAGTAGCAGCAACCGTAATCACAGGCAGTGCAGAGGAGTCATCATTGGTAATGGTTCCTGTGACTGCTGTTGTTGTATTAATAGTGTAACCTGTAGCAGTTGCTAGACTGATGACCACGGTTTCATCAGGTTCAACGGTGGTATCTGCTGTGGGGTCAACAGTTAAACTTGCAGTGCTGCTTCCCGCTGCAAAGGTAATGGTTCCAGTGGTTGCAGTTAAGCTGGTTGCACCTGTTTGAGTATAGTCTGTGTTGAAAATGGCAGTTCCCCCAACACCATAGTTGACAGTGAGGGCATTAGCTGTGGTTCCAGTTCTGGTGAAAGTGTAAACCAGATTGGTTGGTCCATCTTCGATAACGCTGGCAGGAGATACAGCTAGGCTAATACTGGGTAAATCATTATCAGCAATATTAACTGTGACACTGTTGGTGACATCCAGAGCATAACCTGTACCTGTGGCTAGGGTGAAAATAGCGGTTTCTGTACCTTCAAAGATGTTGTCATCTGTAGGTGTGACAGTGACAATGGCTGTGCTTGCACCTGCGGCAAAGTTGATAGTTCCAGGTAGACTATTATAGTCAGTGCCGTTAGTAGCAGAACCGCTTAAAGTATAGTTAACTGTAATGGCTTGGGTTAAATCACCGTTACGAGTTACAGTAAAAGCACCAGGATTGGGAGTAATGCCTGTAGCTGTTTCCCCAGCATCGCTATCGGTAGCAGCAACGGTAATAATTGGGAGATCATCATTGGTAATAGTTCCCACCCCTGTAGCTTTGGTAATCGTTGCGTTAGTTACATTGCTCAGGTTAACGGTAAAGGCTTCGGGGTTTTCGCTCTTGGTATCACCAACAACGGCAACGGTAACAGTTTTACTGATTTCTCCAGGAGCAAAGCTGATGGTTGCATTTGCCGCGTTATAGTCTAAATCAGCAGTGGTAGCTGTGCCGTTTGCGGTAGCGTAGTTAACTGTTATAGGTTGGCTACTGGTGTTAGAGAGAGTGACAGTGAAAGTCGCATTAGTAGTACCGCTATTACCTTCAATAACGGCAACATCGTTAATACTAATGGTAGGTTGGGGGTCATTGTCGGTAATATTAACCGTGGCACTGCTAGTAGTTCCCAAGATATAGCCAGTTCCAGAGGTGAGGGTGAGGACAGCGGTTTCTGTTACTTCAAAGATGTTGTCGTCTGTAGGTGTGACGGTGACAGTAGCACTGCTCACACCTGCCGCAAAACTGACGGTTCCTGTTAGGTTGCTGTAGTCAGTGCCGTTGGTAGCAGAACCGCTAAGGGTGTAGTTGACTGTAATCGCTTTACTTAAATCCCTAGTTCGAGTTAAGGTGAAAGTACCAGGGTTAGGAGTAACCCCTGTAGCTGTTTCTCCAGCATTGCTATCAGTAGCTGCAACGGTAATTAATGCGGGAATCGCGGGAATAGATAACTGATTGCCATTAGTATCGAATAAGGCTATATAGCTATCCGTCACTCCCTGATTGGTGTAGGTAGGGAAACTGCCTTCAGTCCAACCACTGATATAAATATTACCCAGGTTATCAATACTCAAACCATTAGCATAATCATTTGAGTTTGTGCCAAATTGCTTAACCCAAAGTCTCGTTCCACTGGTGTCATATTTCGCTAAAAAGCCGTCATAGCCTCCTAAAGCCGTATTTCCTGTAAATTGACCACTAGTCCAACCTGTAACATAAGTATTACCAACACTATCAGTTTTGGAGGCAGCAGAATAGTCTTCGGAGGTTGTCCCAAATTGTTTAACCCAAGCCAGGGTTCCCGTGGTGCTATATTTGGCAACAAAACCATCATAAGAACCTAAACTGGTGTTGCCACTGAAAGTACCATCGGTAAAGCCAGTAATAAAGACATTTCCTGTACTATCGGTACTAATGCCATTTATATTGGCATAATTATTTCCAGATGAACCGAGTTGTTTAACCCAAGCCTGAGTTCCACTGGAGTTGTACTTACTGACAAAAACATCATAGCCACTAGCATTGGTATTTCCGGCAAATGCCCCTACTGTTGAGCCTAAAACATAGATATTATCGTTACTATCTATGCTAACGCCTATTGTTTCATCATCTTGGTTTGTACCAAACTGTTTGATCCAGGTTTGAGTGCCATTGGTGTCGTATTTGGCAATATAAGCGTCATAAGCTCCTTGGGTGACATTACCCGCAAATGCACCAGAGGTTTTACCAATTATATAGCTGTTGCCATTACTATCAACACTAATTCCGAAAGATGTATCATCAGCAGCCGTACCAAATTGTTTTACCCAAGCTAGAGTTCCAGTAGAAGTGTACTTAGTGATAAACCCATCGTTACTACCGAGATTGGTTGCTCCCGTAAAAGCTCCATTGGTGTATCCAGTGGAATAAACATTGCCAGCGTTATCATTACCAGTTCCAATGGCATAATCAGTACCAGAAGTACCGAACTGTTTAACCCAGGCTTGACTGCCATCGGGGTTGTATTTGCTAATATAGCCATCAGTGTCACCAGCATTTGTATTTCCTGCAAAAGCACCAGTGGTAAGGCCTGCTGCAAAAACACTGCCAGCACGGTCGTTACTGACTCCACTATTTCGCTCTTGACCAGATGTTCCAAACTGCACTGGCCAAATAGCGGTTGAGGTGGCAACTTGTAAAGTGTAGTTAGTGTTATTTCCAGCCGCAGGTCGGAAAACTTTGACGTAATAGGTTCCGGTATCAACTGCCCAATTGAACAGTTCATCAGCAGTTCCAGTTTTAATACCTTTGGCAATGGTGCGTCCTAGTCCATCAACTAACCACACATCTGCATTTGTAGTTAGATTGGTAAGTTTAACCTGGACATTGCTGGCTGTGGTGACATTGAAGCGATAAAAATCAGATAGGTCTGTATCACCTACAAAGTCTGTGACTGATTGAGGATTGAGGAAATTAATGGCCCCTAAATCCTTAACTTGGTCTACTACTTCTAAGGTTAAATTATTGCCTGTAGAAGTTGGTGCAAAGGCCAGACTGCTGCTGATATCTATGCCTTGAATGTTGTTAAAACTCTTCAATGTGGCAGAACCATAAGTTAAAACTGCAAATTTAGTCCCAATGGTAGGTGTAAAGCCACTGGTTAAATTCAGTTTGAGAGTTCCCCCTAAATCTGCTGCACCAGTAATGGCGAATTTATCAAAACTGGTTGCACTACCTAATTCTAGGTTGAGGATTCCCGTACCGCTTTGGCTGTAGTTACCAGTGATGTTGAGTGTACCGATGGTATTACCAGGATTAACTTGACTACCAGTATTGTTAACATTACCTGTGATAGTTCCGGTTCCGTTAAGAGTTCCACCCTGGAGATTGAGGGGACTATTATCAAAAGCGAGACTACCACCACTAATGTTAGTCGTTCCGGCTGTCTGTGTATAACCGCCGGTAAATCTCAATCTCCCTTTCTTGACTTGGACTGTGCCTGTGTTGTTGAAGAGTCCGCCAATGTAGGAGTCATCTGCGGTTGTACCGTTGGATTTGGTCAGAGTCCCAGCATTATTGAAAGTGAGTTGAGCGCCACTGTATTGATAAAAATCTGCATCACCTTGTAAGTCAATAGTGCCAGTGCTGGTATTATTCCAAGTTGCAGCGTTGGTAGCATATAACGTACCATTACCTGTCCAAACAGTTGCACCTGTGGTTTCTAATGTTGTTCCATCTAAAGTTTGAGAACCACTCAGGTTTAATGTTCCACTGACTGTCTTTTTACCCGTACCGCTTAATGTGCCACTATTCCAGTTGAGTAGGTTGGAAATTGTTAAAGCACCTGCTCCCGTTAGGGTTCCTCCCGTGAGTGTAATCGGATTAGACCAAGTAGAAGCGGTATTAACTGTGATTATTCCACTTTCAATGTTAAAGTTACCTGCACCAGTAACACTATTACCTGCATTGAAGTTGTAGTCAGAAGACAGCTTTAAAGTTGCTCCATTATCAATACTGAAACTACCAGTATTAGTCCCTCCCCCAATCAGCCTTAACGTCCCTTTCTTGACTTGGACTGTGCCTGTGTTGTTGAAGAGTCCGCCAATGTAGGAGTCATCTGCGGT
>JAKOGY010000119.1 GCA_028658405.1 Dolichospermum sp. ST_sed8 | reverse complement strand
CACAAGAAAAATGAATTGCCTCCATGTTTTTCTCCCTTGCTATCGCATTGGTCGAAAAACTGTCGTTAATTCACGCGCCATTCACCCCACGCTGCCCTTCGGGTCAAGCGTGGGGCTTCTGTTGGTTAAGCTAAATTGGTGAGTTTATCTTTACTATTTTAGCTAAATTCACTAAACTTGAAACTAACGCCTTGAGGTAAACATCATGAACACTACTATAACGTTACCTCCTCACCTCACATTAAACATCAACCTAACGGATGAGCAATTTTTTCAACTCTGTCAAAACAACCGTGATTTAAAATTTGAACGCACAGCATCAGGGGAATTAATAATTATGCCACCAACTGGCAGCGATACTGGCAATCGTAATTTTGATATTGCTGTAGAATTAGGAATTTGGAATAAACAAACAAAATTAGGTAAAGGTTTTGACTCTTCCACAGGTTTTAAATTACCCAATGGTAAAGATGTTTCTCCTGATGTTGCTTGGATTAAAAAAGAACGTTGGGATAGTTTAACTTCAGAACAACAATATAAATTTGCTCCTATTGCACCTGATTTTGTGATTGAATTACGTTCTCCTAGCGATAACTTAAAACCATTACAAGAAAAGATGCAAGAATATATAGAAAATGGTGTGAAATTAGGTTGGTTAATTGATAGGAAACAAGGTAAAATATTTATTTATCGTCCTGGTCAAGTTGTGGCAGAATTAGATCATCCACAAACATTAAATGGTGAGGATATTTTACCTGGATTTGTTTTAGATTTACGTGAGATTTGGTAATTAATCTAATACATCGTTTTCATGACAATTAGGAAGAGGATAATGTTCTGTTTCATAAACCTCAATTAATGTTCCTAATGTATCAAGTAAATGGTAAAGAGGATGCTGTTCATTAGTGCCAATCTCATCAATTAAATCATTTAATCTGACAATTGCTTGATCATACTCTTCTTCATTACGAATTGTCAGTAAGGGAGCAATAGCTTTCCAATGGGTGTTAATGTCTGGGGGAAGTGTAGTTAATTTTTCCATAATTTATGAATATACAAGGACGGGCAAGATGCCCATCCCACAAGATTGGATAGCGAAGCGCTGCTGCAAGCAGTTCATCTTTTTTGTGGAGTTTTCTGACAAAATAAGTTTAGATTTATTCAATATTTCTCAACCTTATTGATTAGAAATATTAGTTTTAATATAATAAGATAAATTTTTCTTAGTAAATTATGAGCAAGCTAATCTTGGAAATTCCTGATCAAGTAACAGAAGGATTACGCATACCCCCAGATGAACGTCTGAATCGAGTCCGCATTGAATTAGCAATTAGACTTTATCAAAAAAGGATTCTTTCTTTTGGTAAAGCGCGTGAATTAGCATAATTAAGTAAATGGGAATTTCATGAATTATTAGGACAGGAAAATATTGAACGCAGTTATGATTTAGAAGAATTAGAAGCAGATTTAGAAACTTTAGAAGTATTACGATGAAAGCTATAGGATGATTGGGCAGTTGAAGTTGTGCAGATACTAACCCCATCAACCAGTCAATGACGGATTTAATTACCGACATATTTTTCACCATTGGAGCAACTAAGCAGTTCTTGAATTAGCTGTTGATATACGTGGAAACTCTGTTTATTTATGAAACAGGGCTGGTATAGGGTAGCGTTCAGATAATGCTTAAATAGATATTTTACCCTGTGTCGGACAATTACATCCTGTAAATCCTCAAATCCTGGATATCCTGATTCTGACAATTGCTAGTTTATAATTAATGCAGTGTAAATTTTCCATTTACCAAAGAGGAATGAGTAATGAACCAATGGGAAATGTTAGATGTTATAGAAAGACAACCTGATAAAGTAAGTGGAGCGTGGGTATTTCGAGGAACGAGAGTTCCGGTTGCCGCATTATTTGAAAACTTGCGTGATGGTGCAACAGTAAATGAGTTTTTGGAGTGGTTTCCACCTGTTCAAAGATCACAAGTTGAAGCTGTACTTAATTATGAGCTTAATATGTTAACTGCTTAGATATAGGATTACTATTTGATTTTTGAACAAAATTAGTTAGGATGAAATCCGTAACGCACATAATCTTTAATAATGGTGCGTTACGCTGTCGCTAACACACCCTACGCATCTGTTTAAAAATCAAATATGATTACTCTATGAAAATTCTGTTTGATCAGAGAACCTAACAAATCTTAATAAATATTTATAATTCGTCAGAAAAATAAACCTAAAAAAATAATTAAGGAATTTTATAGTTTGCCAAAAATCAGCGATTATTATCTCTAATAACATCAGGGTCAACCAAAAAAGACCCTAGCAGATAAGAGATAAATATAAACCCGTACAGCGTCAACCTTCACTATAGAGGGATTGGCGCTGTATAATTTTGTGGGGATAAATAACCAATGATCAATGACCAAAACAATAGTTGTTAAAATCGGTACTTCTAGCCTAACTCAACCGGAAACGGGACAATTAGCCCTTTCTAGCATTGCAACTTTAGCCGAAACTCTTTGTGATTTAAGACGACAGGGACATCGGGTAATATTAGTTTCTTCTGGCGCTGTGGGAGTAGGTTGTGCGCGGTTAGGTTTAACAGAACGTCCCAAAACTATAGCTTTAAAACAGGCTGTAGCCGCAGTTGGGCAAGGTAGATTAATGCGTATATATGATGACTTATTTAGTATCTTACAACAACCCATTGCTCAAGTATTATTAACTAGGGCAGATTTGGTAGAACGTAGCCGATATCTTAATGCCAATAACACTTTTCAAGAATTACTAAATTTGGGAGTAATTCCCATAGTCAATGAAAATGATACCGTAGCTGTGGAAGAATTAAAGTTTGGAGATAATGATACCCTTTCTGCATTAGTCGCCAGTTTAGTAGAAGCAGATTGGCTGTTTTTATTAACGGATGTTGATAGATTATATTCAGCCGATCCTCGTTCTGTACCTGATGCTAAACCCATTAGTTTAGTTAGCAGTATGCAAGAACTGACAGAATTGCAGATTCAAACAGGGGGACAGGGTTCTCAATGGGGGACTGGGGGAATGATGACTAAGATATCTGCGGCCAGAATTGCGATCGCTGCTGGTATCCGTACAGTCATTACTCAAGGACAATTTCCCCGCAATATTGAAAAAATCATTCAAGGGGAATTCATCGGTACACACTTTGCACCGCAACCAGAACCAACTTCAGCCCGCAAACGCTGGATAGCTTATGGGTTGATACCTGGAGGAAAATTATACTTAGATGAGGGAGCGATCGCTGCCGTTGTCAAAGCCGGAAAATCCTTACTAGCAGCGGGAATTAAAGCCGTAGAAGGGGAATTTGACAGTCAAGAAGCAGTGCAGTTATGTGATAGTAATGGTCATGAAATTGCGAGAGGATTGGTGAATTATAATAGTGAAGAATTACAGAAAATCTGCGGAAGACACTCACGGGAAATTCCGGTAATTTTAGGTTATGAAGGTGCAGACACGATAATTCACCGCGATAATTTAGTCTTAATTTAAATTGACAATTCACAACTGACAACTGACAACTGACCACTGACAACTAACAAATATTGTGAATCTACTCCGTTTAATCCCAATTTTTGATAATTCCGTTTCTAACTGGGGTTTAGAAGCCCGATTATTGCGCTGGCTAACATTAATGTGGATGTTTATTGGCTTAATCATCCTCTTTTCCGCATCCTATCCCGTTGCTGATGTTCGTCAGGGTGATGGTTTATATTATTTCAAACGGCAAATACTTTGGGCTATAGCTTCCTTAATTATTTTCAACATCATTGTTAATCTGCCATTGCGGAAAATTTTGGGGGTATCTCATTGGTTTTTGATATTTTTCCTGATGTTGATTTTTATGACCTTAATCCCAGGATTAGGAAAAAAAGCCTTTGACGCAGCTAGATGGATAGCCATTGGACCGATTCCTATCCAACCATCAGAATTAATTAAACCATTTTTAGTTTTACAAAGTGCGACACTTTTCGGACAGTGGGATAAACTTCGTTGGGGAATTCGTTTATCTTGGTTGGGTGTTTTTGGTCTTGTGCTTTTAGGAATTTTGGCACAACCTAACTTAAGTACAACAGCACTTTGCGGAATGACAATTTGGTTTATTGCTTTAGCAGCAGGACTACCATCTAAATATTTGGGAGGAACAGCTATTGGTGGGGTGATGTTAGCATTATTGAGTATTAGTATTAAAGAGTATCAACGTAAACGGATTATGTCCTTTATGAATCCTTGGGCAGATGCTCAAGGAGATGGTTATCAGTTAGTACAAAGTTTATTGGCTGTAGGTTCAGGTCAAACTTGGGGGTCTGGATTTGGACTTTCTCAACAAAAGTTATTCTATTTACCAATTCAAGATACTGATTTTATATTCGCAATTTTTTCCGAAGAATTTGGCTTTATTGGGGGGATTTCGTTATTAATCATGTTGGCGATATTTACCACTTTAGGATTAATTATTGCCCTCAAGGCCAAAAATCTCACATCTAAATTAGTAGCAATTGGTGTAGTGGTTGTTATGGTTGGCCAATCACTATTACATATTGGTGTAACTACAGGTGCGTTACCAACGACAGGTTTACCTTTGCCCATGTTTAGTTATGGTGGTAATTCGATGGTTGCCAGTTTGGTATCTTCTGCTTTATTAATTAGAGTAGCTAGAGAGGGTAGTGAAGCCGAAGTAGTCCCTTTAAGAAAAACACAGCCGGAAAATCGGACAAGAAGACGAATATTTTAGTTTGAATCTTAACCCTTATGCGGTGGGCAATGCCCACCCTACGGATATTACAAGCTATCAAAAATCAAATATTGGCTGATTACAACTGTATTAATGATAAAGATATGTGGTAACAGTAGCAAGTTTGGAGCGTTGGCCCTTAATGCAGGATGAGTTGAAGTATCGGTATGAGCGGTTAATGGGTGGTGCAATTTTGACGTAAAATAACTGAGTAAAATCTTAGTTACGGGGAATAAAAATAGTTTAATGGCAAAAAAAATACCTTTTACAGACAAGGAAATGGAGAAAGCTTGGTTAAGAAATATATTTGCTTATCACAAAACACCTCAACCCCGTAGTAACGCCCATCGGTTATTATTATTTTATGCTGTTGAATGTGGTCTTAAAGCAATGTTCATGAAAAAAAAGCGTTGTCACCGCACTGATTTAGATTCATGCCAAGAAATCATTGAATGCGGACATAGTATAAATGATATGTTAGATTGTTTAAAGGCACAAAGAAATTTAAAACTACCTGAAATATGCATAGAGGATATCCCTGATAAGAGGAATAATAAAAAAAATAAACAAGAAAAAAGAAAATTAGATAGTGGACAGATTAACCAAATATGGAGATATGGAGGCAACATTATTGGTATCATTACTCAAAGAGTAGAAAAACAAGCAACCGATGAAGATATCGAGAATAAACTGTTAGTAATATCAAAATGGATTGCATTAGAAATTGAAAAATTATGAATGGACTCAAATTATTTACTTGGCTAGATGTCAGAAGGATTATTCGTCAAAAAACTAATTATGGTACTAATCTACCAGAAGGAATATTAAAAATCCGCTGTTACTCAGATAGTTTGGACATATACATTGCTACAGAAGAAGACCAAGGTAAAGTTATTAATCATTTAAAGGAATGGTTCAAAGACTGGTATCAAGCAGAAGAATCTGTAGTTTGCTTTGATATTGGTGATGCCACATTACCTGTAGGATTTATCACTGGAGAAGAACCTTATATAACTGATATTGAAATTCGTCCTTTTTGGGAAGAAATCGCATATCTAGAAAGCGAATCAGAAACAGAAACAACGATTAAAAAAGTAGTTAAACTTCCAGAAGCCTACTCTGAGAAGTGTGGTTTGATAGCTTTCTATTCTTTTAAAGGTGGTGTAGGAAGAACTTTAAATTTAGCAGCACATCTTTTCGCATTACTAGATAGAGCCAAAGAGTTAGATCATGATATCAAAGTCTTAGTTATTGATGCAGATTTAGAAGCTCCTGGTCTTACATATTGGAATGCTTCGGAAAAACAACAGCCAGAAGTTTCATTTATTAATTTTTTAGAAGTTTATCATTATTCACCAATTGAAAGAGAGGAAGCTCTTTCATTCTTCGCAAGAGAGGTCAAAAAATCGGCTAAAAATGACAGTAAATCAACAATATATTTTCTACCAGCATTTCTTAAAGATGAACAATTATTAGATACACCTATTTTACCTGAACATTTAGTAAGAGGTATAGATGGGGTTTGGGAATATGGTAATGCTCTTTATGATTTAGGTGAAGTTTTAGATGTAGATTATATTTTTATTGATTTGAGAGCAGGGTTGAGTGAAATATCAAGTCCGATAATTTTTGATCCCAGAATACAGCGTTTTTTAGTGACAACAATCAATGATCAATCTATTAAAGGTACAAGTCTGGTTTTAAAACAAATTGGTAAAGTTGCTCCATCAGGAGCAGATGTTAAAAATAAAACATACTATGATCCAGCCATAATTATTAGTATGTTAAAACAGGAATTTAAGAAACTACCAAATTTTGATGATGCCACTTTAAAATTAAGATCTGCCTATGTCCAACCACAAGAAGATAATCTATTATCAGATATTGAGGCAAGATTAAATATCAAAGAAACTTATTTTGCAGAGAACTTACTTTATGTAAACAACTGGGAAGATGCACGCTCAGAATTAAATGTAACTTCTGTAGTAATGGGAATTGCCAAAGAGTGGGCTGAAGGAGAGTTAAGTCCTACATCTGTCGAGGAAATTATTTTAAATCCTATAAAAGATAGACTTGAAGAAGTTATCCGACTTAGGAATCTGAGTCAACGTTATGAATATGCAGAAAATGGAGAGGGTGAAGATTTATTAGTAACAGAACCATTAAAAAATTTAGCAAGTAATTACAAAGAGCAATTACCTTGTGTCGTATCTATTGGAGCAAAAGGAGCAGGTAAAACTTTTAATTATGTTCAGTTGTCACGTTTTAAGTATTGGGAGTCATTTTTGGAGAAAATTGATAATAGATCCACATCGTCAGAATTAAAAACTTATATATTTCCTCTGCTGCAAACAGGCAATCTTCTAGATAAAGCAAAGAAAGTAACTAATGAAGCTAGAAATAATGTTAGAGAAGCTTTAAGTGAAAATGTACCTGAATTTTCACCCGATGGCTTCAAGACTAAAATTCAAAAAGCTTTATCTAACGTAAATTGGGCAGAACCAGAATGGACGGAATTTTGGATTAATGAAATATCAATAGCCACAGGTATTAATAATGAAAATGAAAATGTTAATGATATAAGCATAATAAATCGTGAATTAAAAAAGAAAAATTTGCGAATAATATTTCTTTTTGATGGGTTAGAAAATATTTTTCCTGAAATTTCCTCTCAACCCCAACAAGAAAAAGCATTAAGAGCCTTAATTCAAAATGTACCAGGGCAGTTAGCAGAAATACGTCAATCTAATATTGGGCTAATAATTTTTCTCCGTCGAGACTTTTTACGTTATACAATTAAACAAGACTTGAAACAGTTTGAAAATCTTTATCGTCCTTACGATTTATCCTGGGATCAAGATTCTTTTTTGAGGCTGGTTTATTGGATTTGTAGCAAAGCTAACGTAATCCGTGCCAACAAAGATATTATTGATAGTTTAAGCAAAAAAAATATTACAGAAGAATTACAAAATTTATGGGGTAAAAAACTCGGTGCAGATAACTCTAATGAAGCCTACACTGATTCTTGGATATTTGCAGCGTTGACAGATTTTAATAACAGACTTCAAGCAAGAGATGTTGTACGTCTTTTATACCATGCGGCTGATATAACGGTAGAAAATTCTCACGACTCGCAATTGGTAAAGTGGTTTGCAAGTAGACTTTTACCTCCTCAAGCTATCCGTCGAGCAATTGAACCATGTAGTAGGAAGAAAGTAGACGAAGCCAAAGAAGAATATCCAACATTTAAAATATGGGTTGATGAAAATCTTTATAAGTTTACCCCTGAACAAAAGAAAATCCCGTTTGCTGTCGAAGAGTTAGGCATGGATCAGCAAACCGTGAGAATGTTAGAAGAGATGGGGGTTATTTACGAAGATACAGGAAAGCAAGATACTGCACGTTTTTATATGCCAGAAATATTCCGTGAAGGTCTAGGATTTTCACTAGCTCGTGGAGCGCGTCCTCGTGTAATGGTACTAAAACGTAAGGCGTTAGGTAAAGGGATTTTGTAATTTTATTGTTTTGATCAGAAAGAAAAAGGTACAAGTCCCTAAATTTATGGTTCTACCGTTCCCCTTATGGTTAAATATCCCTTTTATATCTCCAAAACCATTGCGGTATATGGGTTTTATCTAAATTTAGGGGGATCTGAAAATATTTGATACACCACGAAAGACTTTTAAAACATCCTCTAAGGTCAACATTCATTAATCTGAATCTATTTTGGTTTTATGAGATAAACAATAGTACAGATAGTTGGTTCTGATACCGCATTTCTATTTCTATCAATAGATAATAATGAGAATATTCCATCAATAATCTTGATGTTTCATAACTAATAACCATTGACTCATGACTAATATTTACAATACCCAAGAGCTAATTCAGATTTTGGCAACCGAACGCCAAGCTTGCTTAAAAGGGGACAGATTAAAGTTAGATATAACTGTTGCTATTAATCCCGTTATAGATCCGTTTGTCAGAACCGACGGATTCCAAAAATTCACTGCTTACCAAGATTTTAAAGCCTCCATTCATGAATATCAACGAGAAAATCAAGTTTCTGGAATCATCTGGAAAGATATGACTATTAAAGGTAAAAATCTGCATTATCCAGAAATTGATGCTGAATTAATTGCTTTAGAAAGTGATTTGAAAATCTTGAAATCTACCAAAGATACAATTTTAGAATTTTGGTATTTGGTGACAGCAGAAATGGATTTGTATTTAAGTTTTAGTAATGGTAAACAACATCAACAAGTTATCAAAGTAGATGTTGAGAGAATTACCCAAAGAACAGAATGGGCAACTTTATTAAAATGGGAAAACCCAAATTTCTTAGAAATTATTTTGCAATTAGGTTGGGGACAACCACAAGAAGCCGCTTATAAAAGGGGAAGACCATTAGCTGGTAGTGAATTTATTCATGCAGTTAAACCAGGATGTCATCCTATTGGATAATATAAAGACTCTCTAGCGAAACTGTAAATAATCTCATCAACGAACCGACTCTTGCGCTTCACGATACAATCTTTTAGCTATCCGAAATAATTCTTGTCCTGTGTGCAAATAGCGATCATCATAGCTTAATGGGAAGTACGCTAACTCTTCTATTCCGTCTCCCACTTGACTCATACAATAGTATATATGCGCTGCTGCTGGTGCAAAACTAACAGGATTGGGCAAAGAACGAAACCTAATTTGTGCTTCCTTCAAGTCTTCTCGACAGGACTCTAAATAATCTTGAAATTCGTTTAAAAGATCATCATCAAAAGGATCTGCGGCTAGTTCTTCAATTTGTGATTCTAAAGAATTGAGAATTGTACACAGTATCCGATTTACTGGTTTATAAACTAAACGTAACCATTCCTCAACATTCTCATCAACATCTTTTCTAGTTTTTCTAGTTGTTTTGTAATCTTGTTGAGCAGATTCTGCGCGTTTTTGGCGAACATGATGGAATTGTTGCTGACTATGACGAAGTTTTTCATCATAATTGAGGCGACTTTTACTGTCACTTAAAACTTCATAAGCAGCATTAACGCGAATAATTTGCTCATTATCTGTGATTTTTTGATTACTATCAGGATGAAAAATTTTTACCAAGCGACGATAAGCTTGTTTAATCTCCGCTTGGGTAGCATGAATAGTAATTTTTAGAGTGTCGTAATGGTTAGAATAGGACATGAATCGAATAGATTGTTAACTGGTACTAGTTGCTGTTTTCGCTTCTAGGTCTTGGAATAAAGGTGTACTTAAATATCTCTCACCGAAACTAGGCTGAATCATCACAATTAGGCGATCGCGGTTTTCAGTCCGTTGGGCGACACGAACCGCCGCACATAGGGCAGCACCTGTGGAAATTCCCGATAGTAGCCCTTCCTCCCTGGCTAATCTGCGACCATAGGCGATCGCCTCCTCATCAGTAACTGTAATTACCTCATCAATCAATTCTACCTTTAAGACTTGGGGAATAAAACCTGCCCCAATGCCTTGAATTTTGTGCGGACCTGGTTTACCCCCCGATAATATCGGACTATTAGCTGGTTCAACAGCGATCGCTTGAAAACTCGGTTTCCGTGCTTTTAGCACCTCCGCCACCCCAGTAATCGTTCCTCCTGTCCCCACTCCTGCCACAATCATATCTACCTGGCCATCAGTATCTGCCCAAATTTCCTCCGCCGTAGTTTCCCGATGAATTTGGGCATTAGCCGGATTCCGAAACTGCTGCAACATATAGGCATAAGGTGTTCTATCCACTATAGCTTGCGCCCGCCGAATCGCCCCACTCATCCCCTCAATTCCTGGAGTGAGTTCCAATTCTGCCCCATAAGCCCTTAACATTGCCCGGCGTTCGGCGCTCATGGTTTCTGGCATTGTTAAAATTAATTGATACCCCTTAGCTGCCGCCGCCATAGCCAAAGCAATCCCTGTATTACCCGAAGTTGGTTCTACCAGAATCGTCTTCCCAGGCGCAATTAATCCTTCTTTCTCCGCCGCTGTAATCATACTTACCCCAATCCTGTCTTTTACCGATGAGGAGGGGTTCATACTTTCCAACTTCACCAAAATTTGCGCCACACAACCTAATTCTTGAGGAATCCGGTTTAATCGGACTAGGGGTGTCCGTCCCACCAACTCCGTAATATTTTCAACAATCCGCATAATAATTTTTCTGTTCTTAAATGTAGTACATTATATCCAACTGCCGCCGGGAATCCCGTTTTTCACAGAGATCCTGAAGCGAATAATTTTGTAACACTGAATTTGCTGCCTGACGTGCTTCTTGCCAAATTTCCGACACCACAGAATTATCTAAACTTGTGGGGTTAGTATTTTGCTCACCAGTCTGCACATCTAAACCCTCTAAACATTCTAAAATCTCAAAGATACTAATTTTCCGAGGTTCTCGCGCCAATAAATAGCCCCCTTTTGAACCCCGTTGACTTTTAACTATACCCCCACGCCGCATAGTTGCTAACAGTTGTTCTAAATAGCGATCAGGTATCTTTTGTTGTGTAGCAATTTGCCGAATTTGCATCGGTTCACCATTTTCATAATGAGTAGCCATCTCTAATAATGCCAAAATTGCGTATTCAGATTTACACGATAGTTCCACAAGTAGTAATCCATAATAAAGGTTCAAGAAGCCTTGGCGATTATAAATCGCAGCTATACATACAAAATCCGCCTGCGCGGACTAATCAGAAATCAACGATTTGAAACCCGCGCACCATCTGGGTTTTGACTGTGTAGACGCGGTTTCTAACCACCAATTTAATTTTAAATTCACTCCTCCAGTATACTCCGGTTCTGAACTGGGGTTTTTTCTCTCTACAAAAAAAACCCGCCTCATGGCAGGGTCAAATAACGGTGACATACTCCACACACTCCCCTTCGGGTGAGTGTGGGCTTCTCAACGACTCCTCTATGAGGACATTGATTGAGCTTTGGGGGCGTGTGTCCCACGCGCCTTTATATTTATAGCCGCATTTAGATCCCGACACAAGCTGACCTTACAATTAGGGCAATTGTGCGTTCTTTCTGATAGCGGCTTTTTGACTTTGTGACTGCAATTAGAACATTCTTGGCTCGTACCGTTTGGATTTACAGCTATCACTTTCAAACCAGCATTTTCGGCTTTGTTTGAAAGTAAGGATAGCCATTAACCACCCTTTATGAAAAATAAAAGATTAAGCCTAAGAATCAGTGAAAGAAGAATGCGAGTATTGCAAACTTACGCCGCAGCCAAAGATAAAACTATTACGTCCTTAGTCGAAGATTGGATAGATTCTCTTAAATCAGAAAATGTTCATTCGTCATTGACCAACGATCCTGATTGAACTGCGTTCAATTTCGCCCGTTGGGCAATTCCTCACTCACGCGCATTCATCCCACACTCCGGTATAGTGAGATGTGGGACTTCTGCTGTTTGTGTTAAAACTTATCAACAAACTTTATTTTTAAGTAGGGGCGTATTGTATAGGCCGAGTCAAAACTTATAAACAACGCAATACTGCTTGGTTAAGCCTCAAAAAGTCATTATATCGTAGGTTGGATTGTGGAACGTGAACGTATCCCTGGGGGACACTGCGTGAACGCGGAGCAATCGGAACGAAACCCAACGAAATCCTTGGTAATGTTGGGTTAAGAGTCGCTCAACCCAACCTACATTTCCTTAAGAGAACTCCACAAAAAAGATGAACTGCTTGCAGCAGCGCTTACGCTATCCAATTTTGTGGGATGGGCATCTTGCCCGTCCCTGTATTATTAGGGGACTTTTCGGCCCGCACCACAAGAAATTTTGGATATTTCTTTAATTGGAAGTCTCTAACCGACAAGTATTGAGAAACAACGAACAATCATCTAGAAGCTGAAAGTTGTTCTCAGCGTACCGATAAAGGCATCGCTACTGTTAGTAGCTTGTCCAGGCGCTGTAACCCAAATAACTCCAGGAGTTACAGATACATTGTCGGAAACGCGATACTTGTAGAAACCTTCAACTTGGTATGGAGTCTCTCTAGTAGTTCCCGCTATTGAGTAAGGTTGAGCGCCACCAAAGATACCCAAAACGTTACCTTTTTTACCAAAATCAGGTAAAGCTAAACCAACACCATAGCTCCAAGCTTCTTTATCATCATTAGCGCCGAAGCCTGTAACATCATGATAGGAAACGAAACCACTCAAAGATAGTTTATTGCTAGGTTTGATAGCTGCCGAAATACCGTAGGAATTGCTAGAAGAGGCGCTGGTATTAGCGGGATTTACTCTGTCCACACCCAAACTATTTGCTTGTGCAGTACCTACCAAAGCACCACCATCAAGTCCTGAGTCAAATAAGGTGCTACCTGCTTTTTGATAACCATGTACATAAGTAGCAGCCAAAGCAACGCGATTACCAACATTAAAGTTCAATTGACCTAATGCCGCATAGTTACCGTCGAACAAGCCATTACTTGGGGCAGAATTAGCAGCATTTGAGACAGCGTTATTTGCAGCTAAGTAACCTAATGTGATGGAACTTGGTTTCAAGAAACTATCACCCGGTTTCCCAAACGGTACATTCAATGCAATCCCAGAACCACCACCAATTCGGTAGATAGGGTTTTCAGATGCAAAGGTACTTAAAGCCCCCTTACCACCATCTGTTTTATCAAAGAAGTAAGGATTGTTAACAGCCGCATAATCGCTATGTTGCCCACCACTGGCTGAAAGGTAAACCCTTACTGGTCCAACAGGAGCTTCATAAGTTAACTTGTCAATTTTTACGCTGTTAGCCGGGCTAGTTGCACCGACTTCAACCGTTTGTTTACCGACTCCACCAGCAGCAATAGGAGTATTAGTATTGTCCCGAAGACTAAAGCCTGTGGCATTACCAGCAGCCAGACGGGTTGTCAACACATCTCTACCCGTAAAGCTGGTTTCCAATCCTAAACGGACTCTGTCTTGGAAAACTGCCCGGTTGGCTTTACCTGTTTCATTACCAAAAGTATCGCTGACGGCAAAAATAGCTTCACCTTTTAACTTAGTGGTAGTAGAGAATTGATGTGCTTCTAATTCAGCAGTCCGTCCTTCTAAGGCATCTATACGGCCACGTAAGGTTGCCAATTCAGCAGAAAACTCTTCTTGCAAGCGCTGTAAAGTTGCTAAATCCTGCTTTGTCACCAAATCAGCCGTTGCTGTGGCAATCAATTCGTTCACACGATCTAAACAAGAATTTAAACCAGCCGCAAATTCGTAACGGCTTAAAGCCCGATTACCGCGATATGTGCCATTGGGATAACCAGCAATACAACCGTATCGCTCCACCAAAGACTGCAAAGCTTGGAATGCCCAATCTGTAGGTTGAACATCAGAGAACTGAGAAACTGATGTTACCTGAGACCCAGAAGTATTGTTTTCGTTGCTGTAGCGGTTAACTTGAGCTAAAATTTGGGCTTCTTTGGTTTCTGTTGCCAATAATTCTGGCTTTTGGGAAACTTCTGTTGTAGAGGTAGTTTCAATTGATGATGCTTCCTTGGTGGTACTGGTCGCGGCTATTGCTGTTGAAGATACTAGCAATGCTGCTGCCAAAACTGCGGGGCTAACCACCAGGGATTTCCACAAGATATTAGACATTTTTCCTTTTCTCCTCACACCATTATATGGATAACTTGAGTTCGCTGTAGCTAACTGTTTACAAATGCGAAGTCTTGTTGAAACCTGTGTAATAGGCATGACTGCCATCATTAGCACAATCATAGCTCTCAAAAGGCTAACAATTGGTTAATTAATCGTTAAACTTCGATACAATTAACTTATGCAAAAACTATTAATCATATCCTGCAATTATATTATAGTTTTTTCTAATTATCAACATCAGATTTTTTGATGAAGTAAATATCAATTCTTGTGGTATTGTGTTTACAGTTACACAAAATAGAATTAACTTTTTTACACTAGGTTTAAACTGTTCTGATGCTAAAAATTAGCGAATAAGCTTAGGCATTGAAGAATTTAAACAGGTTTTGACAGATATTTTCAATCAAAACCTTTCTAGATTAATTATCGTTTGTTAGTCACGCCAAAGACCCGACAAATATTAATGATGCTCGTTCTCTGATAAATGTTCCACGGCAATTATTTACTTGTTACTTGGAAAATTCTGGTCAATAAATATCTAAATATTGGCAAATGCGGCTTATTAAAAATAACTACTTACTATCGCAGAACAAAATTAAAAAATTAGATCAAACAAGCTTTTTAGGATTTTTAAATAGTTAATATACTTATTCTGCTCTGTACTGGTTCAAACAAAAAATCACCTATAAAGACTATCCGCACTGATTTAGATTAGATAATCTAAGTCAGTGCGGTCTAGCGGGTCTTCAAGTTGCAACCAGACTGCCGGAAGGAACTCCGATGTTAAGCCTAGTTAGTTGAGCTAACTTAGTATCTCAAGAGAACTAAAGCTAACTTTTAGAGAACAGCCCCGGCGCACAGCCGGCTAACTGCAACTTGATGACCCATGGTTATACTACTTTCTATCATGGGCATCACCTCCTAATTGCCTAAACGGCTTTAATTTCAAAAGGGGCAAAGCAAAATGCTTTGGGTTTGCAACCTAAAACTACTATAACACAACTGCAAAAATTTGCAATATCTTAATTTTAATTTCTGCTATAAAAAAACCCCCACGAACAGGTGGAGGCCAACTACAAAATGATTTATCCTCAATGGGATTAATTAGGGATCAAGAGGGAACAGGGAACGGGCAAGAGGAAACAGGAAGTAACAGAAAGAGGGAGTTAGACCCCACCGACAACACTCTACTTATAGAATTCGGAGTCTCCTAGTCCCAGTTTACCGAACACCGGAACAGGAAAAACTGTTCCGGTGTTCCCTGTTCCGGTGTTCCCTTCTTCGATAAATTTTAGAGAGCGTTACCGCGAGGTAGCACTTCTTCAGGGAATACGAATTGTTCGTGTGGTTGATCTTGAGGAGCCATCCAAGCGCGGATACCCTCATTCAGCAAAATATTTTTGGTATAGAAGGTTTCAAATTCTGGGTCTTCTGCTGCCCGTAATTCTTGGGAAACGAAGTCATAAGCCCGCAGGTTTAATG
>JAKOGY010000118.1 GCA_028658405.1 Dolichospermum sp. ST_sed8 | reverse complement strand
CATCTTAAAAAACATCTTTTTTTTGACTGAGCTTTAAACTGGTGCAAATGAGTGTTTCTTATTTCCAGTTAAGAGTTCCCTGTTCCCTTCTTTTGTAATCCGAATGAAATTTTTTGTATTTTCAGACCAATGGTTGTTAAAAAAGTCCTTGAGAGTTGAACGCTAAAAATCTTTAATGGCAAGGCTTTGGGCGATTACTCTGATTTCTTAGCGTACAAAATTCCCAATTTGGCACAGTCTAGCCAATTTGCCTA
Source organism: Dolichospermum sp. ST_sed8 (assembly GCA_028658405.1). GTDB lineage: Bacteria > Cyanobacteriota > Cyanobacteriia > Cyanobacteriales > Nostocaceae > Dolichospermum. The sequence goes on along the minus strand of JAKOGY010000118.1, from coordinate 15,640 downwards.
ACTACTGTCAAAGCTGAATAACTCACCCCGGCAGTTCCTTCTCCTGGATGAGTTGAATCCCCCACTAACCACAAATTATTAATAGGTGTCCGATTAGCAAAACCAAATGGTCCAAAAGTAGGAATTCTTTGCCCAATACCACCAACAATACCCCCTTCCCGTCCTGTAAAATGCTCAAAGGTACGAGGTGTGGCTGCTTCTACATAAATGATAGTTTCTGGTTTGAGATAGAAATATTCAGAAAGTTTGGATATTGCTTCTTGAGTAAATTTTTGTTTTAACCCTTGATAATCTTGAGTATGCCACCAGGGAGTAAAATCTACGAAGGAAGAAGCGATAATTGTAGCTTTTCCTGTAGGTGCGCGGCCGTCTCCTTCATGACTTACAGAGACAAACAGGGAATTATTTTCACCAATTGGTTTATTAACATCATATAAAAATTGTAAATGCGGTGGACAATCAGGAGGAATTGCACTTTTATCTACACCCAAATAAACTACATAAGCACCGGAAGCTGGGGGGAGTTTTTCGACTCTTTGTTTATATCCAGAAGGAGCATTTTCTCCTAATAATTGAACTAAGTTCTGAACGGTGACATTGGCAATTATATGATCTGCTGTTTGGGTCCAAGTTTCTCCCGTTTTCTGATTTTTAATAACTACGGCGTTGGCTTGGCCATTTTCAACTTTGATTTTTTCAACGGTGTGGCGCATTAATAACTTACCACTATCTCTTTCTAAGGATTCTACCAAGCGATCGCTCAATACTTGCATACTCCCTTGCAGATGATATAATCCCTGGGGTGATTGGGACACACTCAAGGCTGTAGCTGCATAAAGTAAAGCGGTTTCTTCTGCACTGACTTGAGAATATAACTTGAGTTGTAAATCTAAAAATGTCCGCAGTCGGTGGTTATTTCCTAACCCACATAATCGTAAAGCATCCCCTACAGTAAATAAGGTGAAAGGTGCAGTAATTAAGGTACTTGGACGTACTGCTTGGATTAATTGTCCCAAATCCCATAAATTCCGGGGTGGTAAAACAGGATCACGTCCTTGAAATTCCCAACTGGCATTAAATAAAGTTGTTAATAATTGCCAAAAAGGTTCACTACCGGGAAACTGTTTTTGGCGTTCTGCTTGCCATTTTTGAGGATCACGCCAGACATTAATCGGTGTTGACTCTCCAGGAAGATATACCGCACAAGCTGGGTCGCAAGGTGTAGCTGCGGGTAATTCTATATTTAATTCTGAGAAAATACGGTGATGAATTCCTCCGGGTTCTAAACCTGCAACTTGAGTTGCACCAACATCAAAGGTAAAGCCTTGACGTTTGAAAGTAGACGCACAACCACCAGGAACTATTGCTTGGTCAAGAATCAAAACATTATAGCCTCTGTGTGCTAATAATGCCCCGGCTGTGAGTCCACCTATACCCGCACCGATGACGATAACGCGGGATTGATTTTTTATATGAGTAAGATTTGACATATTTCAACTTCGCTGACTATAAATTGAGAATTAACTTTATAATTCTTCATATTACTAATTATTAGTTTACATAAATTATTTGTTTAGCGCCAGAGTTAAGAACTATCAGGCATAGCAAATATCTTTTATTTGTGACACCAAAAAAGAGAGAATTAGTTTTTCCTCTAAAGTGACGAGAATCACATATATATATGATTTAGATCCTCTCAAAGCAATCGTCATATTGGCATAATTGGTAGTAACCTAACTCTAGCCGAGTTATTAATAGGGAAAACATTAATTACCGACAGCCTATCATAAGTCTGTCGTTTTTTTTGTCATCAGTAGCATACTGACTGATGATAACTATAATATTCAAGTTATGAACTAATAGTCACAGAAAAAAGGCATTTAAAATTCAAAATAAAAGCAGTAGGGGCGTATTGCAATACGCCCCTACGTCTGTTCGATCAAGAATCCCCGTCACTTTAGTGCGGGGAGTGTCAATACCAAATGTGGAGAATTAAAGGGTTTATATCCTGTTCCCTGCTATAGTACAGTCCGTTGATTAAGACATCGCTTGAATGATGTAATCAAAGTAAGGTGCAGCTTCGGCCGCGTCTTCTGCATTCAATAAATCCAAGGACGCTTGTTTGAGAGAAGTGATAGCTTCTACCATTCCAGGAACAGGAACACCTAGAGAGTTGTACATTTCCCGCACACCAACCAAACCAATTTTTTCAATGGGGTCTTTGTCACCAGCAAGTACACCGTAGGTAATTAGGCGTAAATACCAGCCAAAGTCCCGAATACACAAAGCCCGCTGTTTCTCACCATAAGCATTACCACCAGGAGCAATAAAGTCAGGGCGTTTTTGCCAAAGTTTTTTGGTAGCTTCTTGAACGATTTTTTTCTCGTTTTCTGAGAGGGTAGCAGCGATTCTTGTCCGCTTCATACCCGTTTCCAAAAATGCTTTGATGTTTTTGAGTTCGCCACTGCTAGGGTAACGCAGTTCGTCGTCAGCTTGGAGAATAACTTGGCTAATTACAGTCATGATTATCTAAATGACCTGAAATATTTATATTTGCTAGTTTACCGACTTAGAGGAACATTAGTGAAGTGTATGGGAAGATAGGGATAAATGAATTTACAATTCGACATTAAGGAACACTCGCTTAGAAGGTGGGAAAGTTCCCTATTCCCTAACAACTGACTAATGACTAATACAATGTGGCGACAAGATGAAATTATCGAACTGGAAATTACTGATTTGAGCGACACTGGTGATGGTGTGGGACGCTTTGAGCAGCGGGTGGTTTTTGTTCCTGATACGGTACCCGGCGATCGCCTACTTGTCAAACTATTCAATGTTAAGCCAAAATATGCTTATGGTCAGGTGCAGGAATTATTGCAAGCCTCGCCTCAACGGGTGCGACCAAGTTGTATTGTCGCTGATAAATGCGGTGGTTGTCAATGGCAACATATTAATTATAACTACCAGTTAACAGCCAAACAAAATCAAGTAGTTCAAGCTTTAGAAAGAATTGGCGGTTTTGTTAATCCACAAGTAGACACTATGCTAGTGACTGCTGCATCCTTTGGCTATCGCAATAAAGTTACTTATCCGCTTGGTATTTCTGCAACACATCAGGTACAAGCTGGCTATTACCACAAAGGTACTCATAAATTAATCAACCTGAATCAATGCCCCGTGCAAGATGCGCGGTTAAATCCTTTATTAGCTGAAGTGAAATTAGATATCCAAAAGCAGGGTTGGACAATTTATGACGAAACTCGGCACAAAGGATTAATTCGCCATTTGGGTTTACGCATTGGCCGCCGCACAGGGGAAATTCTGCTAACTTTGGTCGTCAAAGATTGGAATTTACCAGGAATTGAAACCCAAGCACAGCAATGGTTACAACGTTATCCTCAGTTAGTAGGAGTCTCTCTTAACCGCAATAGCGATCGCACAAATGCTATATTTGGATCAGAAACCCGTTGTCTAGCTGGAATTCCTTACCTGAGAGAAAAATTCGCCGGACTGGATTTTCAAATTAACCCAGATACCTTCTTCCAAGTGTACACAGAAACAGCCGAGGCACTTTTAGAGGTAATTCAGTCAGAACTAAATTTACAAGGTCATGAAGTCCTAGTAGATGCCTATTGTGGTATAGGAACTTTAACTTTGCCCCTGGCCAAACAAGCAAAGTACGTCACCGGCTTAGAATTGCAATCAACAGCAGTAGAACAAGCAATTATCAATGCCCAAGAAAATGGAATTAATAATGTGACATTCCAAGTAGGTGCAGTGGAAAAAATTCTCCAGAATTTGGAAATTATACCAGATGTGGTCTTACTTGATCCACCCCGAAAAGGATGTGAAGCTAACGTTATCAAAACATTAAGAAACCTGAAACCATCTCGAATTGTTTACGTCAGTTGTAAAGTAGCCACTCTTGCCCGTGACCTAAAGTTACTTTGCGAAGATGGACTATATAGACTGACAAGGGTGCAACCTGCCGACTTTTTTCCTCAAACTGCCCATGTAGAAGCAGCCGCTTTTTTGGTGTTATCAGAACCAGGATAAAATTAGTTACTTCTTTACCAAAATTTAAATCAAAAATTTGTAGTCTAGTGGATACTCATAATGCTAGAATGGAATCACATAAAAATAGAAACTCATTTTGTTTTAAAGAAATCGAAGCTGCATAGACTCTTAAAAAAGGTAAATAGAATTGTGTTGATTACAAACCAGCAGTTAACGAGAATATCTTTCTCTTGCCGTTCAAAGATAGCAGTTTTTATTCATCTACTATCTTTGAACAGATTAACTTTAGCAAATTGTAAATAAGCCATAGTCAGTAACCCAGCCCTAAAGGGACTGAGCTTGCAAGAGAAATCAAACAAGCCATACTGACCAGACCACTCGGTAAAACGAGTAGCCGTTATTTGAGTCACGACACCTTGGAATGCGTAGCTAGTTCCCCGCTCTGTCGCTTGTGATTAAACAGTTCTAAGGTCACTAGAACAGTGTTGCCAGCCTAACAAGCTCTTATAACAGGTCGAAGCTAACATTACCCCGCAAGGGAGGCACATCTCGTGCAAAACATTATGCGTACAGGGTTGTGAAATTTGAAATAGTAATTGTCCTATTGAAAGTGCATTACAAAAGCACACCGAATTAAACAACTCCAAGGCGGTAATGGTATCAGAATATTGACAGCGATTAAAATCGCTCGTGCCGCTTCCCTCTCAGCCCTAAAGGGACTGAGTTTCCCTCATACCGTATATTCCTATGAATTATCCTGCTAAGTGTCTATGTTTTAGCATTTTTATAAATTTAGTTTTACAGACGGAAGTTTGAAGGCGGCATGACTACCTAAATTTTGATCAGAATGCCTAAAAAAGCAAACTGATGTCTAGCTAAATAAAAGCTACGGGGTTTCTCTTGTGATTACCATTTCTCTTCGTCCAGTTGGGCGTTATTGGGGGACAATTAGTTTCGCCTCCACTCTTTATCTTTGTCCAATCCTAGATTTACTCTTGACTGATATTCCCGCAAAATTACAATCAGAACTGCGACTAGGACTTCAAGAAGCCCTAGTAAATGCCGCTAAACATGGGAATAATCTTGATCCCGGCAAATCGGTCGTAGTTCGTTTCTCTTTAGTAGATAATCAGTATTGGTGGATTATCTCAGATCAGGGTAGCGGCTTCACTCCCTCCCTCGAAGGTGATAGTGATCCCGATGACTATTTACCACCAGACGAAGCAGAAAGTGGACGGGGTATGTCCTTACTACATCAGATTTTTGATCAAGTAAAATGGAATCGCAAAGGCACAGAACTCACGCTTTGTAAGCAATTAGAAAGCCGTCGGTTATTATCTTTGCGAAGATGATAGGGAACAGGAGTTTTTGAATTCTTAATTCCCAATTCTTAATTCATTTATGTCCGTGAGTTGGGCAAGGAGGGGCAGAGATTGACTTATCTAGCCAGCCTACAGCCTGTTGTAGCCTTGCCTGTGCTTCTTGGGGTTCATTTTTGACCAGAAATACCATTGCTGCGGCTGCCTGTTCACTAGCGCGGGCATTGCGGTTGGACTTGAGACGATGCCAATCATCAGGAGAGATACTCAACCTTTCCATGAGGGCTTGTGCTAGTTCTAGAGTGCTAATTTCATTTAGTTGGCTAGTTTGAGACATAAGACTAAGTGCCGAGTTAAGAGTAAAAGTTATGATTTAATCATCATAGCTAATGACTAATCACCAATGACTAATTTAGAGGAAGATCCCCAGTCAGATTTTGCACGGGAACTAGAGGAAGTAGAGACTTCACTGCGATTCTTGAAAGATAGATATACCCAAGTGCAGAAAGATGAACTACAAAAGGCACAATGGCAACAAGAATTACAGAATCTAAAGCAAAATAGAAAGCAGACTCCAGAAATTAAAGCTGAGTTAACCCGCCTTCAAAAACAGTTAGAAACCTTAGAAATAAACCTAGAAAGCCACTTGTTTTCTTGGAGTACACTGAAAAGACCTTTTTGGCAAGCTATCCGTTTTGGCGGTTTAGGGGTTATTATAGGTTGGTTATTAAAATCTTGGGTGGGGTGATTTAAAATATCCCTGACTTCTAAGATCCCCGACTTCTTGAAGAAGTTGGGGATCTGATCCTTTAAAAAATACAAATTTTAGAAAATGCTAAATCGTCGTATTGCTGAAATATTAAGAAGTGGAAAACCAGAAGAAACTTTGGTAGTTCAAGGTTGGGTAAGGACAAAACGCGAATTAAAAGGATTTGCATTTTTAGAAGTTAATGATGGTTCATCTTTAGGTAATCTGCAAGTTGTTATTAATCAAGATTTACCAGATTATCAAGAAATATTAAAACAAATCAATACAGGTGCTTCTGTTGAAGTATCAGGAGTCCTAGTAGCTTCCCAAGGAAAAGGACAAAGCATAGAATTAAAAGCTGATGAAGTGAAAGTATACGGAGACGCTGATCCTGATACCTATCCTCTGCAAAAGAAACGTCATTCCTTTGAGTTTCTACGAACCATTGCCCATTTACGTCCTCGAACTAACTCCTTTGGTGCAGTATTTCGGGTGAGAAATGCTTGCGCGACTGCTATCCATCAATTTTTTCAACAACGGGGCTTTTTATGGGTACATACTCCCATTATTACTGCTAGTGATTGCGAAGGGGCTGGAGAATTATTTAGCGTTACTAATTTCAATTTAAAGAATGTTCCGAAAACAGAAAATCAAGAAATTGATTATAGCCAAGACTTCTTTAGTAAACCTGCATATTTAACAGTAAGTGGACAATTAGAAGCCGAAATTATGGCTATGGCTTTTACTAATGTTTACACCTTTGGTCCTACATTCCGGGCAGAAAATTCTAATACTTCCCGTCACTTAGCAGAATTTTGGATGGTTGAACCAGAAATGGCTTTTTGTGATTTAGAAGGTGATATGGATTTGGCTGAGGAGTTTCTCAAATACATTTTTAAATATGTGATGGAAACCTGTCCCGAAGACATGGAATTTTTTAACTCACGAATTGATAACACTGTTTTAGAAACTGCAAATAATATTATTAATAATCAGTTTGAAAGATTGACTTATACAGAAGCAGTCAACCTTTTAGAAAAAGCTGATGTTAAGTTTGATTATCCTGTAAGTTGGGGTGCAGATTTACAATCAGAACATGAACGCTATTTAGCCGAACAATTGTTTAAAAAGCCTGTGATTGTCACAGATTATCCCGCGCAAATCAAAGCCTTTTATATGCGGTTGAGTGACGATGAAAAAACTGTTCGGGCTATGGATATTCTCGCACCAAAAATAGGGGAAATTATTGGCGGTTCACAACGGGAAGAAAGACTTGATGTTTTAGAAAAAAGGATATTAGCACAAGGTATGAACCCGGAAGATTTGTGGTGGTATTTAGATTTGCGTCGTTATGGTACTGTTCCCCACGCTGGTTTCGGTTTGGGGTTTGAAAGATTGGTGCAATTTATGACGGGTATGGGGAATATTCGGGATGTGATTCCATTCCCTCGCACACCAGAAAATGCGGAGTTTTAATTACTTTAGAGAACTCCAAAAAATAAATTATCCAATATTGTGGGATGGGCATCTTGCCCGTCCTGGTATTATCAGCAGGCTGTTCGGACTGCACCAAAATTTTGGGATATTTTTTTATTTGCAAGTCTCTTAGAGACGTTGTTAATAACGTCTCTTTTAAAAATCTTATTTTTCTAATTACCAATTTTTCGGTTGAACCAAGTTACCAAATCAGCAACTTCGGAAAAATCAAATAACGCTTCTCCCAAATCTTCTAAATCATCAGCAGATAAATTTCTAATCTTTGTCATTAATGAATCATTAAGATCACCAAAACGTTTTTTAATCTGACGATTAATCATTTTCAGTGCTTCTTTTTGAACGATATCTTGATAAATTACAGATTCTTTCATAATATCCTCCCGTAAAAATTGCCGAACCAAATCTTTATCAAACCGTAAACCTGCGAGAACTTCCACACAACCAGCGATATTTTGTCGCTGTTCCCTATCTGGAATTGTAGCGACTTTTTGAGCTATTTGGGATAATAAACCTTGTGGTGAGTCAGTACGGGTTAAGGTTGCTAATGGTAATAATGCGGGATTATCCAAAAATGGCGTTAAATCTTGCTCCCACAGACGCACAATCTGAAATTGGTGAATAGTGGTATGATCTCGATATTCTTGAGTAAAAGCCACTTCGTTATCAGTTTCCTGCAAAAATATTAACACCTGTGTAACAGGACATTTATACTGACGCTTTAACCTGACAGAATAATCAAGCATTCGGAAATTAAGAGGGGTTCTAGATTTGGGTAAAGTCTGAAATTCAATATGCAGAATTTGGTTATCTGTTTGCAGAAATGTCACAGAATCAGCACGGATAGGTTCAAGTGTTAATTCTGTTTTCAATACTTCAATTTTGGGTGCTGTTACCCCCAGTAACCAACGCACAAAATCAGCAGGATATTGTTCAGCTAAATATTTGCAAGCGTTATCGTAACTCAAATCTTTCTCCTTTACTAATCATTTTGGTGATATTTTATTATAGTTTATTTAACATTAAATCCTCTATTTTTTGGCTAATATTACATAATCATCTAATGTATAGTTAAATTCGTGATTTTGATTGAAATACTTTTTGATCATAGGACTCATATACACTTGTTTAGGTAAATTTTCTCTAGCAAATTTTGCAAAACCAATAGAATAAGCTGTTCTTAAACCAGTTGAGGTTAGATATCTATACCAAACTAATTCTAATCCAAATTCTGCTACAAATTTGCATACTAAATTTTTTTCTTGTTTTTTATCTTCTACTTTCTGAGTATTATACAATTTAAATAGCTTTTTATCTTGCACAATTAGTAATACATATCCTTGATGATTTAAACTTTGAGCAAATATTTGTTTATATATTAGTCGCTTCCTGATGTTTAACTGTATCGTTAAAAAAACAATGGGAAATAACTATAAAATCAAAAAACTTTTTGGGAATATTATTAGATTTTTCATCCCAGGTAAATATGTCGTTAGTTACAAAGCGACAATAAGTATTTATGGGAGTAATCCGTGATTCAATATATCTTCTCGTGCTGCTAATACACAAACGTATATTCACGTATTTTTATATTTTTTTCTAAACATAGAGAAAATAGTAATTTAAAATTAGGAATGTTATCTAAAACTCATAGTTTTATGTTTAAGTATGCTTTAAATAAAGAATTTAACTGAAATTTTACTCCCTCTTCCCCTAACACCTTTTCTACTAAACACCGTCGTGTTAAAGATTGTATAATTTGCAAAAATCTAGCATTTGATAATTCAAAATCAGCGGGTTTTTGGAAAATATCTATAGGTTCATTTTGTGTTGCTAACCGGTTGATAACCTTATTTTCTAATTCTGATAAACGTTCTAAATGATTTTCTAAAAGTGCTTCTATATCACCTAAAAATAGATCATCATTAGCTGTTAAAAATCGGGAAACTTTAGCATTGAAAAATTCTATTATAGTTAATATAATGATATTTAACCAACCAGGATGACCTTGATAAAGTCTTATTAATTCATCCCATTTATCCTCATCTTTTAAGCCTTTATCTCTGAATATTGCTTTAGCATCTTCTCCTAACCCTTGAAGATATAATGTTTTTGTATGTTTGTTTTGAATTTCTAAAGTTTCTATATCTGGGGGTTTTGCTGAACTAATCAAAATTAAACAACTTTGATGAGATGAGGTGGCAATTTGTTGAAAAAATTTACTATAATCTTTATATTCTGTTAAATATTGACCTGCTAAGTTACCAAATTGAAAAATATTATCCACGTCATCAATAATTACTAAACAACGAAATAAACGAAAATAATCTATGATTTCAGGTAATGGGTTTTGTGATTGAGAAAGAAATTGTTTCAGTTCATCTTTAAGAGTTATCAGTTGAGGAAGATGATCAAGACTGCGATAAATAATATAATCAAATTCTGTTTTAATTTCTGAGATTAGTTTCAGAGTTAAAGCAGTTTTACCAATTCCATTTAATCCATAAATTGTGATTAGTCTGGTTTTATTTTCTAATATCCATTGTTTTAGGGTAGAAATTTCTGAAGTGCGTCCATAATTATAGTTTAGTTCGGGTGATTTTGTTAAGTCAATTATTGGGGGTTGATGTTTGGGTTGGGGAGGTTTAAAATGCTCTTGTTTATAGTTATTAGTTTGTATAAATTGACCACCAATATTAATATTATCAAGTAATAAACAATCCCCGGAATAGGAAACTTGAGAAACACGATATTTCTTTTCTACTCTAGAACGAAAATTATCTTTATTAAGGTCTTCTCCTAATGATTTTCCTAGTTTTTTCCATAATTTAGCTGCTTCTTTTTTGATATGAGATTCACTACAATTATTAAATTCTACAGCTATTTGCCAATATTTTTGACCTTGCCAAACACCTTTGAGAATTGCTTCTTCTACAGGAGTAAGATTTTCACCAGTCGTCTCAAAAATTAAATCATCAGCGTATTGTAAAACATCCTCAATATTATTCATCTGTATTTACACTAAAGATATTTAAAATACTGTATTATACCAAATCCTACTAAAATACTGCCAAATCCTGCCAACATTGTGTACTAAATCCTACTCTGTGCTAACAAAGAAGAAAATACAATACTGCGTATAAAGTAAATTAGCTTAAATCATTCTAATACAGCATTTGCATGAAGTGATGATTTCTAGCACAAAATAATTAGTAAGGGTGATCTAAGTTATGTACCAAGAACTATTGAGTAGTTCCAAGCCAGGGTTGATCATTATCATGATTGATCAATCAGGTTCAATGTCCGATCCTTATGACAACTCAACCAAAGCTAACTTTGCTGGACTAGCGGTTAATAGAGTTATAGCCGAAATCATTACGGCTTGTACAGCAGGTGATGAAATCAAGGACAGATGTTATGTTGCTGTAGTTGGCTATGGTTCAGGTGTCAACGTAGCTTTTCTAGATAAAGTATCGGATTTAGCCAAAAATCCCAACACAACAACGCTAAAGAAAAAAGTTTCTGATGGTGCAGGTGGACTCGTTGAAGTAGATGAAGTAGTTAGAGTTTTTGTAAATCCCACTTCCAGTGGTGGTACACCTATGACAGAAGCCTTTAAACAGGCTTATCAAGGCGTAGAAAAATTTATTTCTGGTAATCCAAATAGCTTTCCACCTATTGTTATTAATATCACTGATGGAGAGCCAAATGATATTAATACCGCAGCTACTGAAGCTAAGAAACTAGCACAACTAAAAACTGCTGATGGCAATGTGATTATTATGAATGCACATATTTCTACAGCATCGGCAGGTAAAGTAGAGTTGCCAAATAGTAATTCAGCTTTTAACAGTGATAAATTTGCAAATTTCTTGTTTGATATTTCCACTGTACTACCCGAAAATCTTGCCAATAGAGCTAAAGATGTAGGTTTTAATGTTCAGTCCGGTTCTAGAGGTTTTGTATTTAATGCTGATGCTGAAACCTTAATCAGAATTCTAAATTTTGGTTCTTTAGGAGCTTTACGCTAAAGTTTTCTGTTATTCAACATTATTCGGGGTTAACAAAAATATGTCAATCAAACTTATTTTTAGTGGTAGAACTCATAAAGAAAACGAAAGCATTAATGATTGTCAGGATTATTTTCAAATTAACCTCGAAAACAATTGTTTTGCGATAGCTGATGGTGCAAGTCAATCATTTTATCCGAGTATATGGGCAGAACTTCTTGTTAAGCATTTTTGCCAAAACCCTAATATTAATAAGGGTAACTGGGAGGATTGGCTGCAACCTATTCAAGAGAAATGGCTTGTAGAAGTAGAGCAGCGAGTAATAAAAGCAAAAAACGAAAATAGCCCTGTTTGGGTTCAAAATCAAAATCGCTTCAGTTTCCGTGAACCAGCAACATCTACATTCATAGGTTTACAGTTTATTGGGGGTAAAGTAACAGGTTCTATTGTTGGTGATAGTTGTCTATTTATTGTAGAAGGTGATCAATTAAGTAAAAAATATCAACTCATTCACACATATTTGTTGAAAAAATCAAAAGATTTTAATGATTGTCCAGGATATTTTGCAAGTTATAACAAAGACAATAACTTTATACCTGATAATTTTCAAATATCTTTAAATCAAAAAAAATCCCAAAAAGATATTTATTTTATTCTGGCTACAGATGCGTTATCTGAATATATCTTTAAATGCACAGAGAATAAAGATAATATTTTTGAAATTTTACTAAATATTTCTTCTTCAGGTAATACATTTGAGAATTTTGTGGCATCTGCTAGAAATTCTGACAGTATAAAAATGAAGAATGATGATGTAACACTGTTAATTTTATCTATGCCTAACACAAGCATAGATCAGTCTTCTATAAAACCGATAGAAAAAAATTCCGAAGTAGAAGATATTGGAGTTTCGAGAGCATCAAATGCTGAATATGAGCAATCTGATGTAGAAAATAAAATCATTTATAAATCTCAGAGTAGTCATAATAAAACACAAACAAGAAAAAAGGATGATTCTGTCTTAATTAATGAAAACCTGAAGCTAAAAAAGCAAAACACTAATTTAAAACAGCAACGTGGTGTTTTAGGTTTGTTGGGAGTATTTTTATTGGTTTTCATCGTCATTGACAAGATAAATAGCACCAAAGTAGATATCCGTCTAAATCCTATCGTATCTGCTAAACCTGAATCAAAGTCTGAATCGAAACCTCAACCTGAATCAAAGTCTGAATCTAAGCCTCAACCTGAATATACTCAACTTAAAAAAGGAACTACAATTTACAAAGATGAGAATCTTAGACAGATTCTCATAGATTCTTTATATGATTCATCGCAAGTTTTGATCGTAGAAAAAGGAAACAAATGGACTAAATTTAAAATAGATATTTATATTCATCAAAACCTAATTACAAATAATTGTAACGATTGTAAAGGTGACGAAATTGAAACAATTGCAACAAATAAAGTAATTAATCTTAGACTAAAACCTAATGGAGATATTTTTGCAGAATTAAAAAATAAATCAAAATTCAAGAAAATTAGTTTTCAAGCAAATTGGTATAAATTTGAATTTATGGGATATGTAAAAAAATGAAGTATCCACTTAGAGGAGAATATGATACGGCTGTTAGGAATCTTGATAAATTCGTATTTGACAGTGTTTTGAAGGTTGGAAAACCTGCTATGCAAACCCAAAACCCTAATCTTTTACGTTCATCTAATGGCGGAAAAGCTATTGTTTATGAAATTACAGCAAATACAAAAAAGTATGCCATCAAATGTTGGGTAGAAGATTTAGGTGATTTAAAAATTCGCTATAAAGCAATTGATGAGTATCTTAAAAAAGTTAAACTTCCTTATTTTGTTGATTTTTCTTATAATGAACAAGGGATTTTAGTTAATGGTCAAAAGTTTCCAATTATTAGAATGGAATGGATTGATGGTATTAGCTTTAGAAGATTTTTAGCTAATAATATGAATAATCCTGCTCTTATTCGTGACTTTGCTGAGAAATTCTTAGAAATGGTAACAGTTCTACACCAAAATAATATTTCTCACGGAGACTTACAACATGGTAATATTATGGTGCGTAAAAATGGAGCTATATGCTTAATTGACTATGATAGTTTGTATGTTCCTCAACTAAAGAACGAAAAAGATAATATTAAAGGAATACCTGGATATCAGCATCCTAACAGAAACAAATTAATTAAACTTAGCCCAAAATCCGACTATTTTTCAGAACTTATTATTTATTTATCATTGCTTGCTATTTCAGAAAAGCCAAGCTATTGGAAACAAATAGAGCAAGAAGAAAGACTACTTTTTTCTGAGAAAGATTTAGCCAATCCACATTCATCTCAGATATTTTCAGAGCTTAAAAATCTCTCGGACGAAGTTCAATATTTTACCTTAGAATTAGGGAAGTTTTGCAAAGAATCAGATATTGAAAAATTGCAACCACTTGAAAATTTAGTAACTGCTTATACTGGTTCAAAAGTAAGTTGGGATTTTGTACCTAATGCAATTCCAAATTTATCCGCAACATCAACAATTCCTGCACCAATTCCTATAGATTTAAAGAGTTCTGGTTGGAATATCTTAACAACAAATACAACTAAATCCCCTACAGTAAATAAATCTAGTACAGTAAATGTCCCAAGTTCAGATCCTTGGGGTAAACTCGATACCAATCAATCAAATAGTTGGGATAAACTAGATGGAAATAAAACACCTACTAATACTTGGGACAAATTTGATCAGCTTGAGCAAAGCAAGAAAAAAGAGTCGCCTACAGAGGAAAATAGCTGGAATAAATTTGATAATATGTGGAATAAATTATTAACATCTGTCTCATCTATCTGGAGTAGATTTGTCAAGTGGTTTAATTAGAGCGAAAGTTTCATAAAATGGCTTTAAATATCATTAAACAATCCATGATATTAATTCCTTTTTACCCAACCATTTGCTATAATTAAACCAGACTTTCTCTATAAAAAATCTTATGCCATCACCTAAGATTATTGAACTTGAACAAATATTACAAACTTACTCCATTGAAGATAAACAATGGTTATTACAACAATTAATTCAACAACTGGGATTAGATAATCAAGAAAAACCACCAATAAATTATAAACAACAAGCAAAAGAGATTATTGCAGAAACTATCAGCGAAGTTTTAGCTTTATCCAAAAACTGCGAAGAGGAAGTTTGGCAAAAATTTTATGCAGCTAGTGGAAGAATATCGGCAAAATTAAATGAATCGGATTTATTATAATCATTAAAGCCGTCTTTATTAAAATTTAAATAAGATCAGATTCGGTTAAATCTGCTTGTTTCATCAAACTTTTTAGAAGTCCGATTTTCAAATCTTCATTACCATGAATTGGTATGGAAATACTGATGTTATCCTTTTTAAAACGATGATGTCTACCTTTCACTCTGATTAATTGCCATCCTTTCTTTACCAGTATTTCTGATAATTTTTTACCTGATATTGCTTTCATACATTTAATTCCACTACTCTGTCAGAAGAGCTAAGATTTTCTGGTTCATCCTCTGCATATAAACTGATTACTTCTTTAAGATTCTCCAATACTTCTTCAATAGTTTCTCCTTGAGTGTAACATCCATGAAAAATTGGTACTTCAGCCCAATAACCGCCTTCTTCGGCTGTATGAATTATTGCTTTAATTTTCATAAGGTTGGATTTTCCTGATCATACGAGTGTGGTCATTTAATATTAAGTATATACAAAAATATATTTTACGTCCAGAACCAATTTTCTAACTGTAAATCTTTAACCCTAGTTAAATCAGATTCATTAGAAACTAAAATTAAATTATGAATAATAGCAGTAGCAGCTATCAAAATATCTGCGCCCTGAATAATTTTTCCGATTATTGCTGCGGACGAATCACTCTAACTAATTTATTTTCAAGAGTACCTTCACTAGAAATAGCATTATTGTTGACATCCTCCCCACCCTACTTCGTAGAGGGTGGGGATTCCAAAGATCGCTCTTTGGGCTTCCTCTTTCCACGAGT
>JAKOGY010000117.1 GCA_028658405.1 Dolichospermum sp. ST_sed8 | reverse complement strand
TTCATTGTAGTGACGGATATAGCTACGTTTGACTACGAAAAACTACAATTTTATGAGATTAAATGCACAAGACTGGAAAATATTCAGACAAATTTAACAAATTTACTGGGAACGTTGAATATTACCTGATTTGACCCAACCTTCTTTATCAGTATCAGCAATGCGAATTTTTTGCCATTTTTTATCGGCACTTTCTTCTAAAATAATCACTTTTTTATTCGCGCCAACTCCACCTATACTAGAAGAATTTGCCTCTGGTTCTGCTCGCATACTTAGCCCTCCAGACCAAGTAACAGTTCCTTCATAAGCATCTGGTGGTAATGATTTGGGTGATTCTGTGGGCGTGGGAGTAGATGTAGGGCTACTTGTGGGGTTAGGAGTATTTTGTGTCTTCGGTTGAGATTTGGGAATAGCTTTGGGCTTTTTGGCTTGGTTAGATGGATTATCGTTAGCATACATCGGTTTAGGAGGAGTTATGGCGGTACGGTTGACAAAATAGAGAGCAACTGTCAAGCCAGTACCACATAAAACTGCGATCGCTAACGCAAAACCGAGTATAAATTTAAGTAAGTTTGTAAACATATAGTAGGGAATTGGTAATTGGTAATTGGTAATTGGTAATAGTTCTTTTTAATTGTTTTCCTGACGTTGAATGCGTTCACTTAAAGAGTTATATTTAGATGCTAGACGCGCTCTACCAGCAGCCGCCCAATCTTGGAGTTTTTGAATTTGCTCGACAGCAGTTCGCGCTAAGGGGATAATTTGACTCGTAGCTTCTAAAATATCATCAGTTGTGAAGTCCCGGTTCTGACTAAAACCAATGTGCATAGCTTCAATTAAAGTTTGCTCAATTTCTGCACCGGAAAAATCGGGGGTTTCGTAGGCTAATCTCTCAATGTCATAGCTGTTCAAATTATGGGGACGTAATCGGGATAAATGCACATTAAAAATTGCTTTTCTTTCTTCTTGACTGGGTAAACCAACAAAGAAAATTTCATCAAATCGCCCTTTTCTTAACATTTCCGGTGGTAGGGCTTGAATATCATTTGCAGTAGCCACGACAAACACAGGGGAAGTTTTTTCGGCTAACCAATTGATAAAAGTCCCAAATACTCGGCTAGTTGTTCCCGCGTCACCTTTGCTACCCAAACCAGAAAAGGCTTTATCAATTTCATCAATCCAGAGTATACAAGGGGCAAGGGCTTCTGCCACTTGAATCATTTGCCTGGTCCGCGATTCTGACTCACCCACTAAACCGCCAAATAACCGCCCTACGTCTAAGCGTAACAGAGGTAAATGCCAATGATGAGCGATCGCTTTGGCTGTTAAAGATTTACCAGTTCCCTGTATTCCCACCAACATTAACCCCCGGGGATGAGGTAAACCATATTGTCGCGCCTTGTCGCTAAATGAACCACCGCGCCGAATTAACCAATCTTTCAAATTATCTAATCCACCAATATCAGTAATTTCCTCAGTAGCAGGGTAAAAATCAAGAATTTGGGTTTGGCGGATAGTTTGGCGCTTTTCTGCCAAAACTAAATCTACATCTTCTGGTTCTAATTGTCCATGAGAAGCAATTCCCCGCGCCAATACCCGGCGGATTCTTTCCATAGACAACCCTTGACAGGAACGCACCAAATCATCCAAAAACTTACCCACAGGTGGATTTCCAGTGGCTTGTAACAGCCGTTCCACCTCCGTTTTGATTTCCGAGGCATTGGGTAAAGGAAACTCAACTACCGTCAGCACTTCCGTTAAATCGTCAGGAATAGCCACACGGGGCGATAATAAAACAATATTTTTCGGTTGCGACTTTAGCAGTCGGGCTAAATTACGCAGTTTTCGAGAAATAGCCACATCATCCAAAAACCGATGATAATCCCGCAAAATCAACACCGCAGGTGCAGCAGCGTTCAACTTTTCTATAAACTCCAAAGCCTGTAACGGGTTACGTTTACCAAATCCCACATCATTAGGACTTCCCTGATAACCGTCCACAAAATCCCAAGTATACACCGGACGATTACCTTGATTAATCGCCTCTTCCCGAATCGCAGCTTCTACCCGTTCCTCCTCATAAGTGGGAATATAAATCAACGGATAACGAGCGCGGAGTAACAATTTAAACTCATCACGAAAATTCATAAAAGTAATTGTTCTTAAATTTTTAAATTTAGAAATTCAGGATTTTAAAAAACCTCTGACTAATCATAAATTGTTTTTGGCTAATCATCTGTGGATTAACCAAATGAGTCATTAGCAGACTTGCTTTTAAGACCAATACAAAAGAAAACAGAGAATTTGAGAAATTTAGCCGCTTTTTTCCCGCAAAATTGGAGAAATTTGGATTAATTGTCAAAATAGTTAGAGACTTGCAAATAAAAAAAATATCCCAGAATTTCTTATGGTGCAGTCTAGTATGTTAATTTTGATGAAATTGACAAAGAGGCGAAAAGACAATCTGTATTTGTGCTAGTTGCAGCTAGATGGGGAAAAAGAAAGATCTAATGCTTGGGTCGAGAGATGTAAAAGTTTAGTCAAAAATCTTGACCTGACCGGACATTAAAACGTGCTAATGCCAAGCTGAAGCTTTGTTTTATCCGATTAATGCTCAAACGACTCGCTGCTACCCCTATTATATAAAAATATCTCAAATGGGTTCTATATTATGTCCTTAGTTTTAATAACAGGATCGGCTGGATTAATTGGCTCTGAATCAGTCAAATTCTTTGCCAATCGGGGCTTTACAGTTGTTGGTATTGACAATAATATGCGTCAGGTTTTCTTTGGATCTGAAGCATCAACAGAATGGAGTCGAGATCGCCTGTTAGATGATTATGGCGATCGCTATATCCACCATAACATTGATATTCGCAATCACGAAGCAATCTCGCAAATATTTCAAACTTATGGTCAGGATATAAGTTTGATCATTCATACTGCTGCTCAACCTTCCCATGATTGGTCGGCCAGTGACCCTTATACAGACTTTACAGTTAATGCTAATGGAACATTGATATTACTAGAAAATACCCGCCAACATTGTCCAGAAGCCGTCTTTATTTTTTGCTCTACCAATAAAGTCTATGGTGATACACCTAATTTATTACCACTGCTTGAACAGGAACTGCGTTGGGAGATTGATCAAAATCATGCTTACCAAAATGGCATTGATGAAACAATGAGTATTGATCAAACAAAACACTCGCTTTTTGGAGCTTCTAAGGTAGCAGCAGATGTTCTAGTCCAAGAATACGGACGCTATTTCAACATAAAAACAGCCTGTTTTCGTGGGGGATGTTTAACAGGCCCCGGTCACTCTGGTACTAAATTGCATGGCTTTTTATCCTATTTGATGAAATGTACAATGACCGGGCAACCGTATCAAGTATATGGTTATCAGGGAAAACAAGTTCGTGATAATGTTCACAGCTACGATTTAGTTAATGCTTTCTATCATTTTTATCAAAACCCGCGTGTAGCTGAAGTTTATAACATCGGCGGTAGTCGCTTCAGTAATTGTTCAATGTTAGAAGCAATTCAGTATTGTGAAGCCATAGCTGATAAAAAACTAGACTGGAATTATATAGAATCAAATCGAATTGGAGATCACATCTGGTGGATTAGTGATGTGCAAAAGTTTAAAGATCATTATCCTAGTTGGGAGTTGACTTATACAGTCCCCGATATCTTGAAAGAAATCTTTAGTAAAAATGTTGTTCGGTGAGCATAAATAAATTTCAAATACTTTGATCTCTGCATTATTTTTTTAACTTACCATGAAACAAACAGAATATCTAAAGACCCTATATGCCAATCGCTTTGATCATAGACAACGAAAAGCCAAAAATGCTATGTGGAAGGTTCTAATTGATTCTTTTCTACAGGCTCATGTTGGTAAAAATGGTAGAGTTTTAGACATTGCAGGCGGCTATTGTGAATTTATTAATCAGGTCGAAGCTAGAGAAAAATTTCTGCTTGATTTGAATCCAGATAGTCAGAATTTTGCTGATCCAAATGTCAAAGTTTTTCATCTGGATATTCTCGGTGAGATTAGTGAGAGTAACCTTCCCCACAATTACTTTGATAGTATTTTTGTTTCTAATTTTTTTGAACACCTAAGAAGCAAAGAGGAGCTAATTCAGGTTTTATCTTTTTGCTTTTATCGTTTAAAGCCGGGTGGTAATCTATTAGTAATTCAGCCTAACTTCAAATATTCATACCGAGAATATTATGATTTTATTGATCACTACCTTCCGATTACTAATCACTCTTTGGATGAGATGTTACGAGCAGTTGGATTTTCTGTTAAAACGATCATTCCCCGCTTTTTACCTTTTTCCACAAAAGGTAGACCTTCATCTACTTTATTACTCAAAATCTATCTGAAAATTCCCTTGCTGTGGTATTTTTTAGGGGGGCAAATGTTTGTCAAAGCATCTCGTCCTTAAATTTTTGTGTTTCATCGTAAATTTGAAAGTTATATACCATGTTAAAAAAGCTATTTCGGCAAAAAGTTTTTAAGTTTCTTATAGGTGGTGGCGTAGCAGCAATCATTAATTTATTGCTGATTTTTGTTCTAATAGAGTGGTTAGGATTTAACACACAGACTTTACGCAATGTTGCTAATGCAGTTGCTATTGAATTATCTCTTTTAGCAAGTTTTTTCATTTACCGGATTTGGGTTTGGCCGGGAGGAAATTGGACTATCAAAGAAGTATTATTGCGACAACTCCCTCTCTATCATATTTCTGCGGGAACTGCTGTACTTGCTCGAATATTTGTGATTTTTCCTTCCTTAGATAGCTTAGGAGTCAATTACGCTATTAATACTTTAATTGGGGTATTAGTAAGTGCAACTCTTAACTATTTAATTAGCGATCGCTTAGTATTTCAAACTCCAGTTAAGTCTGGACAAAAAAGAGAATTTCCTTCAGATATTTATTATCCGGAGGGATTAGCTCCCGCACTGGAAAATACGGTTCCTAACTCAATACCCCAACAACGAGACAAATTTCGGGCGATTGATGTTCTTTCAATTGTGATTCCTGCTCACAATGAAGAAGGTTGTATAATACAAACTATCGAATCTATAACTCAATTACTAGAAGAGAAAGAGATTAACTACGAAATTCTCGTAATTAATGATAACAGCCGTGATCAAACAGAAAAATTATTGCAGCAACTAAATTCTCAAAATAGCAAAGTCCGTTATCTCAATAATTATTATCCTAACGGTTTTGGCTTGGCTGTGCGCTGTGGTTTAGAGAACTTTCAAGGAGATGCTGTAGCCATTGTCATGGCAGATAATTCTGATGATCCAGAAAATATTGTAGACTATTATTACAAGCTACAAGAAGGCTATGATTGTGTCTTTGGCTCTCGGTTTATTAGGGGTGGTAAGGTAGTTGACTATCCAACTCACAAACTAATTGTGAATAGGTTAGCAAATTTATTTATTAAAATCCTATTTGGTTTAAATTTCAATGATACAACCAATGCTTTCAAACTTTATCGTCGGGAAGTCATTGAAGGTATTTCTCCTCTCTTATCTCACCACTTTAATTTAACCGTTGAAATCCCACTCAAGGCCATTGTGAGAGGATACTCATATACGACTATTCCTATTACTTGGAGAAATCGAACAACGGGAGTATCTAAATTGAAGCTTAAAGAAATGGGAAGTCGGTATTTGTTTATTGTTCTTTATCTGTGGCTAGAAAAACATCTGTCGAGAGGAGATTATCGGCGTAAAAAAATTCAGTTGACAATACCAAGGGAAATTCGAGAATAATTGATTTAAGGAAATTATCTGAAGTATGAATAAACTATTGAGCAAAATACAAATGAGTAAGATTAGTAACATATTAACTTTAATAAGTATTACTTTGTTTTTGTTTATCTTTTTTGCATTTCTACCTCAACCATTCTCTCTAGGTGCAAGCTTAGATCCGGGTTGGTCTTATGCCATTAGTCAGGCTGTGGAACAAAAACTTCTGTTTGGAAAGGATATAGTATTTACCTATGGTCCATTAGGCTATTTAGTAGCTGGTGCGTCTTTAGAAGGAAATTTTTTGCAAATTATACTTTTTCGATGGTTAGTTTATCTATTATTATTCATAGTTTCAATCATCAGAATTTTAACTATGAAAAATTCTATTCATCGGTTGCTTCTAGTGTTGACTATTTTATTTGCTTTAATCACAGGAACTCCCTATGTAGGAGTAGGAATGTCAACAGATTATCAAATATTATTTATATATTTACTAATATTAAGTTTTAACAATATTTTTCAAAAATATCCTCGATTAATACCTCTTTTTGTAGGTGCAGTTTCTGGTTTTTGTATCCTGACCAAATTTAGTCTAGGAATTTATATATTTGGTTCATTTCTATTATTTTTATTAATCAATTTTCTTAAAGGTATTAAAACAAAATCAGAAACAGAGATTATCAATAATATTTTTGCAATTACTAATTTAGTATTAGCTACTCTTTCTGTAGCTTGGATTTTTTTGATACCCAATAATTTTTTGACGAATTTTAATTCAATAATACTCAAGCTTTCTTTTTCATGTATAGCTGGAATATCCGGTTGGTTTTTGTCAAACCGAGTTAACCAAAAATACGTACAAACATATTCTAATTTATTGCCTTGGCTAATATTTTATTTTGTTTACTCTTTATTGATAGCCCATGCAATATTTGATGATTCATCTGTTTCGTTAATAAATTATTTCAAAAACTCTTTAGAAATGTCATCTGGTTACTCCAGTGCAATGAGTGTAGTTGGTAATCAATTCACTTTAGTATTAGCTATATTAGAATATATTATTATACTCATTTTCTTATTTTTAATTTTGCAAGAGGGATATTTAAATTTATCATTATCTTTACTGTTTATTCTATTTATTTGTTTTAAACACGGTTTTGTTCGTCAAGATGGTCATGTTGTAGTATTTGCAATAACAATACCATTAATAGCTTTATTATGCCTTTTAAAAATCAAAAAATATCGTAATTTAAAAATATCCTACTTTTTTTATTGTTTTATATTAATTGCTTCTATTTTTATTGCTGGATCTGGACTTAGCCCTGTGGTTCAAGGTAGAAAATTATTACTCAATAATGTCATACACAATATTGTATCTATATCAGATTTAAATGGCTTGAAAACGGAAATAATCAGAAAAAGCAAACTTGATTTAGTTGATCTTCATCTTCCTAATTACGTGAAAAAATTGGTTAATAAAAAGACAATAGATATCATTCCTTGGGATATTTCATTAGTGCCTGCTAATAACCTAAATTGGGTGCCACGACCAGCATTCCAGTCTTATTCTGCATATACAAATAAGCTAGATAACTTGAATTTTGAAAGTATGTCAAAATCACCGAGAGATTATATTTTTTATAATTTTCAATCAATTGACGGTAGGCATCCATTTTTTGATGAACCTAAAACATTTTTTTATGTTTTTTGTAACTATCAACCATCTGTTGATGCACCTGATTTTATAAATACTCCTGCACTCAAGAATATAGTGCTTTTGGAAAAGCGTAAGTTAAGCCGATGTTTGCCAGATTCTTTCAGTAAAAAATCATCAATCTCCTGGAATACTCCTTATTCAACAGAAACTGTTGGTGAGTCTATAATTCGCGCAAAAGTTAAGTTTCAATATTCTTTTATAGGGAAAATTTATAAAACTATTTTTAGATCACCACCTGTAATGATAAAAATAAATTATGTAAACGGATTTCACAACACTTATAGAATTATTCCAGAAAACTCAGAAAATGGCGTTATCGTCAATTACCTCCCCAAAGATGATAATGAAGCTTTATCATTTTTACGAGGAAAGCTATTGGCACAAGTTCAATCATTCAGTTTCCAAACAAGCAATTCTCTTTTGTATGCACCAAAAATAGAACTAAGTTTCTCATCAGATACATTACGTAATTAACTAATAAAAAAATCCATGAGCAGACAAATTTTAATCACAGGTGGTGCGGGTTTTGTAGGTAGTGCTTTAGGTCTAGGACTTGCTCAACGCTATCCTGACTGGAAAATTACCGCTTTAGATAACTTAAAAAGAAGAGGTTCAGAATTGAATTTACCTCGCCTTAAACAAGCGGGGATTCACTTTGTTCATGGTGACGTGCGAAGCTCAGAAGATTTAGACCCAATCGCCCTTCAACCAGATTTGATTTTAGAATGTTCAGCAGAACCTTCAGTTTTAGCTGGATACACTTCTCCCGGTTATGTAGTGCAAACTAATTTAGTCGGAACAATTAACTGCTTAGAGTTAGCACGACAAACTCAGGCTGATTTTATTTTCTTGTCTACCAGTCGGGTTTATCCCATTTCTTACCTCAATACTTTGGAATTTACAGAAGCAGAAACCCGCTTTCAACTTCTAGAAACACAACCCTTATTAGGTGCATCTAATCATGGTATTTCTGAGCATTTTCCCCTAGATAAAGCCCGCTCTCTTTATGGAACAACAAAGTTAGCTTCAGAATTACTGATTGCTGAATATGCTGATGCTTATGGAATTAGAACTTTAATAAACCGATGCGGAGTGTTAACTGGTCCTTGGCAAATGGGCAAAGTAGATCAAGGTGTGTTTGCTTTATGGATGGCGTTTCACTACTTCCAAAAACCTTTAAAATATATTGGTTATGGGGGAACAGGGAAACAAGTCAGAGACTTTTTACATATTACCGATTTACTAGATCTGATTGATATACAGATTAGTAGTCTAGAGGAATTAAAGGGGCAAACTTTTAATGTCGGTGGTGGAATTAGTAATACTCTTTCACTCGCCGAAACTACTCAGCTTTGTCAAGAAATTACCGGAAAACAGATTCCTATCACCCCCATTCTCGAAAATAGAATTGGTGATATTCCGATCTTTATTACAGATTCTCGTAAAGTGATAAATGCGACTAAATGGCAACCTCAAAGAAATGCCAAAATAACTCTGACTGAAATTTATGAGTGGATTTGTCAATTTGAGTCACAAGTCAGTGATATTTTTAATTAAAGGTTCGATAACGCAAGCACTTCCTAGTAATCGCTTTTATGATATAATAAATAATTAAATCAATATTGAGCTATCTCAACAATAAAAAACCTCTATGCTTACCCAGGAATTTCTAAAAAATCAAACCATAAACTGGCAAGCTATCATCAAAAAATTTATTCAAGTTCTTGGTGAAAAAGGCGTAGTTCAACGCAAAGAAGAACTCCTTACTTATGAATGTGACGGCTTAACTAGCTATAAACAACGTCCCCCCGTTGCAGTATTACCTCGCACCACAGAACAAGTATCAGAAATTGTCAAAATTTGCAATCAATTCTCTGTTCCTTTTATCGCTAGAGGTTCAGGGACGGGTTTATCTGGTGGGGCTTTACCATCAGAAAATTCGGTTTTAATTGTCACTTCTTTAATGCGACAAATCCTCAGCATTGATTTAGAAAATCAGCGGGCTGTGGTTCAACCTGGAGTAATTAATAGTTGGGTGACTCAAGCCGTTAGTGGGGCTGGTTTTTACTTCGCACCTGATCCTTCAAGTCAAATTATTTGTTCGATTGGTGGGAATATTGCCGAAAATTCTGGGGGAGTACATTGTTTAAAATATGGTGTCACTACTAATCATGTTTTGGGTTTAAAACTGGTTCTTCCTAATGGTGCAATTGTTGATGTGGGTGGACAAATTCCTGAAACCCCAGGTTATGATTTAACAGGTGTCTTTGTTGGTTCAGAAGGAACATTAGGAATTGCCACAGAAATCACTTTAAAAATTCTCAAAACTGCCGAATCAATTTGTGTGTTACTAGCAGATTTTACCAGTGTAGATGCTGCCGCTGCTACTGTTTCTGATATTATCAGCGCGGGAATTATTCCCGGTGGTATGGAGATGATGGATAATATTAGTATTAATGCTGTAGAAGATGTTGTGGCTACTAATTGTTATCCCCGTGATGCCACTGCTATTTTATTAGTAGAAATTGATGGTTTAGACGTGGAAGTTTCTGCTAATAAACAGCGAGTCACAGAAATTTGTCAGAAGAATGGGGCGCGAAATGTCACTACTGCTAGTGACCCAGAAACGAGATTAAAATTATGGAAAGGTAGAAAAGCGGCTTTTGCGGCTGCGGGGCATATCAGTCCAGATTATTATGTCCAAGATGGGGTAATTCCTCGGACTCAGTTAACTTATGTCCTCAAAGAAATTGAGAGGTTAAGTAATAAATATGGTTATCCTATTGCCAATGTTTTTCACGCTGGAGATGGTAATTTACACCCATTAATTTTATTTGATAATTCTGTACATGGAGAATTGGAAAAAGTAGAAGAATTGGGGGGGGAAATTCTCAAGTTATGCGTGAAAGTAGGTGGTAGTATTTCTGGTGAGCATGGTATTGGTGCTGATAAAAAATGCTATATGCCAGATATGTTTAGTGAAGCTGATTTGGAAACTATGCAATGGGTAAGACAGGTTTTTAATCCCCAAGGTTTAGCAAATCCTGGGAAGATTTTTCCCACTCCTCGCACTTGTGGTGAGGCGGCTTCGGTATCTATTCATAATTTTTCAGGTGTGGAAAGATTTTAATTTTTTACGAACCGCTCCAGGTGCAGAGGATACAGAGGAAAGAAAAAATGCTTAATTAATACAATTTGGTATACTTTCTTTTTGAAAAATTTTAGGTTTTGTAGGCTGGGCATTGCTCACTAAAACTCTCTCACGGTGGGCAATGCCCACCCTACGTATATCTTCAAAAATTAAATAGGAATCTTATATTCCCTGTTTTATCAAAAAATCTTCATATCTTTATCTAATTGAAACAATAAAATTAGATTTTGTAGTTATATGGATATTAGTAATCTAGATTTATTTAAGAAATGAATTTTGTAATTGGGCGAGTTTTTGGATATTTTTTGTGTTTGGGATTTGTCATCAGTTTAACAATATTTCCCATTTCTGCAAATCCTAATTATACTCAAAATTCAAATTCTCTGCCTGTAAC
This sequence comes from Dolichospermum sp. ST_sed8, assembly GCA_028658405.1. Lineage (GTDB taxonomy): Bacteria > Cyanobacteriota > Cyanobacteriia > Cyanobacteriales > Nostocaceae > Dolichospermum. Next base: position 4,918 of record JAKOGY010000117.1, on the reverse strand, counting down.
TACGGAAATTCGCGGTGTTTGGCTGACTAATGTTGCTAGTGGTGTATTTTATCTGCCTTGGGGGATTGAAAGGGCTATAAGTCAATTAGCGGCACTCAATTTTAATACTATTTATCCGGTAGTTTGGAATCGGGGGTACACTTTTTATAAAAGTCCTTTAGCGAAAAAAGTCACAGGTGCAGATAGTCAACCTTTGCTGAATTTAATCCATGGGGAAAATGATTTTTTAGCTAAGTTAATTAAATTAGCTAGAAGTCAAAATTTGACAATAATTCCTTGGTTTGAATATGGGTTAATGACTCCTCCTGATTCGGCTTTAGCTAAACTACACTCAAATTGGTTAACTATTGGACAAAAAGGGGTAGAATCTATCTCAGAAAATTTGCAAGAGGATATTATCAATGGAGTTAATAAACAAGCTTGGTTAAATCCTCTACATCCTCAAGTCCAAAATTTTATTCGAGGTTTAATTTTAGAAGTTGTCAAAAATTATCATGTAGATGGCATTCAAATTGATGATCATTTTGGAATGCCTGTACAGTTTGGTTATGATCCTTTTACTGTAAAACTTTATCAAAAGGAACATCAAGGAAAAAAACCGCCAACTAATCTTTTTGATCCAGAATGGATGCGCTGGAGGGCTAATAAAATTACTGCATTTATGGTAAGTATTTCTAAATCTGTAAGGGCAATTAAGCCATACATAAAAATATCCCTTTCTCCAAATTCACAATATTTTGCTTATAAATATTATTTACAAGATTGGGAAACTTGGGTAAAACAAGACTTAATAGATGAGTTGATTTTACAAGTATATAGAAGTGATAAAACCTCTTTTATTCAGGAAATATCCAAACCTGGAATTAAGTTGGCTACGGGTAAAATTCCTGTGGCTATTGGTATATCAACAGGAAATTTATTAAAACCTGTAAATATTGACAAAATTAAAGAACAAATACAAATAGTTCGTAATCAAAAACTTTCTGGTTTCTCTTTTTTCTATTGGGAAAGTTTATGGGGCTATATTACTCCTGAATCACCTTATCAGCGTCGTCGGGCTTTTTTGAAGATGTTTGATACTCAAGCTCTCAGACCATTAAGAATCAAGAAATTATAATGCAATTATTATCTGTTAAAACTAAATCTGGAACTCTAAATTTTACATTTAAATGGGTTTTTGCGACTTTACTAGGGTTTTCATGTAGTTTATTAATGATTGAAATTAGTGAAAAACCAGATATGGATATTATTGAAGCTTTAATTGGTAGTTTATCTATTTCATTACCTCAAAGTTATATCCTCAGAAAAACTATTTCTCCTGTAAGTTGGGTATTATCTACTCTTTTTTGTTGGCTTATAATTGCCGTAATTGGGGTTGGTGTTTTAGGTTGGACTGTGACTATTGCTGATTTTCTCCCTACAAGAATTTTTGCAGGTATTATTGCTGGTGGTATTGGCGGTTTATTAATTGGTATATCACAATGGTGGTTAGCTATTCCCCCATCATTTCCCTCAGCATGGAAATGGGTATTTGTAAATATTATCAGTTGGATTATAGCTATACCAATTGGTTCAACCGTGGGCTTATTTTTGCACAAAATTACTAATTTATTTTTAGGGGAAGTTGCCGGATTAGCTATTACTTGGTTATTAGTGGCAATATTCACAGGAATCTCTGCGGAAAGAATTATGAAAGATTTATAATCTAGTAGGAGTTAGTAGGGGCGTATAGCAATACGCCCCTACTAAACCACGAAGGTACGAAGATCACGAAGGAATAAGGAATAATACCCAGTTTCTGGTCTCTAATCCGAATTTTGTCCTTCATTCAATTGCATATCGCTATATAATTATCTTTGGTTTGTGATTTTAAATTGTGATGACTTTACCTAACTGGATTACTTTTTCTCGACTGTTGGGAATACCTTTTTTACTTTATGGTTTATACAATCCCACCAATGAAGCAAAATGGATATGTTTAACTATATTTTTAATTGCGGCTTTAACTGATTGGTTAGATGGATATTTAGCTAGAAAACTGAACCAAATCAGTGAGTTAGGGAAGTTTCTTGATCCTTTGGTAGATAAATTATTGGTACTCGCACCATTATTAGTATTTGTAGAATTAGAAAAAATCCCAGCTTGGGCAGTGTTTATAATTTTAGCACGGGAATTAGCGATCGCTGGTTGGCGAGTTAATCAAACTACTATTACTGGTGCGAATATTTGGGGTAAACTGAAAACAGTCAGTCAAATCATTGCTATATCTCTCCTCATTGCCCCATTATCACCAATTTGGCAAACTCCTGTTTTAATTGCCTTTTGGATATCTGTAATATTAACAATTCTTTCAGGAATCATTTATCTCATTCCTCAAAAAATTAGCGAGGAAAAATAAATTTATTAAAATGAAACTCGAAATTAACAAGGTTGTGTAATTTACTTTTTTAGTTCAGTAGTATTAAAAGCAATAAAAAACCCTAGCGAAACTAACTAGGGTTGATTAGGAGAAATATTAATGACGATTAGATACAAATACCGAAGCTGAAGATTTTATCTAACCCCCAACGTAATTAAAACTATAGAAGTTATAAATAATATTGCTACTGCACCTTGAAAAGCGTAGCTTTTTTGTTGTGATTTTGTAGGAAATTCTGCGTAGTAAAGCTTGGGTTCTCTAGCGTAGTTGTTAAGAATGCCTTCTTCGTTAGTTGTGGTATACACAATGTTTTTTCTTTGTTTGTTACTTTATGTAAACTAATATAACAAGATTGTTACAAAGTGTCAATAGAACTTGACAAAAAAATAATTAATAGTGTAAACAAGGCTTGCTTATTTGAAATCAGGGAAGAAGTCTTGGTGACAGAAGCCATAAAAAAAACACCTGCGCGGGTTTCCAGTGGGAAGTTAGCGGAGGTGGATATAATTTTTTATACAATTGAAAATTTAGCCACAAAAAGTTTTAGCGGTTCACAATATTAATTGTAAACCGCTATAATAAAACTTATCTGTTCTTTTAAATGGGCAGTACCAGACTCGAACTGATGACATCCTGCTTGTAAGGCAGGCGCTCTACCAACTGAGCTAACCGCCCGTTCCTTTCACTTAATTAATATAGCATAGCCTCTACAAATTTTGCAAGTCTTTTGAGAAAAATTTTTTGGGAGCATTGAAAAGGCTGATGTGAACGGTATTGAGCTATACTGACTCAGGATTTCACTGTTAATTTTATATTTTAATTTCCGAAGATGCCCTCTGGTCAAACGCATGATCGCATTACTATTTGGTCTATGCCTGTGGTGGCGGGTATAACATTAATTTCCACTCACAGCAGTAATATGACATTATTGGTGGCGGGTGGGTTTATGTTTGGGGGGCTGATGTTTGGTCCCGATTTGGATATTTACTCCCGTCAATTTCAGCGTTGGGGTTTTCTGCGGTGGATTTGGCTACCTTATCAAAAAAGTCTGCGTCATCGGTCTTTTTTGTCTCATGGTCCGATTATTGGCACAATTTTAAGGGTAATATATCTCACGACTTTTTTGGCGTTGGTGGCCATTGTGATTGTGATAATTTTCACCAAGTTGGGAAATGTGGCTTGGAACTGGGGGGAAGTCTGGGGGACTTTGGGGAAAACTATCTCTATATATTATGGAGAATTTTTTGCCCTGTTTGTCGGCTGTGAACTGGGGGCAATGAGTCATTCTTGCAGCGATTGGACAGTTTCCGGTTATAAGCGATATCAAAAACAGGGTATTCAAGGTTTACTTCCCCGTGGCAAAATTAAGAAACGTAAAGTTAGCCCCAGTCGTCGCAGTGCGAAAAAGCGGTAAAAAATATGGAAGTTAATCAAACTTTGCTGGCGTTACAAGAATTAATTGATGTGGTGGCGAAATTGCGATCACCTGAAGGTTGTCCTTGGGATTTAGCACAAACGCCGGCAAGCCTCACTCCTTATGTGATTGAAGAGGCCTATGAAGTGGTAGATGCAATTAAAACTGGGGACAAAAAAGCGATCGCGGAAGAATTAGGTGATTTATTATTACAGGTAGTATTACAAGCGCAAATTGCCAGCGAAGCCAGTGATTTTTCCCTGCAAGAAGTTGTAGAAGGGATTTCTCAAAAGTTAATTCGTCGTCATCCTCATGTATTTGCTGATGTGAAAGTGGATAGTATAGATGAGGTACACAAAAATTGGGAAACTATCAAAGCAGCAGAAAAAGGAGAAACTCTAGAAGCGCAAAAACTCAGCGACAAACTTAATCGTTATCGCCGCAGTCTTCCCCCAATAAATGCAGCGATGAAGATATCTGAAAAAGCTGCTGCTGTTGGTTTTGAGTGGAATAATGTTGATGAAGTTTGGGGGAAATTCCACGAAGAGTTAGAGGAATTTCAACAAGCTTTAGCAGAAGAAACTAAAGAAAGACAAGAATCAGAATTAGGTGATTTACTATTTGCAATTATTCAAGTTGCTAGATGGAATAAACTTGATCCCAGTGCAGGTTTACAAGGTACAAGTCAGAGATTTATCCAACGTTTGCAAAAAATGGAGGATGTTATTAATCGTCCTTTTGCAGATTATAGTTTAGAAGAATTAGATGCTCTTTGGCAACAGGCTAAAGCTAAACTGGGTCATTAGACATCAGGTGAATTTAAATATGCGTTATTCAGAAACCTTGTAGAGACGTTCTATGGAAGGTCAGATAAGTAGGGTTTGCTGAAAAAGTCTTCTCGTGAAGGCTAGGAGTCACCGAGTCAGGAGGAATAAAGAGGAGGAAGAAGAAGGAAGAGAAGGTTGGACAATTAGTGCTCAAATTTACGCGCTTATTTTTGATGAAAATGCAAGGGTTTTAAACATCTATTGTCAATAATCTTGCACTTGTTTGGTTATAAAACCCTGCAAACCTTTATCTATCAA
>JAKOGY010000116.1 GCA_028658405.1 Dolichospermum sp. ST_sed8 | reverse complement strand
AGGTGGTGATAAACTGAACTTTACAGGTATTGCCAATTTTGATGTAACTACATTAGGTACTTCTACATTAATACGAGTTGGTGATGGTATTGGTGGTAATAGTGGTTTTGGTAATGGTCAGTTATTAGTGACTTTATCAGGGACATCTGGATTTACCAGCGCCAATGCGAATATCAACCTCTTTGGTGGTGCTTTCCTGTTCAATTAAATAGATATCTCCAAATTGAAAAAAGCCTTGATTTTTGGCTTCAGTTGCTGTCGCTTAGACAACAAAAAAACAAATTACCCAAAAATACTTGGGTAGGGTGGGTTACGGATTACTGTCCTAACTCACCATAAATTTAGGGGATAATGGTGGGTTACGCTGCGCTAACCCACCCTACATCTACATCTACGCAAGCCCTACTTATTAATGCACCACTAACTACTTGTGAAGAATTGCGCTTGGAAGTTGATGATGTAGTTTGTTTGCAGTGTCCATAGATGTTTAAAATCCTTGCATTTTGACTACAAATAACTGCGTAAATTCGAGGGCTAATTTCCCAACTCTTCCTTCTTCCTTCTTCCTTCTTCCTTCGTGTCCTTCGCTCCTTCGTGGTTCATTAATTCCTGATTCCTGTGTGGGCGTATTGCTATACGCCCCTACTTTTTCCACAAGCCCTACTTATTAATGACTTTTATTATTCTTCAAAATCGTTGCTGATAACTCCTCCCATTTTACTCCTGCTAAGTCAGGTAAAACCACATCAGCAACCCCCACTCTGTCTTCTGGTCCCAAGCCTATCGCCCACATATTTGCTGCTTTGGCGGCTGTAATCCCTACAGATGCATCTTCAAAGACTACACATTCATCTGCGGGAATTCCTAACTGGTTTGCAGCATTAAGAAATAAATCCGGTGCTGGTTTGGGTTCTTGTACAGTATCACCATCAGCGATCGCATCTATCTTACTCCCAATCTCCAATTTTTCAATCACCATCCGGGCATTTTTACTAGCAGAACCAATGGCTATTCTGATCCCAGTTTGATGCAATTCATCCAATAAAGCCTCTGCCCCTGGTAATAAATCTGTGGGTGTAATATTGTGAATCAGTTCTACATAATAATTATTTTTCCGGGACATCATTTCCTGAATTTGCGTTTCTGAATATTCTCTATTCCCAATAATCAACATCAGGGAAGCACGACGGGATACACCCCGCAAGGCTTCATTAGTTTCTCGGTTAAAGGGTAAACCTTCCTCATTTGCTAATTTTTGCCAAGCTTGATAATGATATTCTGCGGTATCAGTCAATACACCATCTAAATCAAAAATCACGCCGCGGATATTGGTTTTTCTAGCCTTTTTCAATTCCTGACGCAAATCGAATTCATGCCATTTACCGTGCCATTGTAATTTAAATTTCAGCCTTGACCAAGTTGGGGGTAAGTGGGGATTAGCCACAAGGGCATTTTCCCGAAATTGGATGCCACCGAAACCGAATATTACAGCTTGCCAAATGCCCCCAGCACTAGCACCATGTATGCCATCTTGGGTATTTCCGCGTTTATCTTCCAAATCTACCATTGCTGCTTGCATAAAGCATTCGTAAGCCTCTGCCGATTTGCCCAAATCTGCGGCTAAAATGGCGTGAATAGCTGGACCCAAGGAAGAACCATAACTAATATCTGTACGGGGTGCATAATAGTCCCAATTTACCTGTAATGTTTGCTGATTATAGGGAAAATCGGCAGATTCTCGCATCAAATACAGAAGCATTAATACATCTGGTTGTTTAATTACTTGTCCTGTGTTGGTTTTTTCCATTCCCAAAATAATTTGAATTGATTTTTCTCGCGGTTCGTATTTAGATAAATCAAGATCATCTAGTTGGAAAAATCCCTCACATTGCTCAATTAGTCGAGTTTCTGGGTTGTGAAGAATCAGCATTTTAGCGATAATTTCTCGCCAATGAGAGAGGACTTCGGAGGTAATTTGGATTTTCTGTTCCAGTTTTATGGCTAGTTCTGGGAAAGTGGAATGTAGCCAATCATAGACTATTAAAGCTTTTTCTAAATGCCATTGCACCATGCGGTTAGTAAAGCAATTGTTATGGACTAATTCGTGATATTCATCTGCACCAATTACTCCACGAATTTCATAACATTCTAATTGGGGATTAAATTCAACCCGACTACTCCAGAAAACTGCGGTATCTAAAATAATTTCTGCACCATAGTCTCGCATCCAGTCATTATCCCCTGTGACTTGCCAATAATACCATATAGCGTAGGCAATATCCGCACTAATATGAATTTCTCGATCTCGACACCAAATGCGGATATCTTCAGCATAAAAATCACTACGTAGCGACCAGCGCGGAGTCACTTCATCTCCAGTTACCGCACTTTCCCAAGCAAACATTGCTCCCTGATACCCATAATGTGAGGCTTTGCGTCGCGCTCCTGGTAAAGTGTGATAGCGGTAACTGAGTAAATTACGGGCTAAATTTGGTTGAGTAAAAGTAAAAAATGGCAGAATAAAAATTTCCGTATCCCAAAAAATATGTCCGTGATAACCAAAGCCAGATAGAGTTTTAGCAGGAATACTGACTTGATCATTATTTTTAGGTGCAGCAATTAGTAACTGAAACAGATTGTAACGGACTGCAAAAGCCGCTGTGATATCTCCTTCAATGATAATATCGCTTTGTTGCCAAACTTCCTCCCAAGCTTGATTATTAGCATTAATTAATGTGAGATAATCGGGTATATTGACGAATTTCTCTTGAGCGGCTGCAACTGGGTTTTCAATTTCATTAGATGTAAAAATACTGACAATTTTTATGATGGTGATTGTTTGTTGAACTTGACCGATAACGGTGGCATTCAAACTAGGATAACCAGGTGTAGTATTGATTTGTAAGTCCGCTTCAGTTCCCAAAATGGTTATTTTAGCCGCCATACCCACCTCTATGCGGCTGTTGCGAGTACGACTATGTAACCAGAATCCTTGTGTAATTTTACCTTGATCTAATACTTCCCAGTGGTTAAAACCTTGATTTTCTGAGTAGCTGTTAATACTGGCTTGAATTTCAATTAAACCATCAAAATTTACTGGTGTTAATTGGCAACGTTGCCCTACTAGATGTTGATCGGCTAAACTAGCAAAGCGTTCAAAATGGATATCTATGACTTTACCATTGGGACTACACCAACGTAAATAACGGCTGAGAATGCCATGATGTAAGTCTAGTTGACGGTTATATTTTAATATTTTACCTTGATCAAGGCGAAAGCGTTCTCCCTCAATTATCACTACTAATGGTAGCCAATCTGGACAGTTAACAAGTTCGGTATAAACGACGGGAACATCATCATAAACACCGTGAATAAATGTAGCTGATAATGCACGAGGATAACCTTCTTCAAAAGTTCCTCTTGTCCCTAAATAGCCATTACCAATGGTGAAAATAGTTTCTCTGCTATGCAAATAGTCTGGATTAAATTGGGTTTCAGTTAATATCCAGTCTGTATAGCTAAAGTTGCGAAAATAGTCTTTTTTGTCCATGATTGTGGATTAGTTATTTTTGTTTTTATCTCAAACATTTAAGAGGCTGTTTGATAGCTTGTGTGGCGTAGCCATAAACTTTTTCATATAGGATTTAACAGTTGTAGATCCCCCTAAATCCCCCTTAGAAAGGGGGACTTTGACTCTAGTCCCCCCCTTATTAAGGGGTGTTAGGGGGGATCTGAGGGTTTTCGATACATCACCAACCACTTTATGGCTAACGCCACGCAAGCTACCAAACATCCTTTAATTTACCGATGAATATGTTCTGATAAAATCTTGTCAGCCATAGGTTTATAAAGTTGATGAAATAAAACTTCCATGTAACGATCTCTAGCTTCGTTATCTTCAGGATAGACGAAGTTCCAAAAACTAAACATTTTGGCTAATAACAGGAGTTGATTTGTGTGGGAATTCCAGTTATACTTATGGCGAATACGTTCAATCATCCATTGAGAATTTTCTAGCCAATATTCTGGAGAATTATCACATTTTTCTAAGAAGTTAAGAATTGTTTTGGCTGTTCCTGCTAAATCAGTAGGGTTTAGATCAAATCCTTTATCGTGATTTTCAATAATTTCTAATGAACCACCAAATTGAGTTGTGAAAGTTGGTAATCCCGAAATCATTGCTTCTAAAACACTTCTACTAAAGGATTCATAAAGGGCAAAATGAATATAAATTCCTTGGAAATCGGCAATTACCCGATAGGTTTCAGCGATATCGCGGATAGGCAGACGTATCCCCAACCAGCGCATTTTATTGTAGAGATTATATTCATGAATAATAGCATGAATTTTTTCTATTTCTCTGGTTTCTTCTAAATTCGTCCCTGCCTCTGGTTGAAGTCTACTAGTTAGTAAAATTAGGTTACAATGATCTTGCAATTCTTGGCTTTTTCCAAAACACTCAACTAAACCTGTAAGATTTTTAATTGAGGTAATTGGACTCACAGAGAAAATCGGTTTTTTATGCGGATAATCTAATTTTCCCAGTATTTGTGGATGTTCTTCGTAGAAAATTAAGTTTTGGATATGTTGACGATGCTGGGATTCTCTATTTGTGGTTTGGTTGTAGGGAAAAAATATATTTTCACTAACTCCTGGGGGAACCATATTGAATTTAGGACTAAATAAATCAATGCCATCAATTACATGATATAACTGGGGCATAGTAAAACATTTATAAGATTCATATTGCCCTATATTATCCGGTGTTCCCACGATTTCTTGATAGGATGATGTGATGATAAAGTCTGCCGCATTCATACTGATTAAATCAGCCGTAAATTGAGCAGAAAAGTGATATTGTGGTTCTAAGTCTTGCCAATATAAGTTACTAAATAGAAATTTAGGTTTTTCTAGGGAATGAGCAATATTACATTGGGTAACTTTCATTCTCCGGGAGAGGATAAAAGCGACTAAATTCCCGTCACTGTAGTTACCAATAAGTAGATTTGGTTTTCCTTGAAATTGGTTTAAAAGTTCTTTTTCAGCATCAAGAGCAAATTTTTCTAAGTAAGGCCAAATATCAAATTTAGAAATCCAATTATCAGTAATTTCCGGTTGAGATTCTGCAAAAGGAACGCGCAAAATCCAAGCATTTTCTGTACCATCAACTTTTTCTAATGGTAAGTTACAAAATGTGCCTTCACAATTGGGAATCAGTCGAGTTAAAATAATAATATGGGGTTTAATTCCTAATATATCTAAACCTGCAAGTTTGATTTCTGCACGCATTTTATTTTCTAAACTGCGTGCTTGTTCTAAAACATAAATAACTTGTCCTAGTGTTTCATCTCTTCCTAAAACATCTTCTTGTGCCACCCAACCATGTATGGAAATAAGCACGACACGAAAAATTGCACAAATGCGAGAAACAAAGGTTTCCAAAATCGCAGGTTCTGGATTATCCATGAGTCTTTCCAGAAGTTCTAAAGTTTCTCTAACTCTGGCTGCATTATTACCCCAACCTGGTTCTAAACCGAGTTCTTGGAGATGAAAACCAAATTTTTCATAAGGTGTATCAGGGGATAAATGATTCACAAATTCTAAAGCAAGTTTGATTTGTTTAGTTAGCTGTAATCCTGAATGAATATGATTACCAATTAGTAGCTTGATGCCATTATGTTCTAATCTTTGTAACGATTGAAATAATGCATCAATCCAATATTCAGGATCTGTTAATGATTGATTGCAAAAATAATGATTGAGAACGGTTAAACCTTGGCCAATATTTCTAGAATCACTAATTCTCGGTGCTGCTGGGTAAAAGGGATGGAGATCAATTTCTAAAATGTGCGGTTGATAACGGTTTACTAAGCGATCTCTCACCTCTAATAATGCTTTCGGTGTCATTAACTCAAACTTAGTCAAATCGGCAGTTAATAACCATGCTTCTTGACTGGCAATTTTTGGTCTAACCACAAAGCAAGCATTTTCATCAGACAGAATTATTTCATGGGTGTACTGAATGAATGTCCCTAAAGAGGAAGAGTGATAAAAATAAGCAGGTTTTTGGAATTGGTGACAATAATCGGCAAAGGCTTGTAAAATCTCGTTTCTTAAAAAGTAACGTTTATGATCATTACCTAATCCTAAAATAAACTCACCTAAAGCATTTTTTTCATCACTGTTAAAAATAGCTTGCACTAGTTTATACATTGTAAATTACCAAACTCTAGCTAAAATCAGAATTATTGATATGCCGTTCCAAACCTAATAGTAAATAAGTGACTCCATCATTTACTTCTAGCTAAAGGATGAACCCTTATATCCTCTTATAGATAGAGAAGCATAGGAATCATAAATAATATTTGAAAAATTTTAAGTAGTGTAGGGTGGGCAATGCCCACCAAAACCCTTACCTTAATACTCATACCCCCAACCACTTCAATAAGTTGAGTTTTTCGTGATGAGGTGTAACTGATTTAGATAGAAAATTTAAAATAATCGAAAATAAATTTATGTCTTTATGCCATTTACAGTTTTGTAAATACCCCTTATGACAGTATTTGAATAGTCATACAACATGGAATTATCTCTTGTTTACAGTTTTGTAAATACCCCTTATGACAGTATTTGAATAGTCATACAACATGGAATTATCTCTTGTTTACAGTTTTGTAAATACCCCTTGTGACAGTATTTAAATAGTCATTTAATACGCAATTTAGAACTGACATTTTTTGTAGTATTTAGGGAAACAAATTGCCAACTTGGCTTACTAGTTACGGAAAACATAGTATTCTGCATATAATAGTATTACAAGGAGTATTTACAAAACTGTAAACAGGAAATATTTCAATATTGTATGACTATTTAAATAGTATCAGAATACGAAGATCTGTATTTCCTATTTTTACCAAACAATCAATTTGGGCATAAAATGCTAGAAATTTACTTGTATTTTTTACTGACACAAGGGTAATGTGTTTAGTAGTTCTCCAATTTATACAATCAAAAATTCCAAAACTTAATCTATTTAGATGACCAATTGCCAATGCTATAAAAAAAATCACAAGGCTACTGATTTCTTAACAGATATACTTCTAATTGAATGTATACAACTGCTCAATAAGCCTCACAGAAAATTAATAAAATTCTCTCATAACCACAAATAATATTGATATTTAATCGAAAAGTTATCGCTATACTCGATAGATATCAAAGTTATTTACCAAGAGAATTAAATCCTTTGCATATCTTATGCAGATAACGCCGTTAATTTAGATATCCCATTGATTTTTTTCTATAATTCAGGATCAAAATTCCCAAATTTGACTATTCAAGTCTAATTAATTTGGATTAAAAAGATTCTCTATTCTGGATTATTACAACTTATTAACTTTCAATCCTACAAGATTAGATCAGGGTTAGTTATGAACTATCAAGCTTCTTCTTCTCAGAACGATTTTCATAGTGCTATCACTCCCGAACAGTTCAATCCTATCATTGAAGCTATTGCTGATGGACGGTATTCTTGGGCTTGTGTACTGATTTTGCGTTGTATTGATTATAATCCAATTCACTATATTCCCCAACGGACTTACAGCCGATTAATTAAAGAAAACCGCCAAGTTGCCACACCTATAACATCTAATCAACAAAAACTAAAATCAGATATTCCTACCTCTGTCAATCGTCCTAATTACAGAGATTCATCTCAATTACTCAACCAAAAGGTAGGGTAATTCAGGAAAAAATTATTCCCTAAAACCAGAATAATTTGGGATTTTTCTTATCTAGCCCTCATACTAAATTTAGTATGGGGGATTTGATCTGAACTATTATATAATTATAAGGAGAATGCCGAAAACCCTTGAAGGCGTGTCCGACTCAGGAGGACACACCTGTTCTTCAGCCAAGGGATGAAGGCTAGTTGCAGGATTTATCCTGCACTGACATATTGTATAATAAATGCAGGTTGAAACCAAATCAAATTGATTGTTCAAAGTTAAATCCATGCTAGTCCTAGAATACAAAGTTAAAGGTAAACAAAATCAATATAACGCCATAGATGATGCCATTCGTACCACCCAATTCATTCGCAATAAAGCGATTAGATATTGGATGGATGCCCCGCGGGAACTCAAAATTGACAAGTTTGCTCTTAACAAGTATTCAACAGAACTCCGCTCAGACTTTACCTTTGCTGCTGAATTAAACTCAATGGCAGTACAATCAGCCGCAGAAAGAGGATGGTCTGCTATATCAAGGTTTTACGACAACTGTAAATCTAAAAAGTCTGGAAAGAAAGGATATCCACGATTTCAAAAAGATTGCCGTTCTGTTGAATATAAAACATCAGGATGGAAATTACACAAAACTAAGCGACGGATTACTTTTACTGATAAAAAAGGGATTGGTGAACTCAAATTATTAGGTAAATGGGATATTCAATCCTACGAACTTAAAGATATTAAACGAGTGCGTTTAATCCGTCGTGCAGATGGATACTATGCACAGTTTTGTGTAGGCATTGATGTTGTAGATATTCAACCAAAAACAGGTGAAGAAATCGGGTTAGATGTCGGCATAGAGTCGTTTTACACCGATTCTAATGGACATCATGAGCCTAACCCTCAGTTTTTGAGGAAAGCTGAAAAATCTATCAAACATTCTCAAAAACGGATTTACAAAAAAGTCAAAGGTTCTAGCGGTAGGAAAAAAGCTAGAAAACTTTACGCTAAAAAACACTTAAAAGTAAGTAGGCAACGGAATGAACACGCTAAAAGAATAGCGCGTAACGTATGCAAGTCTAACGACTTAGTGGCCTATGAAGATTTACGTGTTTCAAACATGGTAAAAAATCATTGTCTAGCAAAATCAATTAGTGACGCTAGTTGGTATTTGTTTAGGCAATGGATAGAGTATTTTGCTGTTAAATTTGACAAGATTGCTATAGCTGTAGCACCACATTACACTTCTCAAAAGTGTTCTAGCTGTGGTGTAATTGTCAAAAAGTCTCTATCAACTCGTACCCATAATTGTAGTTGTGGATTGCATCTTCATAGAGATACAAACGCCGCAGTTAATATTCTTAATCTCGCAAAAAATAGGGGAGGGCATCCCCGAATTAACGCTACAGGAGTTGAAACCGCTACTCTGCTTGGTGTAAGCCTGGTTGAGCAAGTTTTGACGGTGAATGTAGAATCCCCGTGTCTTTAGACCGGGGAGTGTCAACCAAAATTGAGTAGTTCTCAAAGGTAAAGGAATATGAACACAATAACCTTTGCAACGATAGATGGTAATGAAGCGGTTGCGAAAGTCGTTTACCAACTAAACGAGGTGATTGCTATTTACCCAATTACACCATCTTCACCGATGGCGGAATGGTCTGATACTTGGATGAGTGAGGGAAAACCGAACATCTGGGGAACTGTGCCTTCAGTGGAGCAGTTACAGAGTGAAGGGGGGGTTGCAGGTGCTGTACATGGGGCTTTGCAAACAGGTTCGCTGACAACCACATTTACAGCATCTCAGGGATTGATGTTGATGTTGCCAAATATGTACAAAATTGCGGGTGAACTTACACCTACAGTATTTCATATTGCGGCGCGATCGCTCGCTGCCCAAGCCCTCTCCATTTTCGGAGATCATAGTGATGTTATGGCCGCAAGAAGTACAGGTTTTGCGATTTTATGCGCTGCTTCTGTGCAAGAAGCCCATGATTTTGCGCTGATTTCCACAAAGGCAACTTTAGCATCTCGTATACCTTATCTACACTTTTTTGATGGTTTTCGCACCTCCCATCAGATAGATAAAATAGCAATATTAACAACTGAAGACTTACAAAAATTTATTCCCATAGAGTTAGTAATTGCCCATCGTTCACGGGCTTTAACACCTGATCATCCGGTATTACGAGGTACGGCACAAAACCCTGATGTTTATTTTCAAGCTAGGGAAACAGTTAATTCTTTTTATTTAGATTGTTCAGATATTACTCAACAGGTAATGGATGAATTTGCCGGAATGACAGGGAGAGAATATCACATATTTGATTATTATGGACATCCAGAAGCAGAAAAAATTATTATTCTCATGGGTTCTGGTTGTGAAACAGTCCATGAAACCGTAGATTATCTCAATCAACAAGGGGAAAAAGTCGGAGTTATCAAAGTTAGATTATATCGTCCCTTTGCTACCCAAAGATTTATTGATTCTCTGCCCCAAACTACCCGCAAAATTGCCGTTTTAGATAGAACAAAAGAACCAGGAGCAATTGGTGAACCATTATATATGGATGTGGTTACAGCTTTGGCAGAAAACCAACTTTACAATATTAAAGTTGTGGGGGGAAGATATGGTTTATCATCTAAAGAATTTACCCCAGCCATGGTAAAAGCAGTATTTGATAATTTAGATTTGTCAATACCAAAAAATCATTTTACTATCGGCATTAACGATGATGTCACTCACAGCAGTTTAGAATATAATCCCGAATTTAATATTGAAGCAGATCATACAGTTAGGGCAATTTTCTATGGTTTAGGTGCAGATGGTACAGTGGGAGCAAATAAAAATTCTATTAAAATTATTGGGGAAGAAACAGATAATTTTGCCCAAGGTTATTTTGTTTACGATTCTAAAAAATCTGGTTCTGTAACAATTTCTCATTTACGCTTTGGTTCTCAACCAATTCGTTCGACCTATTTAATCACTAAAGCGAATTTTATCGCTTGTCATCAATGGGACTTTGTAGAAAAATTCCCGATATTAAAAGATATTATTTCTGGTGGCACTTTTTTACTAAATTCACATTATCATAAAGATGAAGTTTGGGATAAATTACCTCTGGCAATGCAAACAGAGATAATTAACAAAAATCTCAAATTCTATGTAATTAATGCCTACAAAGTCGCCCATGAGGCAGGTATGGGCGGACATATTAACACGGTTATGCAGGTTTGTTTTTTTGCTGTTTCCGGTGTTTTACCAAGAGAAGAAGCCATAGACGAAATTAAAAAATCTATTCGTAAAACCTACGGCAAAAAAGGCGAAGAAATCGTGCAAATGAATATCCAAGCAGTTGATAAAACCTTGGATAACTTGTATGAAATTAAAGAACGGGGACCAGAAAACAGAGAACAGAATAATACTCAAATTTTACCTATTCCTGATTATGCACCCGCATTTGTGCGCGATGTTTTAGGGAAAATGATCGCTCGTGAAGGAGATGATTTACCTGTGAGTGCATTACCTGTAGATGGTACATATCCTACAGGTACATCTAAATGGGAAAAACGCAATATTGCTGAAGAAATACCTGTTTGGGACTCCGACGTTTGTATTCAATGTGGTAAATGCGTCATGGTGTGTCCTCATAGTGTGATTCGTAGTAAAGTATATGCACCAGAACAATTAGAAAATGCCCCAGTAACTTTCAAAAGTGCAAATCCTAGAGAACATGATTGGCATGATTTGAAGTTTACCATTCAAGTAGCAGCAGAAGATTGTACCGGTTGTGGTATTTGCGTTGATGTTTGTCCCGCAAAAAATAAAGCCGAACCGCGTAGAAAAGCTATTAATATGGAACTACAAAAACCATTGCGGGAACAAGAACGAGAAAATTGGGATTTTTTCTTAAATCTTCCTAACCCAGATAGACGGAATTTACAATTGAATCATATTAATCAACAACAAATGCAAGAACCGTTATTTGAGTTTTCTGGTGCTTGTGCGGGATGTGGAGAAACACCCTATATTAAGTTAGTGACACAATTATTTGGCGATCGCATGATAGTCGCCAACGCCACCGGCTGTTCATCTATCTACGGTGGTAACTTACCCACCACACCTTGGACAAAAAACGCCGCAGGTAGAGGTCCAGCATGGTCTAATAGTTTATTTGAAGATAACGCCGAATTTGGGTTAGGTTTCCGCGTTTCCATAGATAAACAAGCAGAATTTGCCGCTTATTTCCTCCAACAACTTGCACCCCAAATAGGAGATAATTTAGTTACAGCAATTCTGAATGCTGAACAAAAAGATGAATCTGATATTTATGAACAAAGAGAACGAGTTGTAATTCTCAAACAAAAATTAGAGGAAATTATTACCGCAGATGAACACAGATTAACACAGATAGAAGAGGATAACATCAGCGTTCATCGGCGTTTATCAGCGTTCAAAAATCTTAACTCCTTAGCTGATTATTTAGTGAAAAAAAGTGTGTGGATAATTGGTGGTGACGGTTGGGCTTATGATATTGGTTATGGTGGATTAGATCATGTAATTGCTAGTGGTCGCAACGTTAATATTTTGGTACTAGACACAGAGGTTTATTCTAATACTGGTGGTCAAATGTCCAAATCTACCCCTAAAGGTGCAGTGGCAAAATTTGCCGCAGGTGGTAAACCTACAACTAAGAAAGATTTAGGTTTAATCGCTATGACTTACGGTAACGTTTATGTTGCTAGTGTAGCAATGGGTGCAAGAGATGAACAAACCCTAAAAACTTTTTTAGAAGCCGAAGCCTACGATGGTCCATCATTAATTATTGCCTACAGTCATTGTATTGCTCACGGTATCAATATGAGTACAGCCATGCAAAACCAAAAAGCCGCTGTAGACTCTGGACGCTGGTTATTATATCGTTATCACCCCGACCGCATCAAACAGGGAGAAAACCCCCTACAACTCGATTCTCGTACCCCTCGCATACCCATAGAAAATTCCATGTACATGGAAAATCGTTTCAAAATGTTAACCAAAATTAACCCAGAAACAGCTAAAGAACTCCTAAAAGAAGCCCAAGCAGATGTTAATACGCGTTGGCAAATGTATCAATATTTAGCTGCCAGAAAATTACAAGAAACATAAATGGCCTGTGCCAAATTTACACATAATAACTAATAACTAATAACTAATGACTAATAACTAAATTTATGAACTTAACTACCACATATTTAGGTTTAGAATTAAAATCTCCCTTAGTTCCTTCGGCTTCTCCACTTTCAGAAGACATTGATAATATTAAGTTAATGGAAGACGCGGGAGCTAGTGCTGTTGTTATGCACTCGCTATTTGAAGAACAATTAACTTTAGAAAAATACGAACTTCATCATCATTTAACCTATGGTACAGAAAGTTTTGCGGAAGCGTTAACCTATTTTCCAGATATTACTAATTTCCGAGTCGGACCAGAAGAATATTTAGACCATATTCGCAAAGCCAAGGAAAAAGTTGATATTCCCATTATTGCCAGTCTGAATGGTTCTTCAGTCGGTGGTTGGACTAAATATGGTAAACTAATTCAAGAAGCTGGAGCGTCAGCACTGGAATTAAATATTTACTATGTTCCCACAGATCCAGATTTAAGTAGTCAGGATATCGAGCAGAATTATATTGATATTCTCACATCTGTTAAAGCCGCCGTCACTATTCCTGTAGCCGTAAAACTCAGTCCCTATTTTACCAATACGGCAAATATGGCTAAAAGTTTAGATCATGCTGGGGCTGATGGTTTAGTATTATTTAATCGGTTTTATCAACCAGATATTAATTTAGAAAATTTAGAAGTAGAACCTCATGTACTTTTAAGTACCGCTCAAGCTATGCGTTTACCCTTGCGTTGGATAGCCATTCTCTATGGTCATGTTCAAGGTAGTTTAGCTGCAACTAGCGGTATTCACAATGCCCATGATGTGATTAAAATGCTGATGGTAGGGGCAAATGTCACTATGCTTTGTTCTGTATTATTACGAGAGGGAATTGGTCATATTAAGTCCTTAGAAAAAGACTTACAAGAATGGATGAAAACCCATGAATATGAATCTGTCAAGGAAATGCAAGGTAGCATGAGCCAGTTAAAATGTCCAAACCCTAGTGCTTTTGAACGCGCTCAATATATGAAAGCTTTACAAACCTATAATCCAGATTTGGGTAGAGTTTATACAGCATCTTAATTAATAATTCAAAAATAAATAGGGACTGAAAAAAATATTCTTTCTTCTTCCTTCTTCTTCTTCCTTCTTCTTCTTCCTTCTTCCTTCGTGTCCTTCGCTCCTTCGTGGTTCATTAACTCTTGTAGGGGCGTATTGCAATACGCCCCTACTAACAACTTATGAAAAAACGTATCGGTATTCTTACAAGTGGTGGTGATTGTCCTGGTCTAAATTGTGTGATTCGCGCTGCTGTGAGTCATGCAACACGGACTTATGATTGGCAGGTAGTGGGTATTCCTTACTCTACCCAAGGTTTACTAGAGCGGAAAACTGTACCTTTAAGTGTACACGGTTGGGATTTGCGCGGCATTGACCCTCTGTTAAATATGGGAGGAACGATTTTAGGTACTATTAATAAAGGGGATACCTTAGACCATACTGATGAAATATTAGCCAGTTATGAAGCTATCGCTTTAGATGCTTTAATTGCTATCGGTGGAGATGGTAGTTTAAACATTATTCATCAATTAGCAGTTTTAGGTCATTGGAATTTAGTTGCTATTCCCAAAACTATTGATCATGATGTCGCTTGTACAGAACGCTCAATCGGCTTTGATACCGCACTTAATACAATTGTTGATGCTATTAATCGTCTCATATTTACTGCTGCTAGTCATGACCGAGTAATGATTATCGAAGTCATGGGACGCACAGCGGGACATTTAGCTTTACACTCAGGGATTGCTGGGGGCGCTGATGTGATTTTAATTCCTGAAATCCCTTATACTATCAAGGGAATATGTGAACATCTTACCGAATTACGCGATCGCTGGCAAAAAAAATTCGCCATTATAGTTGTTGCTGAAGGTATATCTGCTTGTTCAGAAAATGCTGACGATTCTAGTTGCACAACTGCTAAATGTGGTCAAGGTCAATATATTGCCGAACAAATTGCTAATTGTAGTCATCAGCTAATTGATACTAGAGTTTCTGTATTAGGATATATTCAGCGCGGGGGTATCCCCTCAGCTTTAGACCGTCTTACGGCTACCATGTTTGGTAAAGTAGCAGTTGATTTAATTGCCCAAAATAAATATGACCAGATGTTAGCTTGGCAAAATGGACGAGTTGCCACTTTCCCCATTCAAGATGTTATAGATAAGAATCCTTCGCTTGTTGATCCTAACGGTGATTTAGTCCAAACCGCTCGGTCATTAGGAATATATATTGGTGAATAAGCTAAGTATTGTAGGGTGTGTTAGAACGGAGTTCGTAACGCACCATTGTCGATAATTTGGTGCGTTACGCTAACGCTAACACACCCTACATTCTTATTATTTGGCTTCGGCAAGTGCTTCTAAATGAAAAGCCACATTTTTAAGCGCCATCTCAATTTCGTTACTATAAGAAAGACTTCTCCATCTTGGGGTTGTGGCATGATCTAAGGCAGTTGTATCCAAGTATTCTGCAAAAACTACCAATTTTTCAGGATCTGTTGTGGCTGTTGCCAACTTTTCTAAAAATTCTTGAGGTGTCATAGATTTGCCAGCAAAGTGTAAAAGTCTCATGAATCGGTCAATTCTATGAGCATAAGTGCTGTAAGCCTAAAAAATCTGTTCAAAATAT
The DNA here is from genome assembly GCA_028658405.1 of Dolichospermum sp. ST_sed8. Lineage (GTDB taxonomy): Bacteria > Cyanobacteriota > Cyanobacteriia > Cyanobacteriales > Nostocaceae > Dolichospermum. Next base: position 579 of record JAKOGY010000116.1, on the reverse strand, counting down.
TAGTTATTGATCATTACCCATTACCCATTACCCATTACCCATTACCCATTACCCATTACCCATTACCTATTACCTGATCACTTTAGTACCAAATTTAATGTTGACAGTAATTCTTGATTAGTGTAGGGTTTTGATAAAATCGCTAGAACTTGATTTTCATGATTTGCTTTCAGCATATTTTGGATATTACGTCCACTACAAGCAATTATTGCCACTTCAGGGTTGATTTTCTTTAAGTTGCAGATGGCGGAATTTCCATCCATTTCTGGCATCATCATAAGAATACCCGGTAAGTGGGAAACTCAGCGGCTTTAGCCCTGAGTTACTGACATCCATCAATACTACTCTGATCTGGTTTTGATACCGGGCATAAATAGCGATCGCTTCCATGCCATTTTTAGCAGTAATAGTTTGATAATTGTAGTTTTGTGACGTACTCCACACACTCCCTTTCAGGTAAGTGTGGGCAACGAGCGTGACTCCTCTATAAGAACATTAACTGCGTAGGGGCGTATTGCAATACGCCCCTACACCGTGCGCCCCACGGTTCTTTGGTTTTGAGATTTGTTTTTTGTTTTG
>JAKOGY010000115.1 GCA_028658405.1 Dolichospermum sp. ST_sed8 | reverse complement strand
AAGGGGGACTTTAACTCTAGTTCTCCCTTAGAAAGCGGGACTTTAACTCTAGTTCTCCCTTAGAAAGGGGGACTTTAACTCTAGTTCTCCCTTAGAAAGCGGGACTTTAACTCTAGTTCCCCCCTTTCTAAGGGGGGTTAGGGGGGATCTAAAAGTGCCTAAAGTCACAGCAAAACACTTTTAAAAGAACCTCTAAGCGCAGCGTCACAGAGAAAAATTTAAGAGAGAATTTAGGCATTGCTGAAACCAAGTATAAATTTAGATGTAGAGACGTTCCATGGAACATCTCTACAAGGATTTTGAGATCATTAAAAATCATTTTCATACTTCAAATCAGCAACTCCAGAATTTAAATTAAATCATTGTGTCTAAAATATACTATTTTTATGAAAACTGTCATCTGCTAACCATCTGACTTTCTATTTCGGCATATCATCTCTAAATGTTCGTTTCTGTCAAAAATCTAGAATTGATTTGTCATCTGTAACGCAATAAATTGACTAAATTACTTCCTTTAGTATAGAAACTACATTTTTAGACTTTCCAGGATTTTGTTTTCTACCTGATATTTTTCTTTAACTAATTTTGAAACAGCACTGAAAAGGTATGCAGTTGTGCAAAACCACAAGCTACAAAGTTCATTATCTTCTCAGTCTATTCTCCGATTAGCCATCGCTATTGCTATGCTGGCATCTTTATCTGTAGCTAGTATTAGTATTTTTATTGTCCTCAAGTTTCGGGATATAGATAATCAGAAACCAGCAAATCCTGCGATAATAATGCCAGAGATAAAAACAGTCACAGCCCTAGGTAGAATTGAACCAGAAGGGGAAGTGATTAAATTATCAGCGGCTATATCTGGAGAAGGGAGTCGAGTCGCAAAGATATTGGTTCAGGAGGGAGATATGATCAAAGCCGGACAGGTAATTGCTATTTTAGATAATAGCGATCGCTTGCAAGCAGAATTAACTGAAGCCAAAGCAGAAGTAAGAATAATTCAATCTAAAATTGCCCAAGTTCAAGCAGGTGCTAAACCTGGAGAAATTACGGCACAAAGAGCCATCATTGACAGATTAGCCGCAGAAAGTCAAGGTGATATTGATAGTCAAAAAGCAACTTTAGAAAAATTGCAAGCTGAATTATTCAATGCTGAAGCTGAAAATAAACGTTATCAGGAATTATATAGAGAAGGAGCAATTTCTGCTTCCCAAAAAGATAGTAAAAACTTGAACGTAGAAACGGCTAAAAAAAGTCTTCAAGCAGCACAGTCACAGTTAAAAAAGCTGGAATTAAGTAGTCAACAAAAAATAAAAGAAGCTTCAGCTACATTAAATCAAATTTCTGAAGTCAGGAAAGTAGATGTAGAAGCCGCAATAGCCGAATTAAATCGAGCAAACACAGTAGTTAAAAAAGCTACTATTAATCTGCAACAAGCTTATGTAAAATCTCCTCAAAATGGACAAGTATTTGAAATCTACACTCATCCAGGAGAATTAATTTCTAATAATGGTATTGCTGACATTGGTAAAACCAGTCAGATGTATGTAGTTGCTGAAGTTTACGAAAGTGATATTACCAAAATTATTCAAGGAAAACAGGTGCGGATAGTTAGTGATACTTTTAATCAAGAATTGCAGGGAAAAGTCGAACGAATCGGTTTACAAGTAAGAAAGCAAAATCTCACAAATACAGATCCTTCTAGTAATATTGATAACAGAATAGTCAAAGTCCATATCCGACTAAATAAAGTTTCTACTCAGCAAGCAGCCAAATTTACCAATATGCAAGTCAAAGCAATTATTAGTCTTTAGTTATTAGTCATTAGTCATTAGTCATTAGTCATTAGTCATTGGTCATTAGTCATTAGTCATTAGTCATTAGTCATTAGTTAAAAACTATTCTTCTTCTTTCTTTCTTTCTTCTTTCTTACTTCGTGTCCTTCGTGTCTTCGTGGTTCATTAACTCCTCATTCCTATGATTCCTTTTTTCCAACAATTACGACGACGAACCCCTTTAGGTTGGTTACAACTTACTCATGAAAAAAGCCGTTTATTAGTAGCAATCTCAGGTATTGCTTTTGCTGATGTTCTCATGTTTATGCAGTCAGGTTTTCAAACTGCTTTATATGATAGTAATACTAGATTGCATCGGAGTTTACAAGCTGATATAATTCTGATTAGCCCCCAAGCCCGTAGTTTACAAAGTATGTCTATTTTTTCCCGGAGACGACTTTATCAAGCAATGGATGTACCAGGGGTAAAATCTGCCGAAGCTATGTATTGTAACCATATTATTTGGAAGAATCCCCAAACACATTCAGAAACAGGAGTTTTAATTATTGGTATCAATCCAGATCAACCAGCTTTTGATTTACCAGAAATTAATCAACAATTACAAAAGATTAAATTACCAAATACAGTTTTATTTGATCTTGCTACTAGAGGAGAATATCAACAAGCAATTAAGCAAATTCAACAAGGTAAAACTGTCACAACTGAAATTAATGGCAGCACAATCACTATAGGTGGTTTATTTAAACTTGGTGCTTCCTTTGCTGCTGACGGTAGTTTAATTACCAGTGCCAATAATTTCTCCCAAATATTTGCTAGACAGCCTACAAGTAGCGTGAGTATCGGTTTAGTTAAAATCAAACCAGGTTATAAAACAGCGCAAGTTATTGCCCAATTAAAAGCTTATTTAAAAGATGATGTTAGAGTTCTCACTCATGATGAATTTATTCAGTTTGAAAATAACTTTTGGAGTGATTATTCCCCCATTGGGTTTATTTTTAACTTAGGGGTATCAATGGGATTCGTAGTTGGGGTAATTATTGTTTATCAAGTTCTCTCCACAGATGTTAATGCCCATTTGCGAGAATATGCAACTTTTAAAGCCATAGGATATCGTCATTACTATTTACTAACTATAGTTTTTGAAGAAGCTTTAATTTTAGCAGCTTTGGGATTTTTTCCAGGAGTAGCCGTATCTTTAGGACTTTACCAGCTAACCCGAACAGCAACAAATTTGCCTATGTATATGACGATAATTCGTGGTGTACAAGTCCTACTTTTAACTATAATTATGTGTGCTATTTCTGGAGCAATTGCTACTAGCAAACTCCAATCTGCTGACCCTGCGGATATGTTTTAAAAAGTATGTATAACGATTTTAATCTCGGTGATGTACAGCAATGGACAAGGTGATTAGGACATCAATTTTTCTTGTCAACGTACCGTAAGTATTCATAAAAATTAGCCCATAAGGGAACACCAAAAAATAAATTACCCAATTTTGTGGGCTGGGCATCCTGCCCATCCTTTATGATTAGGGGACCTTTCGGCCCGCACCACAAGAAATTTTTGGGGATTTTATTTCTTGGAAGTCCCTAACAGGATTTTGCACTATAGCGGTATGCACTCTTTGTGAGATACAGTCAGTAAATCGCAAAGCCTGTAGGGGCGCAGGGCCTGCGCCCTCAATAATATTCCATCAAGAGCGATAACCGCTATACGCTATTAAATGCTATTAACGATTAAAAACCTTGGCGATAACCAACGCTCAAACCATAAGAATTAGGTGGACTTACATCATTACCACTGTCACTTTTGTAAGAGCTTATCCCCAAATATTTAAATTCAGCAAAAACATTACCTTTCTTGGCAATTTCATATTGAAGACCTACTTTTCCTTGATAGGCAACAGATGAACCAGTGCCAAGGTCAGTTTCTGTTCCCTGATCTTTAATCTTGGCGCTAATGATACCAACACCTATACCAGCACCAATGTAAGGACGAAATTTAGAACCAGTCGGGATATCATAGTAGCCATTAACAAGTACAGAACTTGTACTGACATTGCCATCTGATGGAAAGGATTCAGTATTGAAAGTACCTTTATTAACACCAAAGGAACTGTAATTAAGTTCTAATTCAGCGCGATAGTTTTTCAACTGATAACCCCCAGCTATGCTCCATTGAGCGGTAGAATCCAAACCAAAGTTAAGTTGATTAAATGCATTACTGACTTTTAAATCGTTACCAGGGGAAGTAATACCAACACCTCCACTCACATACCGGTAATTACTTTCTTCCTCAGCTTGAGCAGAGGTAGTGAATAAAGTAGCTAAGATAGCAACTACAGAAAAGCACAAGTTTTTATTCATGATGTAGATAAACCTTAATTTTCAACCTGAAAAACGAAATTATTCTGAGTTAGAGACGTTGTAAAATTGACCTTAGCTGCGATACCAGCAAGGCCTTTCCTGAATCTGATTAGCTTTGGTTATAAAAGCATTTCTTCCCCCCAGTTACATCACAAAATTTGATTTTAGTGACATAACTTATAATCATAAATGTGACACAACTACTTACAGGTGTCAACCCCAGGAGAGAGTTATTCCTTATCTGACCAATTTATAGACAAAACTAGACATATATCAACAGATAGATACAAGATTTTTAGGTGTAAACAAGAGTAAACTTGCTAAAAAATTAGTTATATCTATAAAAACAGCCTAATATTGGGATATTTACTAGAAAATAACCGCAAAAATCATCTTATTTATAGATCATTTTGTGATAAAATTACAGAAAGAGGAAATGAGACTCCTGCTTTTTGTTAAAGTGTTCAACAATAAATTCATAAATATCCCCGTTAACGAAAAATGAGCTTATGGACTCCCCTCCACGCCCAAATACATCGGACGATTCGCGCTCGTCATCTATTTGAGCATAACCAAAAGCTATTAGTTGCAGTTTCTGGTGGACAGGATTCTTTATGCTTAATTAGATTATTATTAGATTTACAACCTAAATGGGGATGGAATATAGCTATAGCCCATTGTGATCATTGTTGGCGTGAAGATTCCCAAGCTAATGCTCACCATGTGGAAAATTTAGCTAAAACTTGGAATACACCTTTTTATTTAGAAACCGCTAATCAACCCGTTAACAGCGAAGCCACAGCCAGAAATTGGCGGTATCAAGCATTAACAAAAATTGCTCAACTTAATCACTATCAATATATTATTACCGGACATACGGCAAGCGATCGCGCCGAAACTTTACTATACAATTTAATGCGTGGTACTGGTGCAGATGGTTTACAGGCTTTAACTTGGCAGCGACCACTAACTGAGAATATTATCCTAGTCCGTCCATTATTAGAAATTACCCGTTCCCAAACAGAGCAGTTTTGCCAAAAATTTAATTTACCAATTTGGGAAGATTCCACCAATCAAAATTTACAATATCCACGCAACCGCATTCGTCAAGAATTGATCCCATATTTAAAAGAAAATTTTAATCCCCAAGTAGAAGCCAACTTAGCGCAAACAGCAGAACTTCTTCAAGCAGAGGTAGAATTTTTAGAACAAGCAGCCCTACAGTGGCGGCTAGAAGCCTCAAGCAAGGGTGATAGAGATAATTTACAAATTGATAGGCGAATCTTACAAAAAGCACCCTTAGCATTGCAACGTCGTGTCATGCGTCAAATCCTCCAGGAAATACTTCCCGACGCTCCCAACTTTGAACACATTGAAAAATTAGCAGCCTTAATTACAGCCCCCAATCGTTCCCAAACAGATCCTTTTCCCGGAGGTTTGACAGCAACAGTACAAGATGATTGGATTGTTTTTAATTAATCAATAAAGAAGGATTTTGAGCTTGCTTCTAAGAGGTTGTTTGATAGCTTGCGTGGCGTAGCCATAAAGTTTTGGGGGTGATTTTAGGCACTTACTTATCCCCCCTAACCCCCCTTAATAAAGGGGGGAACTAGAGTCAAAGTCCCCCTTATAAAGGGGGGAACTAGAGTCAAAGTCCCCCTTTTTAAGGGGGGAACTAGAGTCAAAGTCCCCCTTTTTAAGGGGGGAACTAGAGTCAAAGTCCCCCTTTTTAAGGGGGATTTAGGGGGATCTAAAAATATTTGATACACCATAAGAGACTTTTAAAACATCCTCTAAGATACTAATGCCGCTGGCAGATTCATAAAACTCTCAATAACCTGACGCAGATCAGTAACAATCAGAAGCTGAGAATCACCAATTGCTTGAACTTCATTTAAAGATTCAGCAATCTTTTGTAATTGATACCGTAATCCATCAAGAGCATCCTGAATAGGTTGCAGAGCTTCTTGATAAAGATTGACTCTACCCCAACATTCAGCAGTTGCTGTTCGTAAATTCAGTAATTGCTCCTCTAGGGAATTTACTTCCTGAAGCTTGGCTTCTACCTCCTGGGTTTGATGATCAATAGTCCCTTGATCTGCTTCAATAGTAGTCACCATCTGAGCGATATCACTCTCTAGCTTTTCGATTTGGGCAGATTTTTGCTGTTTTTGGACTTCAAGTTGCAAAACCATTGCTTCTAAATCACTAGATTCACCTTTGATCTCCACCGAAATCCCTTGTCTTTGCCACAATACAACTTGGTTCTGTTGGAGAGTTTTTTGCTGTCCAATCAAATTGCGTCTTTGTCCAACCAAGCTTTCGTTCAGCATCTGGTAAAGATCCTGTTCATCAACTAGTTCTAATTCTAAATTTTCCCGTTCCTTCCCAGCGGAATGGATAATTTTTTGTTGAAGTTCTTCTATAAGTTCTTGCTTATATTTAAGTTCCTGCTCTTGTTCTTGCACAAAGCCAGAGTCTCTCTCTAACTTTGCTTGCCAATTTTGCACCATTTTCTCCAATTCTTTCAGAGGCATTTGCTGCAAAGCTGCCACATTAATTTCTGGTTTAGGAACTTCAGCATCAGTTTTAGTCGCCAAAATATGCAGCTTTTGGTAAAATTCCTCCTCAGTTTCTAGCTGCTGTTTGAGTATGGCAGTCCATTCTTGGTTACTATTAACTATTGTTATTTTTAATTGCACCTGGGTAGTTTGTTGTGCTAGAGAATCTTGTGCCTGTTGTAATTCGTTTTGGCGACCAAACAAAGTTTGCACCAGTTCATCTCCCTCCTTTTGCTGCTGATTAACCCAATGACGTTGAATGTCCAATTTTTGCCAGTGTAGGTTTAAAGCATCTTGTTGTTTCTGGGCAAATTCAAGAGCGTAATTAAGACTTTCCTTAACCGTGTCAATGGGAGCAGTTTGACCAGATAAGCGATTAAGTAAATTACTTAATGCCTGATTACGCTCTTCATTTACAGATTGAGACTGTTGAACGTTTAACCTGATCTCTTCTAAACAGCGCTGCTCAACCCGCAAATGTTCCCAAGCACCTTCTAACTCCTGGCGATTACGTTCAACCTCTGCCCGTAAACGGTCAATTTCTGTGCGAGAGGTATTAATTAATTGCTGTTGCGTATCTATGCGTTTAGAGTCATGATCCAGTTTTTGTACTTCGTCCCAACGGGATTCCATTTCCATTTCCCGGCGGTTCAGTTCCTGAATTTGGAGATTCAGTGACTGTTTCCACTGGTCAATTTCCTCTTCTTTGAGTTTAAACTTTTCCACCTGTCGGGAAAAATTCTGCAAAATATTCACCAATGGACGACCTGCATCTTGAATCCGTTGTACTTGACGATTCGGACTCAATTCCACCAGTACCAATGCGCCATCATTTAATTTACTTGCTTCATCAGCAGCAATCATTTCGTCCGGTACTGGACTCCAATTTTGGTCATTACGTTGACAAGCGATCAATTTTAGTTCGCTTTTGCCAGCGCCACCCAATAAACTACCTTTCTGTTTTTGTACTTCTGCTAAATACAGCACACCGTCAATCCTTTTGATGTACTTTGTGTCCGTGTTCTAGGATATACTTTAAATGATTCTATTAACTGGGTTTTGTTTAACATTAGTCTAGTACCGCAGGGCGAAATTTAGGATTTAGAATGAATACAGCATAAGCTTTTCACAGATTCGGAATGGTTCATTAACTTACGCCATACTGTACTAGTAACACAAGTAAGATAAAACTATTTTCTGAGACATGACATATATTGACATTTGTTGATACTTAATTAAAATCATTTTTACTAAACCCCCCAATTATATATTCTTAACCAATAGTCTGAGGATAGCTTCCGTGCAATCACTGTCTTTATCTTTATGATACCGCAGAATTAACCAAGTATCTGAGTTAGGAGTAAAAATTTTTTCCTGTCTGGCTTTTAACCTAATTTTTGTTCCTCATGCAAGTGGATATCGCTATATTACAAAAGAAGGGAACGGGGAACTCTTAACTGGGAACAGATAAAAAACACTTATTTGCACCAGTTTAGAGCTTCAGTCAAAAAAAAGATGTTTCTACAAGATGCGTAGCCCGAAAAAAACAGTGTCATTATTTCAATCTCATGTTTTTAAACATGAGTTTTTCCTGTTAGAAAGTTGCCCGTTCCCTGTTCCCTCTGAAAATATTGACCGAAAAGACGGGACACAAGCCCCGTCCTTCCAGGACGGCTTTATGTTAAAATTTGGTCATAGTCGCCATAGGGCATTGGGAGACTTTAAACGGACATGGAGGGACGATAAGACCACTTGTGGCGTGTTCTGGCGAAGTGTCAAGAATCACCGCACCTTCAGGTCGGTGAGTATGTCAACCCTGTAAACATAATGAGAATATAGAAGTCAAAATCAAGGTAGGTGTAAAAAGCTGATCAAGAAATTTCCGAGTTTGATCGAGTTTGATAGATTTTATTTAGACTGAGTGTAACCTAATAAAAATAAAAAAAAATAGTGCTGTTATGAACTGTGAGGCAATCAAGTCAAAATTCATCAGGTAATAACACTGAAACATTAAGGAGTGCTTTGTAGCTAAATGCAGGGAAATTTAAATGAGATTGATATTTGCAGTATCTTACAACTAATCGAGTTAGGACAGCGGACTGGACAGTTATGGGTGGAAGCCCATACATCACATCAAAGTCACAAACTCAGTAGACAAGAAACTGCCAAAAATCGGCAAATAAGGGAAAATACACGACAATCATGGTTTGTATTTTTTCTTAATGGTCAAATCGTCTATTGCCAAACAGGTGACAGTAGTTTATCGCGGCTTGACGATTATTTACGTCATTACCGAGTTGAACAGCGACCTGAATTCAAACAACTGGCATCCCTAACAGTCACTAATTCTCCAGAGTATGCTTATATTTGGGTGCTTTTAGAGCAAAATATTATTACTCCGAAAATTGCTCGGACAATCATTTATGGTTTAGTACAAGAGACTTTATTTGATCTATTGAGCTTACACCAAGGCAGTTTCATTTTTAATTTAGGGACAGCGCTAGTACCACAATTAACCACCTTAGAAATTGCTCCGCTAGTTGCCAAAATCACTAAACAAGTGCAAGAATGGAAGCAATTATACCCACATATTCAATCTACAGAACAATTACCTGTTCTAGCGGATATGGCTAAATTAAGTGTCTCGCTATCAGAAGATACAGTCAAAAAATTACATAAATGGGCTGATGGGAAAAGTTCTTTACGCCAACTAGCTCGCTATCTCAACCGTGATATTTCAACATTAGCAAAAACTATATATCCTTACGTGCAGGAAGGTTGGTTACAATTAGTATATTCAGATACGTATAAATTCGGCAAAGAAAAACAAAATCTGGAAGCAAAAAAATATAAAGGGAGGATAGTATGTATTGAAGATACACTAGTGATTTGTGAGACGATAGAATCCATCTTAAAATTACAAGGTTATGAAGCGATTTCCATCACTAATCCCTTGCAAGCCCTTAGTTTCGTCTTTCAACTTCAGCCAGATTTAATTCTCTGCGACATTGCGATGCCGGAATTAGATGGTTACGAGATTTGTGCTATGTTGCGGCATTCCACAGTATTTCGGGTTATACCAATTATTATGCTGACTGGTAAAGACGGATTTATTGATCGCGTTCGTGCCAGGATGGTAGGAGCAACTGATTATCTGACGAAACCCTTTACAGATCAAGAATTGCTAATGCTAGTAGAGCAATATCTCAATTTAGATTATTGCACAGGTGTATAAATAGAATAAAAGAATTGTTAATGGGGTGCAAGATGGGGTAAAAGGTGTTATCACAAGAATAAAATTAGTTGTCTAACTAACTTCCATATACAGTAAAGTAGTGAAACAATAGACTTAATTTATACAGTTAATCTTTGTGATCAGAGGATAATTATTTTTCTGAACGGAAAGTCTAAATTAGGAGGTAAATGGAAATTTATGAGCACAATTCTCATCGTTGAAGACAGTCTTGCCCAAAGGGAGATGATTACAGACCTTCTGAAAGCTAGTGGCTTAAAAGTTACCCATGCAAGCGATGGAGCAGAAGCTTTAGAGGCGATTCAAAAAGCACCTCCAGATTTGGTGGTTTTGGATATTGTCATGCCCCGCATGAATGGCTATGAACTTTGCCGTCGGTTAAAATCTGATCCTAAAACCCAAAATGTTCCTGTAGTAATGTGTTCTTCTAAAGGTGAAGAATTTGATCGCTATTGGGGCATGAAACAAGGAGCCGATGCCTATATAGCTAAACCCTTTCAACCAACTGAGTTGGTAGGAACAGTCAAACAACTACTGCGAGGACAAGGATGAAAATAATATGGGGAGCAAACCAGATTTTTTAAATGGGACTGGGCAAGATCAATTCCGTCCCGAATTACAACTAGAAAGTCCTGAAGGTGAGTTGCATTTGCGGTTTTATCTGCCCTCACGTCAGGAGTTTGCATTAAAAGCCACTGGAATTCGGGAAGTAATTGAACTTAGTCCTAATCGGATTACACCAATTCCTAATACATCTCCCTTACTTTTAGGTACACTAAATCTACGGGGACGCTTGATCTGGGTGGCTGATTTGGGTCAATTCCTGGGTGAAACAACCCCATTAAACACGGATTGCTCAGAAATACCCGTAATTGCCATTGAAGATCAAGATACGATAGTAGGCTTAGGAGTAGAAGAAATTTGTGGGATGGACTGGCTTGATGTACAGTATCTAATGCCACAAAATAACGTACCAGATGCTATGTCCCCGTTTCTGCGTGGAGAGTGGTTATTTAATATAGAAAAAGAAAAAAAATATTTGCGATTACTGGATCAAATAGCAATTTTGCGAAGTGCGCGGTGGGCAGGGTGAACTTAGTCATTAGTCATTAGTCATTAGTCATTAGTCATTAGTCATTAGTCATTAGTCATTAGTCATTAGTTATTAATCATTAATCATTAATCATTAATCATTAATCATTAGTAATGAAAGAAATACAGGCGAAATTAACTTGGGAGGGAGGAAATGGAAACACGTATAGATGATAAAGAGCTAACTTATGATCGTGCAAGAATAGCCTATGAACAGCAAGATTATGAATTAGCTGCGGTAGTAATTAATCAGTTGATGCAAAATTCACCGGATGACCATAATGCACACTTGCTGAAGGGACACACCTATTATATGCTGCAACAATATGATGTAGCAAAAGATGAATACCAAAGTGTATTGCGTCTGACAGATGATCAGGAAATTATTAATCTTATTCATCATTGTCTTGCAACTATAGAGCAGTATACACAGCCTTTTGGTGATTATGAATCTCCATCTAATGGTTTGGTGAGAACTGAAGAATCGTTGGATTTAGGGATGATAGCGAAGCACTCCGCAGGAATCGGGAACTTGAATGGCAGTATGAACTCCCTTGAAGAATATGAACCACCCTTAGATCCTCTAGAACATAATCCGTTTGCAAGTCATCCAGATAGTATGGAGTTCGACAGCAATTCATTGGATGGTGCGATGAGTGATGATCCCTTTGGTATATATACTGAATATCTCTCAGATGATCCGATATCAGATCAATTAGAGTTACCACCTTTTTGGCAAGAAGAAATTTCTGCCGATTCCTACGGAGTGCCTCCCTATCATAATCATGCTGATATTAATAACAATTTAGCTAATGGAAGTTTAGTAATGAGTGATGATGCCCGAAGCTATTCACCTTTTGCAGAAACAAAATTATCGGTTGATGATGACCCTGAAAATCAAACTCAGTTATTTTTAGTAGGGGAAGATATAGACGACTTGATGGATGAGCATTTTGCAGACTTAAACACCAGTGTAAAAGATACATATTCAGAGATTGATGAACAGGCAGTCAAAAACAATAATAACATCAGAAATAATTGGCAAGATAGCCTGGAAGATGACTTGTCTGGGAGTGGCCAAGATAATTTAGTAAATGAGATGACTGGGGAAATAGCACCTGTGTCAGAGATGCAATTTAATCGGCATCAACCAGTATCAGCATCATTTACCAACAATTCTCCGTCACCACAACCGCAGTTTAATTTCAACTCTTCATCAGCAAAAAATAACTTTGATGATGATAGTTTTGATTTGGATGCGTTTGAATCTGCTTTTGGGGCAGAAAATGAAGCAGATTTCGGGACTGAAACTTTTGTTTCCATTAAAGATACCAGTAATATTTCCAGCGGAGACAGTAATAAGAATAATATAGAGTTTTTAAACGAATTTGATGAATTCGATGACCTCGGTGATATACCAGGATTTGAACTCACTGAAGATGGCAGTTTTGATGATGGGGGAATGCTATCAGCATCTCTGGATAGTCGGGGAAGTTCTCTAAATCAATTTGTTGATGATTCCTTCGATAATCAAAAAGGTGATTCATATCAAGATATTAGCCGTCGTGACGAAGAACTATTCACAATTACAGGCGCTCAAGAAGCAGTTCCTGTCTTTACTCAATCAGACGTTGCTAAGACAGAACCAATTGTAGCCTCAGAACAAGGACTATTTGGACCATTTGAAAATGCCCCATTAGACCAGAAACAATGGTGGATAGCTGGAACTGTAGGTTTGGTATCCGTGGTAGGTGTGGCTCTTGTTAGTGCATTGGCAATTTCAATTTCACCAGCCAAACAACGGGAATCAGTGAGAAATACGGGTTGGTTAATGGCATTAGCCGCAGGAGCTACAGGTGCAACCACCGCTGGGTTTATGGGTAATCTCACTCTCAAACAAATTCGTCGCACTACGAAGGATTTGCAAAGTCAGTTTGATTCTGTCCGTCAAGGCAATTTGAATGTGGAAGCGACAGTCTATTCACAAGATGAATTAGGCTACTTAGCCACTGGCTTTAATGATATGGCTAGGGTAATTTTCACAACTACCAATGAAGCCCAACGTAAAGCCATTGAGATGGAAGAAGCTAAAGAAAACCTCCAACGTCAGGTAATTCGCCTTCTTGATGACGTAGAAGGAGCGGCTAGAGGAGATTTGACAGTTCAAGCTGAAGTTACAGCCGACGTACTTGGAGCGGTAGCTGATGCCTTTAACCTGACAATTCAAAACCTCCGAGATATTGTCCAACAGGTAAAAGTAGCAGCCCGGGACGTAACCAAAGGTTCAACTAATTCAGAAACCTTTGCTAGAGCCTTATCTGGGGATGCTTTACGACAAGCAGAAGAGTTAGCCGTCACCTTGAATTCTGTACAGGTAATGACCAATTCCATCCAACGGGTAGCAGAAGCAGCCAAGGAAGCGGAAACTGTAGCCCGTGAGGCTAGTAAAATTGCTCAGAAAGGAGGAGAAGCAGTAGAAAATACGGTAGCGGGGATTTTAGAAATTCGCGAAACAGTGGCAGAAACTACCAGAAAAGTGAAACGATTGGCGGAATCTTCCCAAGAAATTAACTCTATCGTTGCCATAGTTTCACAAATTGCCTCCCGTACCAATTTATTAGCTCTTAATGCTAGTATTGAAGCGGCAAGAGCAGGAGAAGCAGGTAGAGGATTCGCTATTGTAGCTGATGAAGTGCGACAGTTGGCAGATCGATCTGCTAAGTCCTTGAAAGAAATTGAGCAAATCGTGATGCAAATTCAAAGCGAAACTAGCTCAGTCATGATGGCAATGGAAGAAGGTACACAACAGGTAATTCATCAAACTAAATTAGCTGAAGAAGCCAAGCGATCGCTAGATAATATCATCCAAGTAGCAGATCACATTGATATTTTGGTACGATCAATTACTAGTGATACTGTAGAACAAACGGAAACTTCTCGCGCTGTAGCACAAGTAATGCAATCTGTGGAATTAACAGCACAAGAAACCTCTCAGGAAGCACAGCGGGTTTCTGGAGCCTTGCAACATTTAGTGGGAGTATCCCGTGACTTGATTGCCTCCGTGGAACGTTTCCGAGTGGAAACTATCGAATCAAGGTAAAAGGCAAAAGTAAAAATTAATGTATACTTCTGTGCCTAGTACATCACAGCGGAAACAAACTAACTAGGGCTTGCATAAAAGGAAGCAAAAGGGTTGATAGATAAATGTTTGCAGGGTTTTATAACCAAACAAGTGCAAGATTATTGACAATAGATGTTTAAAACCCTTGCATTTTTACCAAAAATAACCGCGTAAATTTGAGGACTAATTGTCCAACCTTCTCCTCCTTCTTTCTGCTGACTCGGTGACTCGGTGACTCGGTGACTCGGTGACTCCTAGTCCATGGCTTACGCCACGCTGCGCTATCACAAAAAGACTTATTCAGCAAACCCTAACTAACTATGCAGCCGGAACAACAACAACGGATTTTAGGTTACTTCCTCGAAGAAGCTAGAGAACACCTGAACACCATCGAACAGGGCTTACTGAATCTCCAAAGTACCCTGAACGATTCAGAAATGATTAATGAAGTCTTTCGTGCAGCCCACTCTATCAAAGGTGGTGCGGCTATGTTGGGTCTGATTAGTATTCAGCACACATCCCACCAACTTGAGGATTGCTTCAAAATTCTTAAAGAACATCCTATTCAAGTAGACCAAAGGTTAGAATCTTTACTACTGGATATATGTGATACCTTAAAAGCTCTAATAGACAATCTTGGCAATCCTTTTGGGTTATCAGAGGAAAAAGCTCAAGCTTTGATGTCTAAAACTGAACCAGTCATGCAATGGCTGAATGAGCATATAGAAATACTGTTAAAACGGGGAAATGGTGGAGCAAAAAGCTTTAATGAATCATCTGTAACCCGTCTACAACTAGATGCACCTGTTCCCACACAGGTACAGAAATTACCTGTAACAACCAAACAAAATCAGGATTGGACAGAGTTTCAAACTCAGGTGTTACAAATCCTTCGGGAAATGTTGCAACAGTTTAAACAAACTAACTTAGGGAATTCCCGCGAAAATTTGCAAGAATGCTGTCACCAATTAGCAAAAATTGGCAGAGAGTTAAATTTATCAAATTGGTGCGGTTTGTGTGAATCAGCAGCCCTGGCTATATTTAATCCCAATAATAGTTATCTGACTTTAGCCAAAATTCTTATTACTGAAATTAAACAGGCTCAAGAATTAGTTCTCCAAAATAGAGATGCGGAAATTACTATTAGTCAACAATTAGAAACTCTGTTTCCGCTTCCACAACGGTCGTTATTGGAATTTGAGGAAACAGCAACTGGGGAAACTTTATTTACAGACCCAACAGAACTAAATTTAGAATCAGTAGCATCAGTAAATATCACTAACACAACTGAATCTACTGATCAACCTTTGTATAATCATCATCAATCAATCTTCACTCACAATTCTTCAGAGATAGGACTTTCTGAGTTAAACACTCTTGCTGATTTATTTGAAGGTGATACACCTGATTTAGATGATACTTGGCAACAAGAAGAAATATTAGAAGTAGGGGCGAACGGCCGTTCGCTCCTACTAATTACTAATAGTGAAGTTGAAAATAATCATCACGATTTAGCTGATTTACTCTTCTTTGAAGATGACGATACCCATGCAACAACTGCAAATAATCAAGAGGATTTAACTCTCTTCTTTGATGAAAGTTTCTTAGAAATAGAGAATATATCTTTATCAAATCTGCAACCAGAAATAGTTAATTCTCAACCTATAGAATCTACTAGTCTATTATCAAATAATACAGAGTTACAATTTCCATCAGATGATGTACTGCTAGAATTAATCTCGATTTCCAGAGAATCTCGTCAGCCTAATCCTGAAAATGGGGCAACTAGCAATAATGAGTTGCAAGAATTATTAACATTCACCGCGGATGATGAATTATTGTTTACGGTTGAAACAAATGAACCAGAAAATATTGCTATCTTAGAAACAGCGACAGCATCGGAAATCATTTTTGATAATTCCTTCTTGTTAGAAGATCAAAATGCTGAAACAAATGAACCAGAAAATATTGCTATCTTAGAAACAGCGACAGCATCGGAAATCATTTTTGATAATTCCTTCTTGTTAGAAGATCAAAATGCTGAAACAAATGAACCAGAAAATATTGCTATCTTAGAAACAGCGACAGCATCGGAAATCATTTTTGATAATTCCTTCT